>NZ_CP085442.1:1349107-1662142 GCF_023824195.1 Priestia megaterium
ACTCAAATTTGTACATAAAAGATGAAACGAAACAGAAACACGTCATTTTTAAAGGAAGAGGGTTATGGTAAAAAAAATATTTAGGCATTTTGACTATTCAATTGTAATTCCAGTGCTGCTTCTTTGTGCGGTTGGACTAGTTATGGTTTACAGTTCAAGTATGATTGTAAGTATTACAAGATATCATACGTCAAGTGATTTCTTTTACAACAGACAAAAAATGTGGCTTGCTTTTACGCTTGTATTGTTCATTTTAACAATGCTAACACCTTACAAGCTGTATCCTAAAATACTGCCTTATGCGATTCTGGGCATTTTTGTACTGCTTTTGCTTGTGTTTGTAATGGGGCATACGAGTAACAATGCGCAAAGTTGGCTGCAGCTTGGCGGGGCAAACATGCAGCCGGCTGAGTATGCCAAGCTTGTTGTCATTTTATACTTATCGTATGTTTTGTCTAAAAGGCAAGAGTATATTGACAACATCAAAAAAGCTTTTTTTGGACCTATGGGTCTTGTATTTCTAATATTAGGTTTTGTAGCTATTCAGCCTGACCTTGGAACGGGATCAATTATTTTTGCTATTGCCGTTACCATTATGCTGTGTTCGGGAATCTCTAAAAAAACCCTTTTCCGCATGCTAGCACTAGGTATCATTTTGCTTACAGTAATTATTACGATTGGTTTTTTTACAGGTCAGTTTACTGCCAATCGAATTGGCCGTTTTACCGGTGCATCAGATCCGTTTGCCAATGCTCAAGGAACCGGTTATCAGCTGGTTAATTCATATTTAGCAATAGGTACAGGAGGCTTAAAAGGCCTTGGCTTAGGAGAAAGTGTACAAAAGTATGGTTATCTTCCGGAGCCCCATACCGATTTCATTATGGCTATTATTGCAGAAGAATTAGGGTTCTTTGGAGTTATGCTCGTGCTGGGCCTTTTAGGCTTCTTAATTTTCAGGATTTTAATGCTGGCTAAAAAATCTCAGGATCCGTTTGCTAGCATGATTTGTATTGGAGTAGCCAGTATGATAGGTATTCAAACAGGCATTAACCTTGGAGGGCTTACGGGACTCATTCCGATTACCGGCGTCACGCTTCCGTTTATCAGTTACGGAGGGTCTTCGCTGCTAACGCTGATGGTATCTATGGGAATTATTGTAAATATCTCATTTTTCGTAAATTATCAAAATAAAAAACAGAAAAATACGGAAAATATTGTGCTACATCCGAACAATACATCAACAATAAGCGATTGATTTTCGTGAAAAAATTGTGTAAAAAAAGCAAAAATTTATTGGAATTTTATCATTTTCCATTGATTTTTGCTTTTCTTTTATCCAATTTTGCTATATATTGAAGTTTATACGAAATTGAGAGGAGATTAGCAACATGAGTTTTGTAACTAAAAAAATCAAAAAAGTATTAGTAGCAAACCGAGGAGAAATTGCGATTCGTGTATTTCGAGCATGTACTGAACTGAATATTCGGACTGTTGCAATTTATTCTAAGGAAGATGCAGGTTCTTATCACCGTTACAAAGCGGATGAAGCCTATTTAGTAGGAGCGGAGAAAAAACCGATTGATGCTTATTTAGATATAGAAGGCATCATCGACATTGCTAAGTCTCATGATGTAGATGCTATTCACCCTGGCTATGGTTTTTTGTCAGAAAATATCCAATTTGCGAAACGTTGCGAAGAAGAAGGCATTATTTTTATTGGCCCAAAATCCAAGCATCTTGATATGTTTGGCGATAAAGTAAAAGCACGTCATCAGGCTATTCAAGCAGATATTCCCGTTATTCCTGGTACGGATGGTCCTATTGATTCAATTGACGAAGCAAAAGAATTTGCTAATCAGCATGGATATCCTCTAATGATCAAAGCGGCTTTGGGCGGAGGCGGTCGAGGCATGCGTATCGTTCGCGATGCAGATAGCCTGAAAGAATCGTATGATCGTGCCAAATCAGAAGCAAAAGCGGCTTTTGGTAATGATGAAGTGTATGTCGAGAAATTAGTTGAAAACCCAAAACATATTGAAGTGCAAATTTTAGGTGATGAACAAGGAAATGTTGTGCATCTTTATGAACGCGACTGTTCTGTGCAGCGTCGTCACCAAAAAGTAGTAGAAGTAGCACCAAGTGTTTCTATAGATGAAGACTTACGTTTCCGCATTTGTGA
Organism: Priestia megaterium; assembly: GCF_023824195.1. Classification (NCBI taxonomy): domain Bacteria; kingdom Bacillati; phylum Bacillota; class Bacilli; order Caryophanales; family Bacillaceae; genus Priestia; species Priestia megaterium. The sequence continues at coordinate 1,351,287 of NZ_CP085442.1, forward strand.
AGCAGCTGTGCAGCTGATGGAAAAAGTGCAGTACATAAATGCTGGTACAGTAGAATTTTTAGTATCAGGAAACGATTTTTATTTTATTGAAGTAAATCCGCGTGTTCAAGTAGAGCACACAATTACTGAAATGATTACAGGTATTGATATCGTTCAATCGCAAATTTTAATTGCAGACGGCTACGCGCTTCACAGCAAGGAAGTGTCCATTCCTGCACAAGATCAAATTCACGTACATGGATATGCGATTCAATCTCGTGTAACGACAGAAGATCCGTTAAACAATTTTATGCCGGATACGGGTAAGATTATGGCTTATCGTTCTGGTGGCGGTTTTGGCGTACGCTTAGATACGGGAAACAGCTTCCAAGGTGCTGTAATTACGCCTTATTATGATTCACTGTTAGTAAAAGTAACAACATGGGCATTAACATTCGATCAAGCAGCATCAAAAATGGTGCGGAACTTAAAAGAGTTTCGTATTCGTGGAATTAAAACAAATATTCCGTTCCTTGAAAATGTAGTAAAACATGATAAGTTCTTAACAGGGGCTTATGATACATCATTTATTGATACAACGCCTGAACTTTTTGTTTTCCCGAAGCGAAAAGACCGCGGAACTAAAATGCTTACATACATTGGGAATGTTACGGTAAACGGATTCCCAGGTGTATCGGAAAAGAAAAAGCCAATCTTTACGAAACCGCGCGTTCCGAGTGTGGATATAAGCCAACCAATTCAAAACGGAACAAAGCAGATTTTAGATGAAAAAGGCGCTGAAGGGCTAGTAAATTGGGTAAAAGAACGCAAGGAAGTGCTATTAACGGATACAACCTTCCGTGATGGCCATCAGTCTCTTTTAGCAACGCGTATTCGTACAAACGACTTAAAACAAGTAGCTAACCCAACTGCACGCTTGCTTCCAGATTTATTTTCTATGGAAATGTGGGGGGGAGCAACGTTTGATGTCGCTTATCGATTCTTAAAAGAAGATCCGTGGGATCGCTTGCTTACTTTGCGTCAACAAGCGCCAAACGTTCTTTTCCAAATGCTTCTTCGCGCGTCAAATGCGGTTGGATATAAAAACTATCCTGATAATGTAATTAAGGAATTTGTTGAAAAATCAGCTTATGCAGGTATTGATGTTTTCCGTATCTTTGACAGCTTAAACTGGGTGCAAGGAATGACTCTTGCAATTGACTCCGTTCGTCAAACAGGAAAGATTGCAGAAGCAGCGATGTGTTATACAGGTGATATTTTAGATCCGACGCGCCGTAAGTATGATTTGGATTACTACAAAAACTTAGCAAAAGAGCTTGAGCAGTCTGGAGCACATATCCTGGGCATTAAAGATATGGCGGGTCTTTTAAAACCACAGGCAGCTTATGATTTAGTATCGGCTCTAAAAGAAACGGTTGATATTCCAATCCACCTTCATACGCATGATACAAGCGGAAACGGTGTATACACGTATGCAAAAGCAATTGAAGCAGGTGTAGACATTGTAGACGTAGCCGTAAGCTCAATGGCAGGCTTAACGTCTCAGCCAAGTGCTAACTCTCTTTATTACGCATTAGAAGGTGCGGACCGCAGACCAAATCTAGATATTAAAAATCTAGAAGAGCTTTCTTACTATTGGGAAGACGTGCGAAAATATTACCAAGACTTCGAAAGCGGCATGAACGCTCCTCATACGGAAGTGTACGAGCATGAAATGCCAGGCGGTCAATATAGCAACTTACAGCAACAAGCAAAAGCAGTTGGTTTAGGAAACCGCTGGGATGAAGTAAAAGATATGTATTCACGCGTGAATTTGTTATTTGGTGATATTGTAAAAGTTACGCCATCATCAAAAGTAGTTGGAGATATGGCATTGTTTATGGTTCAAAACAACTTGACAGAAGAAACGCTGTTTGAGCGCGGTGAAACGCTTGACTTCCCGGATTCAGTTATTGAATTGTTTGAAGGGTATTTAGGGCAGCCTCACGGAGGATTCCCTAAAGAGCTTCAGCGCATCATTCTAAAAGGCAGAAAACCTATTACAGTTCGTCCTGGAGAACTGTTAGAAGATGTGGACTTCGATGCAGTGAAAGAAAAGCTATTTAAAGACTTAAATCGCCAAGTAACGAGTTTTGATGCCATTGCTTATGCGCTGTATCCAAAAGTATTTATGGATTATCATAAAGCAGTCGAACAATACGGGGACATTTCTGTTCTTGATACACCGACTTTCCTATACGGCATGCGTTTAGGAGAAGAGGTTGAAATTGAGATTGAAAAAGGAAAAACCTTAATTGTTCGCCTTGTATCCATTGGAGAACCGCAGGCAGACGGTACGCGAACAGTATACTTTGAATTGAACGGTCAGCCTCGTGAAGTCGTGATTAAAGACGAAAGTGTCAAAACAACCGTTACGGCAAAACAAAAAGCCGACCAAGGAAATCCGGCCCACATCGGCGCTTCAATGCCTGGAACCGTTATTCGAGTAGTAGTAGAAAAAGGCGATAAAGTCTCAAAAGGTGATCACTTAATGATCACAGAAGCAATGAAAATGGAAACAACCGTGCAAGCACCATTTGACGGCGTGATTAAACAAGTACACGTGTCGAATGGAGATGGCATCCAGCCGGGAGATTTATTAATTGAATTAGAAAGCTAATCAAAAAAGGTACGAGCTCTGAGCTCGTACCTTTTTTGATCAATTATGTGTATGACGCGTTGCAAGTAAGGTTAAGTAGCTTAATACACCGAATAGGAAAGAGATAATTAAAGAATGAGCAAGCGCGAGCTCTAGCTGCAAACGTGTGACAACAACAAGCATACCGGAAACTGCCTGAAAAATAACTAGAATGAGGGCAGCTAACCATCCGTAAAAAATATTTTTTTGATGACGATAATATTTAACTGCATGGATAAAGGCAGCTAAAATCCATACAAACGTTAAAACAGCAGCGAATCGATGTCCCATTTGAATCCACTGATTCAAATCAACAGGTAGCCAACCGTTTCCGTGTGAACAAAATGGAACGTCTGGACAAGCTAAGCTAGCTTCTTTATGGCGAACAAGCGCGCCTGTGTACACAACGGCATATGTGTACAAGATAACCCCGTAAATATGTTTTTTCATTTTAGAGCCTAGCTGCATATTAGTTGCATCGAGCTTTTGATCCACTTCAAAGATAATAAGTGTTAACAGCAGCACAGAAGCAAACGAAATAAGAGAAATACCAAAATGAAGAGCAAGCACTGCATCTGACTGCCCCCACATAACGGCAGCGGCCCCAATTAATGCTTGCAGTACTAGGAAGAAAAAAGAGATAAACGCTAAAGGTCTAACTTCTTTTATATGCCCTAGTGAAATCCATGCCCATACGCATAAAGCGAGGACAAGAAAGCCCGACACGCCAGAAACTAAGCGGTGGCTTAATTCAACAACGGTTTCAAATGTTAAAGGGTCAGGAATGAGCTGTCCGTTACACAGAGGCCAAGAATCTCCGCACCCGTCTGCTGAACCAGTTTTCGTAACAAGGGCACCGCCAAGTAGAATAAGCAACATGGCCATGCTCGTCACAACGGATAAAAATTTTAATCCAAGTCGCACAATAATCACCATCCTAAAAGCAAAGTAAGTAATATAACGAGCTAAACAATTTATCCTAATCTTTTTGTATATTAAACATAAATTTTATTTATTCTCCATAAACTTGATTGAATTTGTTATAATGGTAGAAAGTGTAAGGTTTGTTCATGAGTTTGACTCTGCAGATATGTAAAAGGTACCGTACAGAAAACTATTTTACTTGCAGAAATATCTTTTAACAAGTGACAGGGACATGCATTTAGCTCATGACAAAAAAAATCCATATTTTTTTCATGAATTCTTCACAAAGTAACGGCAAAATATGGTTTAATAAACATGAGAAATAGATATTTCTCTACTATTTTATCGTTTACATGTGAAGCTTTTAAGTAGTTTTGGTGAGAGGAATATGCCTTCTTTGTGAACAAAGAGGAGATTTTTGTAAAAATATGTTGAAAACGCCTTCATTTATAGACTCTTTATTTACTAGATAAAAGTCTGTGGATGAGTAAAGGAGGAAGCGCCATGGAAGATTCAAAAATGGTGGAAGATTCAACGCTTTCTGCATCGCCTAACACAGCTCATGTAAGCGAAAATAGTTCCATTTGGTCAGATTTTTTAGCTACGATTAAAATTGGAATAGTCAACTCAAATTTCATCACCACCTTTACTGGTTTTTGGCTAGCTCTTTTCTTCAACGAACAACACTTCTTAGAAAACCTGGATAAAGCATTTTTTACTTTAATAGGTTCTTCACTTATCATCGCCGGTTCATGCAGTTTGAACAATTACATAGATCGTGACATTGACCCTCTAATGGAACGAACAAAGGGACGACCTACAGTGACAGGGAGTTTTACACCTTGGACGGTCCTTGGGATTGGAATCGGTTTTACGTTAACCGGCTTGCTTATGCTACTAGTTGTTTCTTCCGTAGCCGCTCTCATCGGATTAGCAGGAATACTTACATATGTAGTTTTTTACACCATGTGGTCCAAAAGACTATACACAATTAATACAGTAATCGGAAGTATATCAGGCGCTGTCCCGCCTTTAATTGGATGGGCCGCTATCGATCCCAATTTACACGTAGTGGCTTGGGTATTATTTCTAATCATGTTTATTTGGCAGCCGCCTCACTTTCTAGCTCTTGCTATGCGAAGATGTGAAGAATACCGAGCAGCGGGAATCCCTATGTTGCCTGTTGTGCACGGTTTTGAGCTTACAAAACGACAGATTCTCATTTGGATTGCTTGTTTGTTGCCATTACCTCTTTATTTATACGAATTAGGTACTCCATTTCTAATTTTGGCCACTGTTTTAAACATAGGATGGCTATTTTTAGGATTTGCTCAATACAATAAACAAGAAGACACAAAGTGGGCTAGCATGATGTTTGTCTACTCACTAAACTATTTAACTATTTTATTTGTCTCAATGATTGTCGCAACGCTTTTTGCCTAGATAAAATCTTTCACTGAATGCGGCACTGCACAAGGGGGATTTCTTCTACATGTAGAATTCATTATAGAAGGAATAAGTTTTATGCTCAAGAGGGCATAGATGAAATCACGTCAATGAAAGAGAGGTTGGGGAATGGTATGAAAAAATGGCGATTGAACTTTCGTGTTTTGTCGTTATTTACGCTGCTTGCATTCGTGTTATCGGCCTGTGGAAAACCGTTTTTGTCAACACTTAAGCCTGCAGGTGAGGTAGCTGAAGAACAATATTCGCTTATGCTGCTTAGTACAGCCATCATGGTTTTAGTTATTATTGTTGTCACCATTATCTTTATATTTGTTATTCTGCGCTTTCGTCGTCGTAAAGGCGAAGAAAATGTGATTCCAAAGCAAGTAGAGGGAAGCAGAAAGTTAGAAATTATATGGACAGTGATTCCTATCTTGCTGCTGATTATTTTGACTGTTCCAACGGTCATCTCAACATTTAAGCTAGCGGATGTAAAAGGAATGAAGGACAAAGATGCTGTCGTAGTAAATGTACGCGCTAACTTGTACTGGTGGGAATTTGAGTATCCTAATCAAAAAATTATTACATCGCAAGATCTAGTTGTTCCAACGGATAAAAAAGTCTACTTTAATATTAAAGCTTCTGACGTCAAGCACTCATTCTGGATTCCTTCAGTTGGAGGAAAGCTCGATGCTAACACAGAAAATGATAATAAATTCTGGCTAGTGTTTGATTCTAAAAAATCGAAGGAAGCTAACGGGGTTTTCTACGGAAAATGTGCTGAGCTTTGCGGTCCATCTCATTCCCTTATGGACTTTAAAGTACGGGCTGTATCAAGCGATGAATTTGATGCGTGGGCGAAAGATTTGAAAAAGGCAAAGCCTGATGTAGAAACAGCATCCGCAAAAGCTGGTCAAGAGGTCTTTAATGAAAGCTGTATCGGATGTCATGCTGTTGACGTCAAAGATAATCGTCCAGAGCAAGCTCGTCAAGCACCAAACTTAGCCGGTTTTTCTGAACGTGAGCGTGTAGCTGGAGTGCTTCCTCACAACAAGGAAAATATCAAAAAATGGTTAAAAGACCCTGAAAAAGTTAAGCCGGGTAATAAGATGAGTGGTACATATCCTGACTTAACAGATGAACAAGTGAATGAGCTAGCAGACTATTTAATGAGTTTAAAAGAAAAATAAACGTCCAGTCGTTTTTAAAAGGGGAGGTTTAGCGATGAGTACACTCAGTCAAAAGAAGGGTGTAGGTGGAACAATTTGGGACTTTATGACAACCGTTGACCATAAGAAAATCGCCATTCTTTATTTAATTGCCGGCGGTATCTTTTTTCTAGTCGGAGGAGTGGAAGCGCTATTTATACGTATTCAGCTGGCTATACCAAGCAATGACTTTGTCAGTGCAGGAACGTATAATGAAATTTTAACAATGCATGGAACAACGATGATTTTCTTAGCCGCAATGCCGCTTCTTTTTGCGATGATGAATGCAGTTGTTCCACTGCAAATTGGAGCTCGGGATGTAGCATTTCCATTTTTAAATTTGTTAGGTTTTTGGTTGTTTGCCTTTGGGGGACTCTTTTTAAATCTAAGCTGGTTTTTAGGAGGAGCACCTGATGCAGGTTGGACATCATATGCTTCGCTGTCTATTGCATCACCTGGTCACGGAATTGATTTTTATGCGATAGGTTTGCAGATTTCCGGAGCCGGGACATTGATTTCAGGTATCAACTTTCTCGTGACAATCATTAACATGAGGGCGCCAGGTATGACTTATATGCGTATGCCGCTGTTTACGTGGACGACGTTTGTTGCATCAGCTCTTATTTTGTTTGCGTTTCCAGCACTGACGGTTGGATTGTTTTTAATGATTTTTGACCGCTTGTTCGGGGGAAACTTTTTTGACGCCACAATGGGCGGGAATACCATTATATGGGAACACCTTTTCTGGATATTCGGTCATCCGGAAGTATATATTTTAATTCTTCCAGCGTTTGGTGTTTTCTCTGAAATTTTACCTACTTTTTCAAGAAAGAGATTATTCGGTTACTCGTCGATGGTTTTTGCTACCGTATTAATCGGATTTTTAGGGTTCATGGTGTGGGCTCACCACATGTTTACAACCGGACTTGGTCCAATTGCAAATGCCATTTTTGCTGTCGCTACGATGGCTATCGCCGTTCCAACTGGAATTAAAATTTTTAACTGGTTGTTTACGCTTTGGGGAGGAAGTATTGAGTTTACGTCTCCAATGCTGTATGCTGTCGCCTTTATTCCATCATTTGTTATCGGGGGAGTAACAGGAGTTATGGCAGCTGTAGCACCTGCAGATTATCAATTTCAAGATTCTTATTTTATCGTTGCCCACTTCCATTACGTTATCGTAGGCGGTGTCGTATACGCTATATTAGCAGGTGTCACATACTGGTGGCCAAAAATGTTTGGGAAGATGTTAGATGAAAAGTTAAGCAAAGCAACGTTCTGGCTCTTTTTGATTGGTTTCCACTTAACATTCTTTATTCAGCATTTCTTAGGCCTAATGGGGATGCCTCGCCGTGTATGGACGTTCTTGCCTAATCAAGGTCTCGACCTTGGGAATGCAATCAGTTCATCAGGAGCTGCTTTCATGGCGGTTGCTACGCTCATTTTACTTGTTAATATTATAAAAACAACTGCCAAAGGACAAAAGGTAGGAGGAGACCCTTGGGGAGACGGACGTACATTAGAATGGGCTATTTCATCTCCGCCTCCAGAGTATAACTTTAAACAAACGCCGCTTGTACGCGGGTTAGATGCATATTGGATTGAAAAAATGGCAGGAAATAAAGAAATGACGCCAGCCGAACCTCTTGGTGATATTCATATGCCAAACTCGTCGTTTATTCCATTTATGATATCGCTTGGAATGTTTATTGCAGGGATTGGCTTTTTGTATCGAAATGATCATGCGTGGGGAGATATTGTAGGGATTATCGGAATGATCGTCATGTTTTTATCGATGTTCTTCCGTTCATGGATTGATGATCACGGCTTTCATATTCACAAAGAAGACTTAGTTGATGATGACAAGGAGGCGAAGATGTAATGGAGACTGAACAAAAGCTAACTGCTGAAACTTTCCCTGCTTCGCCTGAAAAAGCAACGCTTGAAGGGAAAAATAAATTTACTGGCTTTTGGCTCTTTTTAGGCGGAGAGACGGTTTTGTTTGCTTCACTTTTTGCTACTTATTTAGCTTTGCGTAATTCAACGATGTCAGGACCTAAGCCAGAAGAATTGTTTGATATTAAGCTTGTTTTTGCAGCCACCATGATTTTATTAACAAGTTCACTAACAAGCGTATATGCTATGTATCATATGAAGAATTTTGAATTTAAAAAGATGCAGCTATGGTTAGGCGTTACGTGGCTTTTAGGTTTAGCTTTTTTAGGACTAGAAATTTATGAGTTCAGGCATTATGTTCATGAAGGACATACGTTTACAAGCAGCGCATTCGGTTCTTCTTTCTACGCGCTGGTTGGGACACACGGAGCTCACGTAACGTTCGGATTGCTTTGGATTGGTTCTTTGATGATTCGAAATGCGAAGCGGGGGTTAAACTTATATAACGCTCCTAAATATTATGTCGCAAGTTTATACTGGCACTTTATCGATGTTGTGTGGGTCTTTATTTTCACGGTCGTATATTTAATGGGAATGGTGGGATAAGCTGATGACGACAAATCAATCAAACTCAGATAACCCAAGGCTCAATTTAGATTATCGTAAGAAAAGAAACGCAGAAGATATGAAGATGCAAGTTATCTCTTTTGTGATGATGTTGTTTTTAACACTAATTGCTTTTTTTGCGGTTTATCAAGAGTTTAGCGGATGGTACATTATGCCGGTGATTGTGCTCTTGGCGGTTGTTCAAGTCATCTTTCAACTTTATTATTTCATGCATATGAACCACAAAGGACATACCATACCAGCATTTTTCTTGTATTCAGGTGTATTGGTAGCTCTTTTAACCATTTTAGCTTTTGTAACCATTATTTGGTGGTAAAGAGAAGGGCTGGCATGCGCCAGTCCTTTTCATCATCTGTAGAAGGAGGAATAGACGTTGATTAACAATTTGCAGATGTTTGGTTTTGAAGCACTTTGGAGTCCTTACTATTTTTTAACCATTTGTCTGGTGACCGTCTTATATTTTTTCATCGTTGGTAGATGGAGAGGGAATTTTATAGGAGCGGAGGCTGTAAGCAGAAAAACAAAAGCGTATTTTGTTATCAGCATGGTTCTTTTATATATATGTAAAGGAGGACCCGTAGATTTACTAGGGCATTTTATGTTTAGTGCTCATATGACGCAAATGGCAATCGTTTACTTGGTGATTCCTCCGCTTTTTATTTTAGGAATTCCGCCGTGGTTAGCTCGTTCTGTTATTTATGTAAGAGGGGTTAAACCTGTTTTTAAATTCTTTACAAAGCCCTTAATTGCTCTACTATTATTTAATGGGTTATTCTCTTTGTATCATATTCCGCTGCTTTTTGATTTTATTAAAACGGATATGACGCTCCACGGAATAGTGAGTGTTGTATTATTTATCGCTGCATTTTGTATGTGGTGGCCACTCGTTAATCAGCTAGAAGAAGAACAAACGCTAAGTTCTTTAAAAAAGCTTGGGTATATTTTTGCAGATGGCGTACTCCTTACTCCAGCGTGCGCGCTGATTATTTTTGCAAATCACTCTTTATATGCGACGTATACAGACTCAAGCGCTTGGGTACAAGCTCTTTCTCTTTGTGTACCGCCTTCTATGATTGCAAGTTTAGGGCAGCTTGCTCCCGAGATGTTTAATACACTGCCTCCCGTGGAAGATCAGCAGCTAGGCGGCGTTATTATGAAGATCATTCAAGAAATTGTGTATGGAACGGTTTTAGGCTTTATTTTTTTTCAGTGGGCTCGAAAAGAACGAGAGAAAGATACGTACATGCCTGATTTTAGTGAACGTCAAGATATAAAATCAAAGGAGATTCCATCTACTCCTCCCTTGAAGTAAAAACAGATTGCGACATAACTACATCAATCCAATCTAAAGACAAACAAATGGGATAAAGGAGCTGAACCGCTTGTGACACCGCTGTTGATTTCCGTGCAAGGCTTTGCTTTCCGCAGGCGGCCGATGAACCTCCTCGTTCGGGGTCTCACCTGTTCCGCTTTTCCCACAGGAGTCTTCGCCTTGCTCTCCAATCAACAGCTAGAAGCAGCTACACGAAACCTACGTTCAATATGACAACAAAAAACGAACTACCAATCAATAATTTTGATTAGTAGTTCGCATTTAACTTCAACTAACATACTTTTGTCTCAGCCTCTTTTACTTCTATAGCTGAACGGTTTCAAGCTGTGATTTGATTTGTGTTAATATCTTTTCACACTGTTCTACAAGGGATGGCGGGAAATATTCTCTGTCTCCATATTCTACACCGTGAGGATAATAATGTTTGCCTAGTAGAGGTGTCATAAGGTGAATAACAGCATGCCTGCCCCCTACATCGCCTGAAATAGCATGTCCTTGGACTCGCAAATAGAAGGCATCCCGCTGAAACTCGAATTTTCGATCGTACGTGACGCGTTCATAATCCCATTGTCCGGCGCGGACCAGACCAAATTGATGCATAATCTCATCTAATAAATCTAAATCAATCTTTAATGAATCAAATTTTGCATATTCAAATTTCATATGAACTCCCTCCCAAAACAGATATACCCCAACTAAATCATAAGCCGAATGGATAAAACTTGCAATATCTAATAAGGAAAAATGTAAACGTTATCTATTTTTATTTAAACGTTTTAAATACGAAAGTTTACTAAAAAGTTGGTCACACTATAAAACGAACACACTATGTAAAGGAGGATAAAACAATGAAAACTGTACAAGAGGTAATGACAGCTGATACGGAAACATGCACCACGCTCGATAACGTATATGAAGTGGCAGTGAAAATGAAGGAATGGAATGTAGGCGCAATTCCAATTGTCGATAAGGATCAGCTAGTAGGAATGATTACAGATCGAGACTTAGTTATAAGAGGCATTGCAGAAAAGAAGCCAAATTCAAGTAAAGTAACGGATGTTATGAGTGAAGAGCTTATAACTATTACAGCGGAAGCCTCTGTAGATGAAGCTTCTAAGCTTATGGCTCAACATCAAATCCGTCGTCTTCCTGTTGTGGAAAATCAAAAGCTAGTAGGGATTGTATCGCTAGGTGATTTATCAACGTTTCGCTATGCAAATGAACGTGCAGGAGAAGCTCTCTCAGACATTTCAGAACAAACGCATTAAAAAGCGAAAGCCAACTGTTTGCAGTATATTCGTAAATAGTTGGCTTTTTCTTTTGTTTCCTTTATACCAATAGCTATTTTTTTTTGAATGCATGTATAATAGAGATAAAAATAAGTTAAACAGGTAAAGAAAACAGGTGTAAGGAGAGGAAGAAAAGCTGAAAAAAGTTATTTTTATTCTCGTATTAATAGTGGCATTTGTATACGCGGAGGATTATTTACCTCAGCTAGAGAAATATCTAACGGGTCAAAATATTGAGCAAAATCAAACGGATTCCAAAAGTCAGCCTACACAAGAAGTGGCTTCTTATGAAAAACAAAGTGAAAATATGATGAGACTCATTGGAGATCATTCAGAACAGTTAATTGGAATGCTTGGAGAGCCGGATCGTATTGATTCTTCTGCATATGGATATGACTGGTGGATTTACAAAAAGAATCGTCAAACGTATGCGCAGGTAGGAGTAGAAAATAATCAAGTCGTATCTGTATACGTCATTGGTTCAAAAACAAATACAGATCCTTTTGAGATTGGTGAGAAGCGAGAAGAAGTAGAAAAAAGAGTTTCACTTTCATCCGGACTCACGCTTCAAAAAGACGGAAATGAATACCGATTTCGTCTGAGTGAAGAGGATATGAAAATGCGCCCAATTATTAAATATGGAGATGTATACGTCCAACTATATTTTGATCAGTTCCTTAATACAATCTCAAGTATTCGAATTATGGACATGGACACGCTATTAAAACAGCGTCCGTACGAAATTGTTTATCGCGGCGAGCTTCCAACAGCTCCGTCATTGACCTCGGAGGAGTGGAAAAGTGTACAAGAAGGAGAAGAACAGCAAATTATCGATATTACAAATGTAATTCGAGACCGGTTTCAGCTGTCACCTTTAGCTTGGGACGAAGCCACTGCCGGAGTAGCATATTTACACAGCAAAGAAATGAGCGACTTAAACTATTTCTCTCACGTTTCACCAGCACAAGGTGATTTAGGCAACCGTCTGCAAAAAGGCGATGTAGTATATCGTATCGCAGGCGAAAATATTGCCTCGAATTATCATGATGGAATCGCTGCGGTTGAAGGGTGGCTTAATAGTGAGGGACATCGTAAGGCTTTACTCAATAAAGAGTTTACGCGTCTTGGTGTAGGTGTATATGAGAAATATTATACGCAAAACTTTATCACTCCGATGAATGAATAGTAAGATTAAAACTTCCTTTTGAAAATAGGTCTACTCTTGTCCTCTTTCTCATAAGTTTTAGTAGAGGTTAGAGGAGGGACGAGAATGAAAGGAAGAATAGTAGGAATATTGCTCGTACTTTTCTTTGCATATACGACTACTGTACATGCAGCTGAAGGGCAGTGGGAAAAGCTTGATAACTTATCTGATCAAACGCTATCGCTTGTAGAGCAAAAGGAGTATAAAGCAGCCCAACATTTGTTCAGAAACTTTTCGAATGAATTTACCAGTCTCAATACAGCTTCTTTGGGCGTATCGGCCGAAGATATACGTATTTTAACTCTTTGTTATGAACAGGTAGAAAGGTCTCTTTTATCTTCTGATTCCAGTGATGAAGAACGTCTTCAAAAAGCTACTCAATTTCGATTATTAGTCGATGCGCTGCACAGCAAGCATCAGCCTATGTGGACTGAGCTCGAAGGCAGTATGCTAGCAACATTTAATGAGATGCGAAATGAAGCGGTAAAAGGAGAACAAGCGGCTTATGAAGCGCAGCTTAAGCAATTTTTGAAGGAATATGATATGATCTTACCGAGCGCGCAGGTAGACGTGTCGTCTGCCTACGTACAGCGTGTGAGCGCGGACGTTCACTTTTTACAAACTGAAGGAACGCTAAGTGAGATTAACGATGAGCAGTTTAACCAAATGGAACAAAACTTAAAAGATTTTTTTGAACAAGTAAAAGAAAATCGTACAGACCCGTCTTTTATTTGGGTTACAATTACCACCGGAAGTATTATTATTGCTACACTTTTTTATGTAGGAGCGCGAAAATATTTCGCTGACCAGAAAAGAAAGTCAGCTAGAGGGCGTAATGATTGACGTAAAAGCGCAGAATTGTCTAAAATAAAAGAGTAGTCAAACACATAATGAAAGGTGTGGGTAAATGAGCTTTTTGATTTATTTTCTCATTATTATCCTTGTGCCAATTTGGGCACAGTTTAAGGTGAGAAGTGCTTACAAAAAATATTCACAAGTAAGCAACTCATCAGGAATGACAGGTGCAGAAGTAGCAAGAAAAATTTTGGATGAAAACGGGTTGTACAACGTTCACGTAGAGCCTGTAGGCGGATTTTTATCGGATCACTACGACCCTCGTTCAAAAGTAATTCGTTTGTCAGAAGACAACTATTATGGAACGTCTGTTGCGGGCGCTGCCGTTGCGGCTCACGAAGTGGGACACGCGATTCAAGACAAAGAAAACTATTCGTTTTTACGTCTTCGCCACTCGCTTGTGCCGGTGGCAAGCCTTGGATCAAACGCTTCTTGGATTTTAATTATGATTGGAATTATCGCGTCGATTAAGCCGTTGCTATTGTTAGGTATTATCTTCATGGCAGCAGCGGTCGTATTCCAAGTTGTAACACTGCCTGTTGAATTTAACGCTTCAAGCCGAGCGATGACGCAAATCGTCTCAGTCGGAGCAATTCGAAATGACGAAGAGCGCGAGACGCGCAAAGTGCTTAACGCAGCGGCTTTAACATACGTAGCAGCCGCAGCAGTAGCAGTTCTTGAGTTGGTTCGTTTAATCATGATTTATACCGGAATGAATAACGACGACTAATAAAAAAATACCGCATTAGCGGTATTTTTTTATCTTTCAAGCGGTTTTTTATTTTCATCAAGGGTAAATCCTTCACCTAAGACATCATGAACATCGGTAACTGCAACGAATGCGTGTGGATCTACAGAAGTAATAACTTGCTTTAAACGGAAAATTTCATTTTTACTAACAACGCAGTATAGCACGTTGGTATCTTGCTTAGAAAAAGAACCTTGCCCTTTTAAAATCGTCACGCCTCGATCCATTTCTTTCATAATTTTATCCGATATGGCTTCGTTATGATTCGAAATGATGGTTGCTCCTTTGGCGGCATACGCACCGTCTTGCATAAAGTCAATAACCCGTGCAGCGACAAAGACTGCAACAAGCGTGTACATAGCTTCTCGGTAGGATAAATAAATGAGAGAGGCACTAATCACAATAAAGTCAAAAAGAAACATCGTTTTCCCCATATTCCACCCGATATATTTTTGAACAACACGTGCGATGATATCGACTCCTCCTGTTGTTCCTCCAAACCTGAAAATAATGCCAAGACCCACTCCAATAAAAACACCGGCAAAAAGAGCTGCTAGAGTCATATCATGACGCAGGGGCATATTCACCGGGAAGCGCTGGAATATCCATAAGAATAACGATAAGCTAACGACTCCGAGCATGGTATAAATAAATGCTGTTCTCCCTAATAGTTTCCACCCTACAAAAAACAAAGGAATATTTAACACTAAGTTAGAATAAGAGGGATCAATGTTAAATAAGAAAAATAAAAGCAGGGTAATGCCTGTGAATCCACCTTCAGCTAAATTGTTTTGCATGTTAAAATTAACAAGTCCAAACGCAAATATGGCAGCACCAAGCAGTATAAAAATAATATTTTTAAATCTGAGACCTTTCATACTTACAAACCTCCTATGACCGTTTTTGCACTACCTTATCATAAAGGAATATATTTCATTTCGTAAATAACTATCGAAAAGATTTTTGAAAATAGTAAAAAGTGATGATGTTTCTTCTAGTGCTATGTATTAGTAGTATCCTCAATTCGTAAAATATAGACAGATTTTTGAGAATTAAGGGAAACGTGAGGAATATTGTGAAAGAGCATCTCACAAAGGCTTGGTAAGAAGAAGTAATTACACTAAATAATTTGAAGTAAAGATGTTATAATAGTAAGCTGAGTGTACTTCTAAAAGAGGTGAAATAAAAAGATGTCAAAAAAAACGATGGAGCAAATGCAGCAAGAAGTTGATGCATATATTAGCCAATTTAAAGAAGGATATTTTAGTCCTCTTGCTATGCTTGCGCGAATGTCCGAAGAAGTGGGCGAATTATCGCGCGAAATTAACCACTATTATGGTGAAAAGCCAAAGAAAACGACTGAAGCAGAACGTACGGTCGAAGAAGAAATGGGCGACATTTTATTTGTATTAATTTGCTTTGCAAATTCATTAAATATTAATTTACAAGAAGCGCATGATCGCGTTATGAATAAATTTAATACGCGTGACAAAGATCGCTGGACGAAAAAAGAAGACTAAGGAGAGAAAAAGAATGGACAAAATTCGAATTGTACTTGCAGGACCAAGAGGTCGTATGGGAAAAGAAGCTGTATTATTAATAGAAGAAACAGAGCATTTTGAATTAGTAGCAGCGGTAGATCGTATCAATGAAGGAAAATACATAAGTGATATTGAAGGAATGCCAAATGTACAAGCGCCAATCTACACGGATATTGAAAAATGTTTTCAAGACGTTAAGGCAGATGTTTTAGTTGATTTGACAACACCTGAAATTGGGCGCGTTCATACTAAAACAGCCCTAACATATGGAGTAAGACCTGTTGTAGGAACAACTGGCTTTTCAGAAGAAGATTTAAAAGAATTAAAGCAGCTTGCTGAAGAGAAGGAACTTGGCTGTATCATTGCACCTAATTTTGCGATTGGCGCTATTTTAATGATGAAGTTTTCACAAATGGCAGCAAAATACTTTGATGATGTTGAGATTATTGAAATGCATCACGATCAAAAGTTAGATGCACCATCAGGAACAGGCTTAAAAACAGCGGAGCTTATCAGTGAAGTTCGTGAAGCAAAAAAACAGGGTCATCCTGATGAAAAAGAATTGCTAGAAGGGGCGCGCGGTGCAGATTATGAAGGAATCCGTCTACATAGCGTACGCCTGCCAGGACTGATTGCTCACCAAGAAGTGATGTTCGGAGGATTTGGACAAACATTAAAAATCCGTCATGATTCATACAACCGTGCTTCTTTTATGTCAGGTGTGAAGCTAGCTGTTGATACAGTTATGAACGTAGACACACTTGTATATGGATTAGAAAATATTATTGACTAAGGAGCGAGAAAAATGAAAATCGCCTTAATTGCACATGATAAAAAGAAAAATGATATGGTACAATTCACAACAGCCTATCAAGCGATTTTACAGGAACATTCGCTGTTCGCAACAGGAACAACAGGAACGCGTATTTCAGAAGCAACAGGTTTGAAGGTTCACCGCTTTCAATCGGGGCCGCTTGGAGGAGATCAGGAGATAGGAGCTTTAATTGCTCAAAATGAAATGGATATGGTTATTTTTTTCCGCGATCCGTTAACAGCTCAGCCTCATGAACCTGATATTTCAGCTCTGATGCGTCTATGTGACGTATATGCGGTTCCTCTTGCAACGAATATGGGAACAGCAGAGATTTTAATTCATGGACTTGAACGAGGCGATTTGCATTGGCGTTCAATTATAAAAAAATAGGGTGAAGATAATGAAAGAAACAATAGATATCCTTGCCTTTGGTGCTCATGCCGATGATGTAGAAATCGGCATGGGTGGAACCATTGCAAGAATGAGTGAACAAGGTTTGAAGGTAGTTATTTGCGATTTGACGCAAGCTGAACTTTCTTCAAATGGAACGGTTGGAATTCGAAAACAAGAAGCGTCCAAAGCTGCTGACGTCTTAGGTGTTCATGAGCGAATTCATCTGCATTTGCCAGACAGAGGTTTGTTTTTAAAGCCAGAGTATATAGCTGAAATTGCATCAGTCATTCGCACGTATCAACCAAGGATTATATTTGCTCCTTACTTTGAAGATCGTCATCCTGATCATGGAAATTGTGCAAAGCTTGTAGAAGAGGCCATGTTTTCAGCTGGCGTTAAAAATTATATCGATCATAAGAAGCAAAAAGCTCATCGTGCTGAGTCTCTTTATTTCTATATGATAAATGGATTTCATAAGCCAGATTTTATCGTAGATGTATCAAGCACGTTTCAAAAGAAAGTAGCTAGTCTAGAGGCTTATGAAAGTCAATTTATAAAAACAGCAGATACGTTTGATACGCCGCTGGTAAACGGATATATTGAAACAGTAGAGAGCAGAGAGCGATTATTTGGCAAAGAAGTCGGGGTAGCATACGGTGAAGGTTTTTTATCTAAAAAACCGATTTTGATGTACGACGATTTAGTAGGTGGAAAATAAATGAAGTTGAAAATTGGTATTACATGTTATGCTTCCGTTGGAGGTTCAGGAGTGGTAGCAACGGAGCTAGGGAAGCTGCTGGCTGAAAAAGGGCACGAAATTCATTTTATTTCCTCTAGCATGCCTTTTAGATTGACGAAAGTATATCCAAATATTTATTTTCACGAAGTAGATGTAAATCAGTACTCCGTCTTTAAATACCCTCCGTATGATCTCGCTTTATCCAGTAAAATGGCTGAAGTGGCTAAAAGAGAAAAGCTTGACATTATTCATACGCACTATGCAATCCCCCATGCCGTTTGCGGGATTTTAGCTAAACAAATGGTGGAGCACGAAGTGAAAATTGTGACGACTCTTCATGGGACAGATATTACGGTTCTAGGAGAGGATCCATCGTTAAAAGATTTAATTAAATTTGGGATTGAGAAATCAGATGCAGTGACGGCTGTATCTCAGTCACTTGTTGATCAAACTCACCATTTAATTAGTCCAGATAAAGAAATTGAAACGATGTATAATTTTATTGATGAACGAGTTTATCATAAAAAAGAAGTTCAGTATTTAAAAGCGGAGTATGGCATATTAGAAAATGAAAAAGTCGTTATTCATATTTCAAACTTTCGTCAAGTCAAACGAGTTACAGATATAGTCAAAACATTTACTATTATTAATAAAAAGCTTCAGTCTAAGCTGCTGCTTGTAGGAGACGGCCCTGAAATGACGGTAGTGTCTCAATTAGTAAGAGAGCTAAATCTTCAAGATTCTGTGTTATTTCTTGGGAAACAAGAAAATGTAGCAGAATTATATTCGATTAGCGATTTAAAACTGTTATTATCTGAAAAAGAAAGCTTTGGGCTTGTACTTTTAGAAGCTATGGCTTGTGGTGTTCCATGCATCGGAACAAATATAGGCGGAATTCCCGAAGTAATTGAACACGAAAAAACAGGATATATCTGCGAAGTGGGAGACGTCGAAGAGGCAGCGAGCAAAGCAATTCAGCTACTTGAAAATGAACAGCTGCATCACCAAATGAGGGAAGCGTCTCTAAGCGCAGTTAATCATAAATTTCATTCAACAGAGATTGTGAGTCAATATGAAAAACTTTATTATAAATTGGTACAGGGTTGAAGAATGGAGGAAGTTATGAAAGAACCGTTCATTCATCCGCTTTATATTATTGAAAAACTGGAGACAGCCGGTTACGAAGCGTATTTTGTTGGAGGAGCGGTCCGGGATCTCATTTTAAATCGGACGATTGGAGATATTGATATCGCTACGTCAGCTAGGCCTGAACAAGTGATGGAACTCTTTTCTAAGACGATTCATGTAGGAATCGAGCATGGTACGGTTGTGGTTGTCCATGAGAACGAGACTTATGAGGTAACCACTTTTCGTTCTGAGGGAGAATATGATGATTTTCGTCGTCCCTCGTCCGTTACGTTTATTTCGTCTCTGATAGAAGATTTGCAGCGTCGTGATTTTACAATCAATGCAATGGCTATGAATGCAAAGGGAGAAATTATTGATCCATTTAATGGAAGAGAAGATTTGCGAAACCAGTTAATTCGTACTGTCGGAAATGCTAAAGAACGCTTTCATGAAGATGCTCTTCGTATGATGAGAGCCGTTCGCTTTGTCAGTCAGCTGGCGTTTTCACTGTCTGATCAAACTAAAAGAGCCATTCAGCAATACGGTGAACTGCTGAGGCATGTTTCTATTGAACGCATTACAGTTGAATTCGAAAAAATGCTGAGCGGAAAGCGTCCGTCTTTAGCATTAGCACTTGTAGCAGATACGGAGCTGTATCGCTACTTGCCCCAACTGAATGTAGATCCGCAAAAATTCCGATCTGTTTGTGCACACGATTGGATGATGCTTCAGCGAGTATCGGAGTCATGGACACTTCTGGTACATCTACTCGACATTCAAGACAAGCAGGCATTTTTTAAAAGCTGGAAATTATCTAATAAGCAAATTAAAGATATTCAGCTTCAGTCTATTGGTCTTCGAGACGTTTTGGAAAATGGATGGTCAAAACGCATCATGTATACCATTGGAGAGCAGGCCAGCGTGAGCGTGAATCGTATTTTACAACTTCTTCGAAGCAATGAGTATATGAATGAACATGAGCTTCTTTACATCTATAGCGAGCTGCCTATTCATTCTTTAAAAGATTTAGATATAAATGGTCAAGATCTTTTAGTGTGGACAGGTAAAAAGGGTGGTCCATGGGTGTCTCAACTGTTAAAAGAAATTGAGGAGAAAGTTCTATACAATGAGTTAATGAACACGAAATCTTCAATAAGAAAGTGGGTGCAGTCTTGCAGTCAGATATAAGAAGAACGCTGCTTGAAATGTTTACGAACGCAGATGGGGACTATGTGTCCGGCCAAAAGATCAGCGATTTATTAGGCTGTTCAAGAACAGCTGTATGGAAGCATATCGAAGAGCTACGAAAAGACGGCTATGAACTTGAAGCTGTTCGTAAAAAAGGCTATCGTATTGTTGGGAAGCCGAACAAAGTAAGCAGCAACGAGCTTTTATTAGGGCTCCAAACAACAAAAATCGGTCAGTATATTCATTATGAGGAAAGCGTGCATTCTACTCAAAAAATTGCTCATCGAATTGCTCAAGAAGGAGCCAAAGAAGGAACGGTCGTAGTTGCTGAAGAGCAAACGGCAGGGAGAGGAAGACTTGATAGAGCGTGGTATTCCCCAAAATATACTGGTGCCTGGATGAGTATTATACTGCGTCCTTCTATCCCTCCGCAGCAGGCTCCTCAGCTGACTCTACTATCAGCAGTGGCTGTTGTACAGGCCATTCAAGAAGTGACGAACCTTTCTCCAGACATTAAATGGCCTAATGATGTTTTATTAAATGGGAAGAAGCTAGTTGGGATTTTAACAGAAATGCAGGCTGATTTTGACCGGATTCATTCGGTCATCATTGGAATCGGCATCAATGTGAATCAGCAGGAAACGGATTTTAATGAACAAATCAAACACATTGCCACATCTTTACGTATTGAAAAAGGTGAAGAAATTAATCGTGCGGCTTTGATGCAAGCGTTTTTCTTAAAGTTAGAAACCCTTTATGAAGAATACTTAAAAAATGGCTTTGGTTTAATTAAAGTTCTTTGGGAAACGTATGCGATCAGTATTGGAAAGCGAATTATAGCACGCACGATGACAGCCAACATTGAAGGCTTTGCAAAAGGTATAACAGATGAAGGCGTTTTATTGATTGAAGATGATGAAGGAGTTATACACCGAATTCATTCTGCAGATATTGAGCTCTCTGCTAAAAAATAGTAGAAAAATAAAGAAATTTTTATTATAATACGAGTATCAAGGTAGTATCGTAAGAACTTCACTTGATACTCGTTTGTTTATTTTTAATACGACAATAAATCTGCCTTGATCCATTAAGGACTAGGACAGAGGGATGACGCGTAGGTAAGCACATTAGGTAAAGTGTGCTTTTTATAGATGAAGTCTGTCAAAGTCCTTCTTCCTTTTATAGGTAGAAGGACTTTTTGTGTGCAGACGTGCGCTCATCTCCTCTGAGAAGGAGGAGAAAGTTAGTGAAAACAAAATTAGATTTTTTACGTATGAAACAAAACAATGAACCAATTGTGATGCTGACTGCGTACGATTATCCGTCAGCTAAGTACGCTGAGGAAGCAGGCGTAGACATGATTTTAGTAGGCGATTCTCTAGGAATGGTCGTTTTAGGATATGACTCTACGATTCCTGTAACGGTAGATGATATGATTCATCATACAAAAGCGGTTAAAAGAGGAGCTGCTGATACATTTATCGTCACCGACATGCCATTTATGTCCTATCACGTGTCGAAAGAAGACACGATGAAAAATGCTGCTCGTATTATGCAGGAAAGCGGAGCTCATGCTTTAAAAGTAGAAGGTGCAAAGGATGTTCTTTATACAATTTCAGAATTGACGCAAGCTGGTATTCCGGTTGTTGCACATCTCGGGTTAACTCCTCAGTCTGTCGGTGTCCTGGGCGGTTATAAAGTGCAGGGAAAAGAAGCGAAAGAAGCCAAACAGCTAATCCAAGACGCTATCAAGTGTGAGCAGGCGGGAGCTATTGCTGTTGTATTAGAATGTGTTCCTAAACAAGTAGCAAAACAAGTAGCTGAACGCTTGAGCATTCCAACAATCGGAATTGGAGCAGGAGCTGACACGGATGGTCAAGTACTTGTATACCACGATGTATTAACGTACGGAGTAGAGCGTGTGCCAAAATTTGTTCAGTCATTTGCGAAAATAAATGAGCCTATTTTACAGGGGCTTTCTCAGTATGTAAGCGAAGTGAAAAAAAGAGAGTTTCCGAAAGAAGCACATACTTTTTCAATGAAAGAAGAGCAGTTAACGGCACTGTACGGAGGGAAATAAGATGAAAGTCATTACAACAATTAAAGACATGCAGCAGGAGATGAAAAAAGAAAAGCAGCTTGGACGCTCAATTGGATTTGTCCCGACGATGGGCTACTTGCATGAAGGCCATGCTACTTTGCTTGGAGCAGCCCGCACAGAAAATGAAGTAGTGGCGCTAAGTATTTTTGTGAACCCGACTCAATTTGGACCAAATGAAGATTTTGATACGTATCCAAGAGATTTTGAGCGCGATGAGCGCGTGGCAAAAGAAGCTAACGTCGACTATTTATTTTATCCTTCAGTAGAGGAAATGTATAAGTTAAGCCGTTCAGTTGCTATAACCGTGACAGATCGTGTAGACGTATTGTGTGGACAGAAGCGCCCCGGTCATTTTGACGGAGTAGCCACGGTACTAACAAAGCTTTTTCACATTGTAACACCAGATCGTGCATACTTTGGTAAAAAAGATGCACAGCAAGTTGCTGTAGTAGATGGCCTAATTGAAGACTTTAATTTCCCAGTGGAGCTTAGAGCAGTAGATACGGTGAGAGAAGCAGATGGATTAGCTAAAAGTTCTCGTAACGTATATTTAACAGATAAAGAAAGAGAAGAGGCACCTGTTTTGTTTAAGAGTTTACAAAGCGGTCTGCAGCTTCTTGAAAGTGGAGAGAAGCATGTAGAAATCATTAAACAGACGATTCGAAAAGAAATTGAGCAATATACGAGCGGTAAAGTGGATTATATCGGGGTTTATACGTATCCAGAGCTAAAAACGATTAAGCAAGCCGCTGGCAAAATCATTATTGCATTAGCTGTTCAATTCTCTAAAGCCCGTTTAATTGATAATGTAATTGTAGACGTACAGGGGGATAACTAAATGTTTCGCACGATGATGAATGCTAAAATACACAGAGCTCATGTAACTGAAGCCAACTTAAATTATGTTGGGAGCATCACCATTGATGAAGATATCATCGACGCAGTAGGAATCGCAGCAAATGAAAAAGTCCAAATTGTAAACAATAATAACGGAGCTCGCTTGGAAACGTACGTGATTCCCGGCGAACGCGGGAGCGGCGTAGTTTGTTTAAATGGAGCTGCTGCAAGACTCGTGCAGCCTGGAGATATCGTCATCATTATCTCTTATGCGCTCGTAGCAAATGAAGAAGTAGCTCACCATCATCCAACCGTAGCGATTATGAATGAGCAGAATAAAATCCAACAATTGCTTAAACAAGAACCAGCTGGTACAATTCTATAAGAACAGTCCCCCTTTATGAGGGGGATTTTTATTTGAATACATACGCTAGTAAGTGAACGGTATAAACCTCTATACACACTAAAGTAAAACTTCTATGTATGAAAGCCTCTCTGTTTTTCACGAGAAGGAGTTGCGCTTTTAAAGCATATAGAGCAGGCTTTCACTTTATACTATAAAAAGACAGACTTGCGAGGTGTTGACCGTGAATAAACGCTTTGTTGTGGTAGATCTTGAAACGACGGGACATTCTCCAAAACAAGGAGATAAAATGATTCAATTTGCTGCTGTCATAGTAGAAGACGGCAAAATTGTTGAACGTTTTTCTAGTTTTTTAAATCCTGGTATGGATATTCCGCCTTTTATTACACAACTAACTAACATTCAAAATGATATGGTGAAAGATGCGCCTTTATTTGAAGAAATTTCACCTAAAATTATAGAATTGCTAGATGATGCTTATTTTGTTGCACATAATGTGGCATTTGATTTAACTTTTTTACAAGAAGAACTCTATCAGTGCGGAAGGGAGACTCTTTATAATTCAACCGTAGATACCGTCGAACTGGCTCGGATTCTGCTGCCTACAGTTGATGGGTACAAACTTAGCCAATTAGCTGAGTATTTACATATTGAACATGAAAACCCTCATCAAGCAGATAGTGATGCAGAAGTAACGGCACGTATTTTACTTTTACTAATTGAAAAATTAAAGAAGCTCCCTTTAACAACCTTGAAGCAGCTATACGCGCTAAGCTTGCACTTTAAAAGTGAAATTGGAGAACTGATTCAACAAGTTATAGATGATAAAAGTTATGCAGAGGATGATTCTTATGAATTCATACATGGCATTGCGTTAAACAAATATCAGCCGCATTCAGCTAATGAAAAGCAGTACTCTCATACTTACGAAATATTTGAAACTGAAAAGCAAAAGCTGTTCCATCAGGCTCTGCCATTGTTTGAAGAACGAAAAGGGCAGTGGGATATGATGAACTTTGTACAAGAGTGCTTTGCAGGTAACGAGCATGCTTTAATTGAAGCCGGGACCGGTATTGGTAAAACCTTCGCTTATTTAGTTCCTGCCGTGTTTTATGCTTCTGTTCATCATCACCCAGTCATTATCTCAACTAATACGGTAACGCTTCAGCAGCAAATCATCGAAAAAGATGTGCCCATTCTAGAAAAAATTGTTCCGTTTCCTGTTACAGCAGCTGTTTTAAAAGGAAGAGAACATTACATTAGTATAAGAAAATTTATTCAGCTCTTAAAAGAGCGCAATAATAATTACGATGCGATCCTCACAAAAGCGAAGCTGCTTATTTGGCTGACAGAAACCGAAACGGGCGACAGCGATGAAATAAACCTGCCTTCTGGCGGCAAACTTTTTTGGGAACAGCTAAATGAAAGCAATCCGTCTCCAAGTGACTTTAAGCATCCTTGGAAACTTTATTCTTTTTATGAACGAGCGCAGAACAGAGCGCAAAATGCCCATATAGTAGTGACAAATCATCGCTTGCTGTTGATGGATGTGATGAGTAATCATGAGCTGCTACCTGATTATGAACAGATTATTATTGACGAGGCTCATCACTTAGAAGACATTGCCGGAGAAGAACTGGGGGAGCGCTTAGATTATTTTTCGGTTCATGCGCTATTAAACCGAATCGGAACCATTCAAGACAAAGGGCTGTTAAAAAAAGTTCATCATACGTTTGTAAAATATAGCATCGAGCTTAACACTGAACTTCTTCAAAATCTGTTTGTGCAGCTTCATTCTGAGTGCGA
The DNA here is from genome assembly GCF_023824195.1 of Priestia megaterium. Lineage (NCBI taxonomy): Bacteria > Bacillati > Bacillota > Bacilli > Caryophanales > Bacillaceae > Priestia > Priestia megaterium. The sequence goes on from NZ_CP085442.1 coordinate 1,376,405, forward strand.
TGACTTATTTCGTTTGATTCATTCTTTTGTCCAAAAAAGAATCGGCAATCAGCAGGGCGAGATTGGAAGAAGCAGCTATCGATATAAAGTGGAAAAAGAGCATGGGCATTACTGGACGGCTATTCAAGAAGCAGCGTCGCGCATTCGTTTTTTAATTCACGATCTTTTTACATGGAATGATGGGGCAAGACATTCCTTTGACGAACTATATGACAAAGTCACAAAAAATGAACAGTCGTCTCTTCATGAATTTCAAACGGCTGTTAAAGGATTTGAGCACATATCTCAGCAAATAGAAAAGCTTCTGTTCAAACAGCAGAGTAATCACGTAACGTGGTTTGAGATTGAACCAAAAGGAGCAGCGAATGCTACGTATATCTATAGTCAGCCTACTTCCATTGCCGATACGCTGGCTGATGAATTTTTCGCTAAGAAACAAAGCGTTATTTTAACATCGGCTACATTGACGGTGAATGAAACATTTGATTATTTAATTCAAGAGCTAGGGTTATATGACTTTCAGCCTGCTCAACTCATTCTCCCTGCCGAGTTTGATTATGAGAAGCAAGCTAGAGTTTATATTCCTCAAGATATGCCTGCTGTTAACGAAGTATCATTATATGAGTATAGCGCTATGATGGCAGAAAGTATTCTTGACGTAGCTAAAGTAACAAATGGTCGTATGCTGGTGCTTTTTACTTCATATGACATGTTGAAAGCTACGTATGGTTATTTAAAAGAGTTAAACGATCTTGAAGAGTTTGTACTGCTCGGTCAAGGAGTCACAACTAGAAATCGTAATAGACTGTTAAAAGACTTCAGCCAGTTTGAGCATTCTATTCTTTTAGGTACAAACAGCCTGTGGGAAGGAATTGATCTGCCAGGAGATTTATTATCATGTCTCGTAATTGTCAGACTTCCTTTCTCATCTCCAAATCAGCCTCTGCTGACAGCTAAATTTGAGCAGATGAAAAAAGAAGGGAAAAGTCCTTTTATGAATTATTCACTTCCTCAGGCCGTTATCCGTTTTAAACAAGGATTTGGACGGTTGATTCGTTCAAAAAGTGACCGAGGAGCTATATTTATTTTTGATAATCGTATTACGCGAACAGCATATGGGTACCATTTCCTTCACTCACTTCCAAAAGTCCAGGTTGTTCAAAAAACGTTTTCGAATATCTTACTGGACTACAAAGAATGGTGGAATGAAAAGACTTGAGCATACGCTTAAGTCTTTTTTTATGCATACTGTTTCTGCACTTGAGAGACGATAGTAATATACTATGATAAGCAAATGAGGACAGTGTATGATTAAAATGTTGCTAAGTGCTGTACTGTTTTTTAGTTTTATGAACTGTTCGGTTTCAGCAGCCGTCATTAAAAACGTAGATTTTGGTTTACAAGCTGATGAAATAGTGATCACCTTTTTACCTCTTTCAGCTGGAGAAGCGAGTCTGATTCAAGACGGAAGCGGTGAGACCATTTTGATAAATACCGGGAATGCATCTTCCTATCCCGAGCTAAAGAAGTGGTTGAAGCGATATAAAGTGAAAAAAATCAACCAATTAGTGATCACGAAACAGCAAAAGTACTATGATTCAAATGTTCAGCGAGCTGTGAATGATTATCATATAGAGCGTATTATTGTCCCGGCTCAGTACCAGGCGGAATTTCAAACAGAGAAGTGGAAAGAAAATGATTTATTTCAGTTAACAGATAATATACACGTTGATGTCTTGCATGCATCGAAGCAAAAAACAGCGGCTATGGATCTATTATTTACGATCGGAGAACATCGGATTCTATATGCAATGAGCAGCTCAGATGAAGTAGAAGAAAAGTTTTTACGCATTCCTCTTACCCATGTAGATGTATTGAAAATTCCTAATTTTGGAGAGGGAACGTTTTTTTCGAATGCATTTTTGAAGCAATTAGATACACAGCTTGCCGTTGCGTTTACGAAACCAGGCCGTTCCTATTCTCCTCGCCTGCTTTCAAATTTAACAGCTGAATGGATTGAATTATATGACGTAAGAGAAGGGAGCGCTTACTCTATTAAAATGTCGCTAAAATCCTATGATGTGATGAAATTTTCTGCAAAATAAACAAATTTCCTTTTGCAAAAAGAGGTAAATTCCTTATAATATTATATATGTTTACTTATTTATTCGGTTTTTACGCAAAACGTACAGACTCGATTGATGAGTGAAAAAGATGACGATGGTTTTTGATACCTGTTATAATACGGATATCGTCATTTTTGCGTCGTGATAGACGAGCTAGGAGGTTTACAATGGAAAGTAGGATTGAAGTATTATCAACTGTCCGCGTGGAAAATTCCTCGGATTTATATAAAATTGTTGATAGTTTGAATCGCACGTTGAAAAAGCAAGATTTGATGTTCGGATTAGCGTTAGATGAAGAAGATCAAAGCAAAGCTGTATTTACAATTTATCGTACATAAGTAGGGATTTTATGAAAAAGTTAATTATTGTAGCGGTAGCTGCTGTGCTTTTAATTATCGGGGGCATTTCTTTTAGCATTTATCACTCGTCCGTGAAGGATGTTCAGTCTGCTGAGGAAAAAGCAGCATCCCAAGCAAAAAAAGAATTTAATTTGAAATCTGTCACAAGCACCCAGCCATATTTCGGCAATCATGCATTTTATGTAGTAGAAGGTACAAACCGAAGCAATCAAAAGGTAATTGCTTGGATGCCTAAAAGCAAAAAACAAACAGCTGTTTTAAAGAAAGCAAGCAGCGGGATCACAAAAGAGAAAGCCATTTCCATTGTGAAAAATGATAAAGACCCGCAGGAAATTAAGTCGGTGCGCCTAGGCATTGAAAATAAAAAGCCGCTGTGGGAAGTAACATATGTGGATAAAGATAAGAAACATTTAACATACTATTATCTTGATTTCTCTAGCGGTGAATTTATAAAACGATACAGCTTATCTCAATCATAAATCGTTTATACCATATGAAATACCATATGTGTCATAATATAAGATTTCAGCGCTTTATGAAAATAAAGCCAATTTTTTATCTATAATCAGCCCGCAGGCTGATTATAGCTTTAGTTCATAGGGGGAGATTTTAGTGAAGTTAGCAAAACGTGTATCAGCATTAACGCCATCATCAACATTAGCGATTACAGCAAAAGCGAAAGAATTGAAAGCGGCTGGTCATGATGTGATTGGACTTGGAGCAGGGGAACCTGATTTTAATACGCCGCAGCACATTTTAGAAGCGGCTGTCACAGCAATGAATGATGGTCAGACAAAATATACGCCAGCAGGCGGCCTTGCACCATTAAAAGAAGCGGTAATTGAAAAATTCAAACGCGACCAAGGCCTGACGTATTCACCTTCTGAAATTATTGTTTGTACAGGTGCTAAGCACGCACTGTATACGTTATTTCAAGTTCTGTTAGACGAAGGTGACGAAGTGATTATCCCGACTCCTTACTGGGTAAGTTATCCTGAGCAAGTAAAGTTAGCAGAAGGTACACCAGTATTCGTTGAAGGTTCTGAAAATAACGAATTTAAAATCACACCTGAACAATTAGAAGCGGCTATTACTGCTAAAACCAAAGCTGTTATTATCAATTCACCAAGCAACCCAACAGGTATGATTTACACAAGAGAAGAGCTTCAAGCTTTAGGAGAAGTTTGCTTGAAGCACGATATTTTTATCGTATCAGATGAAATTTATGAAAAGCTTGTGTATGGTCAAAATGAACATGTATCGATTGCACAGCTTTCACCAGCGTTAAAAGAAAAAACAATTATCATTAACGGTGTTTCTAAGTCACATTCCATGACGGGCTGGCGCATTGGATATGCAGCTGGTGATGCTACAGTTATTAAAGCGATGACAAACCTAGCGAGTCACAGCACGTCAAATCCAACATCTATTGCTCAATATGCAACAATTGCTGCTTATAACGGCACTCAGGAGCCGGTAGAAATGATGCGACAAGCTTTTGAAGAGCGTCTAAACGTGATTCATGAAAAGCTGATTAACATTCCAGGGTTCTCATGCTTAAAACCACAAGGTGCTTTCTACTTATTCCCTAATGCAATTGAAGCTGCAAAGTTAACTGGTTTTGATACAGTTGATGCATGGGTAGAAGCTATTTTAGAAGAAGAGAAGGTAGCGCTAGTGCCTGGATCAGGATTCGGTTCACCTGAAAACGTACGTCTTTCTTATGCTACATCACTAGATCTGCTAGAAAAAGCAGTGGAACGCATCCATTCATTTATGACTCGTCATATGAAATAAAAAAGGTTATATTTAAAAACAAAGGAGCCTTTTAGCACAAATCACACGTGTTAGAAGGCTCTTTTTGTTTGTTACTTGTTATTATGTTTGTCGAAATGTATAATAGGATGGCATACATAATTACGAAATGTAAGTTTTTTGGAGGGATATTAATCGTGAAAATTACGATTTCAGAAGCAAGCAAGCATGTAGGAAAAGAAGTAACAATTGGTGCTTGGTTAGCGAATAAACGTTCAAGTGGTAAAATCGCCTTTTTACAGCTGCGCGATGGATCAGGATTCATGCAAGGGGTAGTTGTAAAAGCTGAAGTAGAAGAAGAAACTTTTAAATTAGCTAAATCTATGACGCAAGAATCATCACTATATGTAACAGGTGTGGTACGTGAAGATGAGCGCTCACCGTTTGGCTATGAGCTAACAGTTACAAGCCTTGAAGTTATTCATGAAGCTGTTGATTATCCAATTACGCCAAAAGAACATGGAACAGAGTTCTTAATGGATAACCGTCATTTATGGCTGCGTTCTAAACGTCAACATGCTGTTATGAAGGTTCGTAACGAAATTATTCGTGCAACGTATGAATTCTTTAACGAAAACGGGTTTACAAAAGTAGATCCTCCAATCCTAACAGGAAGTGCTCCTGAAGGAACAACAGAATTATTCCACACGAAATATTTTGACGAAGATGCATATCTTTCTCAAAGTGGACAGCTTTATATGGAAGCAGCGGCAATGGCGCTTGGAAAAGTATTTTCATTCGGTCCAACGTTCCGCGCTGAAAAATCTAAAACACGTCGTCATTTAATTGAGTTTTGGATGATTGAACCAGAGATGGCTTTCTACCAATTCGAAGATAACTTGAAAGTACAGGAAGAGTATGTGTCTCATGTCGTACAGTCTGTTTTAACAAACTGTAAGTTAGAGTTAACTGTACTAGGCCGTGATACATCTAAGTTAGAACAAATTAAAGCGCCATTCCCTCGTATTTCGTACGATGAGGCTCTTAAATTCTTACATGAAAAAGGATTTACAGACATTCAGTGGGGAGATGATTTTGGAGCACCGCATGAAACAGCTATCGCAGAAAGCTATGACAAGCCGGTATTCATTACACACTATCCAACGTCATTAAAACCATTTTATATGCAGCCAGATCCAACAAATGAAGACGTAGTATTATGTGCAGACTTAATCGCACCAGAAGGCTACGGAGAAATCATTGGAGGCTCTGAACGTATTCATGATCAAGAGCTTTTAGCTCAGCGTGTAGAAGAGCACAAATTAGATACAGAAACGTACAAGTGGTATTTAGAGCTTCGTAAGTATGGCTCAGTTCCACATTCAGGATTTGGTTTAGGCCTTGAGCGTACGGTAGCATGGATTAGCGGCGTAGAACACGTTCGTGAAACGATTCCATTCCCACGCTTATTAAACCGTTTATACCCGTAAAGAAGTGAAAAAAGTATTCTGACTCTTGTAGTCAGGATACTTTTTTAGCTTTTTTTATGAATCATAAAAAGAAAAGAAAAACGAGGCTTTTACTTATAACACAGGGAAACAAAGGTAAACATAGAAAAGAGTCTAACTTAAAAGGGAGTTGCAATTCTCGAAAAAATAAGTTAGTGTAATATTCTTGGAAGAAAGTCATCGTTCGTATATATTTTATATGTGCAGAGCAATGGTACGGTTTCAGCGGAAAGTTTTACATAGAAGCTTTTTTAGCTTCGAATAATTATTACTTTGACTATAAACTTCATGATATACTAACTACTGAGGTGTTCGGATATGAAAAAAGAAACGTTAATTGAATGGTTTGAACAAGGCACAGTTTCAATTCCGAAGCTGCTGTTTAATCACTATAGCGATTTGGGAATGAACGAAACAGAATTCATGACGTTAATGCATATTTATGTTTCCATTGAAGGCGGTGAAGGTTTCCCGACACCTAACGAATTGGCGGCAAAAATGAGTATTTCAAGTGCTGTCTGTATGGATACGCTGCGAGCATTAATTCAGCGCGGCTTTTTATCTATTGAGCAAGATCAACAGCAAAACGCCCTTATTTGTGAACGTTATTCATTAAAACCGCTTTGGGAAAAGCTTATTCATCATATGATGCAAGAAACAAGAGAAGTAGAAAAAAGCGAAGAAGAACAAGAAGAGCTTAATTTATATACAATGTTTGAAAAAGAGTTCGGCAGAGCATTGTCTCCGTTTGAATGCGAAACGCTAGCGATGTGGATTGATCAAGATCATCATGATCCAATTATTATTAAAGCGGCACTAAGAGAGTCGGTGATGTCTGGAAAATTAAACTTCCGGTATATTGATCGTATTTTATTTGAATGGAAGAAAAGTGGTATTCGGACCATTGATCAAGCCCGCAAGCATAGCCAAAAATTTCGTCAAAATCAACAGCCCAAAAAACTATCTTCTGTTAACCCTTCTCAGTCTACATCAGCCATTCCTTTTTTTAACTGGCTAGAGCAATGACAGGATAAAAAGCTGCTTCAAGATCCAAGTAATTGAATCTTGAAGCAGCTTTTTTAAAAGAATATGGACAAAAGTAGCATTTGACAGGAACCCTATTGTAAAATAGGAGGGAACTACCTGTAAGAAGAAGGAGAACTAGTATGTTAACGTTAAAACAAATCAGACAGTGCCTAGATGCTATGGCAGAAATGTTTCCTGACGCCCACTGTGAGTTAAATCATCGGAATCCCTTTGATTTAGTCATTGCTGTGGCGCTATCTGCTCAGTGCACAGATGCTTTAGTCAATCGCGTAACAGCGGATTTATTCAAGAAATATCAAACGCCTGAAGACTATTTAGCCGTTTCGTTAGAAGAGCTACAGCAAGATATTAGATCAATTGGCTTATATAGAAACAAAGCTAAAAATATTCAAAAGCTCTGCCGTATGCTCATTGATGAATACGGAGGAGAAGTTCCAAGAGATCGTGATGAGCTGACCAATCTTCCAGGAGTAGGGCGTAAGACGGCTAATGTTGTTGTATCCGTAGCTTTTGGAGTACCGTCAATAGCAGTAGATACACATGTAGAACGTGTAAGTAAACGCCTTGGGATTTGCAGGTGGAAAGATTCCGTTTTGGAAGTAGAAAAAACGCTGATGAGAAAAATTCCGAAAGATGAATGGTCTGTTACGCATCATCGACTTATCTTTTTTGGACGCTATCACTGTAAAGCACAGTCTCCTCAATGTCATGTCTGCCCGCTTCTTGATCTTTGCCGAGAAGGAAAGAAACGAATGAAAGGAAAAGAGAAGAAGACAGATGTTACCGATTGAAGTGCCGTCACATTTCATATGCGAACCATTCTATTCAAAAGAAGATCGGGTTCTTGAAGTAGATGAAAAAAATGGAAGAAATTATTTTGCTTATGATATTTTATACGATGTACATAAAGAAACGAAAACACCTTGGAGGGATGTTCAAAAGAACATACGGCCATTTTTTGAGAAGTGGGAAACTCAAAGGGAAGAACTGTATACGCTTTTTTCTCAGCGAAAAGCAAAAGAAGCGGCGCCTTGTATGAAACAAGCTGCTGCGATGTATATTAGTTTACTGTTTTGGATTAATGGACAGCCCGTTCGGCGTTTAAATCGGCTGCAAGAAGACATAGCGGACCTAACCTATAAGCCTATTAACTGTGCTGAGAGACTTATGTTTTTGCTGCAGCGAGTTTCTTCTTATCAAGCGTATATTCAGCTGACAGAATTATTTAATGAGCTGCGTAAGCAGTATGCAAAAATGCTTATTCTTCACAAGAAATAAAGCCCCTACACGTGTAGGGGCTTTTTACTGCTACGTTAATTTTCAGTTGTTGGCTCTTGCTGCGGTGTAGCAGGTGTTGACGGCGTCGATGGTGTAGCAGGGGTTTGTGGTGTTTGACTTCCTGAGTCACTTCCACCGTTGTCTGCTGGAGGAGTTGTTGTGCCTCCGTTATTATTGTTGTTGCCGCTATTACCATCGTTAGCATTGCCGCTATCATTATTGTTATTATCGGTATTGCCGCTATTGTTACCGCCGTTATTGCTGCCATTATTGCTGTTTTGGTTATCATCCGGCTGAGTAGATGAATCGTCACCTTGATCAGAGCCGTTGTTTTGATCAGTGTTGCTATTGTCTTCATTTTGATTATCGTCCGTTGTTCCGTCATCTTCAGGCTTAGTAGAATCATCTTCGGTAGCTTGATCTGATGAATCAGGGACTTTTACGGAAGAACTAGCGCTTTCGCCCGTATTTGTTGTTACGGTGAAACTATACGTTGCGCCTGGTGCTGGGTTGGGAATTGTTTTTCCACCGGCTCCTGCGCCAGATGCGAGTTGTTCAGAACCGTTAGGAGATGACATTGTGACTGTAAAGGTCGTATCACTGGCTGCGTTTGAAGCTGACCAGTTAACTGAAATTGCTCCTCCGCTATACGAAGCAGTAATTTTTGGCTTCACATCTTTATTGTCTTTATTATTGTCTTTTTTGTCCTCTTTTTTATCTTCTTTCTTTTCTTCTTTTTCTTTTTCTTTTTCTTTTTTCACAAACGTTTGAGATACTTTTGTCGGTGCAGTACCGCGTACAAAGTATTCTTTAGTAATTAAGCTCGAAGGAGTAGAGCCGCTTGGGCGCTTTAAGTCTTTGCCCGTTGGTTTTTCCACGGAACGTTCAACTACGCTGTCCGGCTGCTTGAAACTTCCTTTAGGTTTGCCTTCAGAAATATGAGTAATAACATGCTTAAAGATATTTTTTGCCATGCCTGTTTCATTAGCACTTAAAATATAGCCGTCTTTAGCAGTTTCATAGCCTGTCCATACGGAAATCGTATAGTTTGGCGTAAACCCATTAAACCAAACGTCTTTTTCACCAGCGTCTGGAATGTTGTATCGTTTCTTCTCATCAGCGCTAAAGTTTGAAGTCCCTGTTTTACCAGCAATTTCTAATCCTGGTGTACGAACAGCACGAGCTGTACCATATGATTCGTTTACAACAGATTTCATCATGTCCGTCATCATAAAGGCCGTGTAATCTTGCATTGCGCGTTTTGATTTTGGCGTTAAATCAATTTCTGTTCCATCTGGGAATTTTACCTTTGTCACTGTATGAGGTGCATTGTACATACCTTCATTTGCAAAAGCGCTATAGGCTCCAGCCATTTGTAGCGGTGTAACACCCGTACGGAAGCCTCCGATAGAATAAGATTCAGAATAAGCTTCGCCGTCTTCTTCGTCTAATTTCAGTCCAAGGCCCGTAGCAAACTCTTTTGCTTTGTCTGCCCCGGTTGCTTGAAACGCTTTTAAAGCAGGAATGTTCAGTGAGCGTCCTAAAGCTTCACGCGCTGAAACCCACCCTTTATAATTGCGTCCAAAATTTCGGATTGGCGTGCCGTTTGAATAATGATATTCTTCATCTTTTATCGGTTGTCCAGTGGACCACTTTAAGTTCTCAATCGCTGGTCCGTAATCTAAGATCGGCTTAATTGTTGAGCCGGGCTGACGTCTCATATTTGTTGCAAAGTTTAAGCCGCCTGAAACACGGTTACGTCCGCCTCCAATTGCTTGAATACCGCCTGTTTCATTATCTACAACGACAAGACCTGCTTGGAATTTATCGTTCGGGAAGTTGACTACTTTGTTATTCATCACATCATCCACATAGTCCTGAGCATTAGTGTCAAGCGTTGTATAAATTTCTAAGCCCGCAGAAAATGGATCCGCGTCTGTTTTCTTTTTTACTTCTTCGATTACTTGATCAATAAATACGTCGTACTTAGATGTTGATTCAGTTTGTTTAGCTAAGTGAGCTTGTACATCTACTTGTTTTGCTTTGTCGGCCTCGGCTTGTGTAATGAAGCCGTTTTTAGCCATTAAGTTTAATACTGTGTTACGGCGTTTAGTAGCATTCTCTGGGTTTGTAACTGGGTTATAAGTAGTTGGCGCTTTTGGTAAGCCTGCCAACATAGCAGCTTCATCAAGAGTTAAATCTTTTACGCTTTTAACTCCGTAAAATTTCTCCGCTGCTCGTTCAATACCGTATACTTCACCTGATGCGAAATATATTTTGTTTAAATACATTTCAAGAATTTGTTGCTTCGAATATTTACGCTCAAGCTGGTAAGCTAACCACATTTCTTGTACTTTACGTTTAACCGTCTTCTTTGGTGATAAGAACGAATTCTTTACCACTTGCTGAGTAATCGTACTACCGCCCTCAGCACCGAAGCCGTTTTTAAAGTTCGCCATTAATGCTCCGCCAATTCGGTAAAAGTCAACGCCGTGATGTTTATAAAAACGAACGTCTTCCGTAGCGATAAATGCGTTTTTGACGACTTGAGGAATTTCATCGTATTGCACATATGTACGTTTTTGAGCTCCAATTTCTTTTACAACTGTCTTTCCATCGTTTGCATATACTTTAGATGAAAAAGAGTTTTTTAATACCGAGTCATCAACTTTTGGAGCATCGCTTATCATAGCAAAAAAAGTTCCCACTCCGGCAATGAGCCCGATGATTCCTATCAGTAAAACTGCGGCAACAATTTTACGAAATAGGCCTCCTTTTTTCTTCTTTTTCGGTTTTCCTTGAGATTTACCTTCTGGTTTGTTGTCATTCATAGCTCTTCGTCGTTCTTCACGAGAGCGATAATTATCTGACATAAAAACTCCTACCTTTCAACGCATTGTAAGAGAATGATTTCCGTAAACATATATATCATACTCTTAAAAGTATAATTTATCTATAGTTTTTATGTAATCGATTCTCGGATGGTAACCAAGTTCGATGAAATGTCCTTTTTTTTCAATATCTGCCTTAGGGATTGATTTTCGTCCATCTTTTTTCATGGCATCCCAATAAGGAAAAAGGAACTGTGCTTCGAACAAGTATATTTCTTGTAAAGTAGAGAACATTAATATAACGAAACAAATCCCGTTTTGTTTCACAATTTGCTTCATATGTTCAATTTGATGTTCATGAAAATTACGCAGCGGAAATGAGGTTTTATTTCTCGTTTCTTTTGCTTCAAAGTCAAGGTGTTTTCCTTTATAGACTCCATTATAGTCTGTAGTAGAAGCCTGTTTAAAATAAGCTTCTTTGATAACAGCGGCACTTCTCTTCGGATAGTCTACTTTTACAATTTGAACAGGGGTTGGTTTTTTGTGAACAATGGCTATTCCTTTTGAAACATAGTATTCGTTTGTTTCGTTTAAATTGTCCTCCAGCGTCATACCACGATTGCTATAGCTAGCTTCTAGCTTTTTAGGGGAAGGACTGCTGGTATTCAATGGCTTATAGGCCTTTCCGTTAGGATAGCGAATCATAACCATCACTCCTTTAGTGTAAATCTATTAAACAAACAAATTCTATTATACCAAATCCTACAAATAAAAATAGATGAAAGAAGATGAAGAGATGTCACTCAATAGTTCGGAACAAGCGCTGTTGACGGCGATAAAAAAAACCACAGACAAGCTGAATATTGATAATATATCAAGAACCCAGGCTTATGCAACTTTTTATCATAGATATCCTGAAGTAAAGTGGTCATTTCTCGCAAGTATGGTATCACGAAACGCAGGATGGAATATGTGTGATTTGCAAGGGACAAACATGAAAAAAGCGTTGTCAAAGCAAACGAGCGATTTATTATTTTTGACGTATGAAAGAGCAAATTGGCTTATTTTTAAAGATGCCTTTCCGCAATTACTATTGTATGCTGTTTCGCGTAAAAAACATGTCTCTTACGTTCATTTACTTCCCTATTTAAACGTTTCATCTTTTATCGAAGAGAAGTGGAGACAATTTATGCAGAGACCTTGTGAACTGCAGCTTATTCATGCGTTAATTGTGAATGAGCAGCATGTTATTCAAAAGCCCGTTATTGAACAGCCTTTTTATCAAGATAGAGTGTTTAAAAGTATGCTGTTTTTTTTTCAAGATACATTCCACTTTAGTTCCGTCCTTTTTCCTACTACAAAAGGGGAGCTATACGGTTGTTCTGTTCATGATTTTACAAAAGTAAATAATCGGATTGATTTGGGGAAGAAATTAGCGGCTTTATTATTTCATGAAAAGTATTATCCCTTGTTTTATGAATTTTCTTTAAAAACAAAGCATACGGGTTCGAGATACGATTATGAGCAGTATTTTGTGAATGAAACCAGTTGCTATACTCCTGCTCTTCGAAAGGTGTATCCGGCTATTAGACATCATGAAAAGAAGAGAGAAGAGTGGTTTTTAACGAAAAAAGAGGAGCGAAAGCTCATGAAAAAGTCGTCTTTTCCAAAGAAAGTTCATTTTACAAAGTGGTATCTTCAAAAGCAAAAGCAGCTGCATATATTAATGAAAGTAGCGCAAGTATTTAATGTAAATAAAAACGGTCACAAGTGACCGTTTTGTTCTTAAGTAGAAGGCTGGTTAGGACCGTTTAACTTTTTAGGATCACCGTAGGTTTTTGTTTCAGGCTTATTTTTAGGCTGTGATTTTTGCTGTTTGTTGGCCATATCTAGGCACCTCCTATCATGTTGTAATAAACGTTCAGCAGCGGAATGTATCCGCTTAGCTGAAATGTCTATACTAGTGTTTTCAATATGTTTACTTTCGATTCACCATAAATGAAAATGTCGAAAACATCTTTCTTTGACGAATAGAAACTAGTTTTGTCATGTGTGAAGGGACAATGAAGAAAAGAGAGAATACGTTATGCAAAGGAAAATTTGGAGGGATGGCGATGAAACAAAGTATGGTTAAAGCAAGCGAAATGATGACTTTATTAGATAGCTTACTAGAGCAAGTAGATTTAGTGGATAAAACGATGTCTACATCTATAAATGAAGCATTTACACATTGTGAAGAAACATATATGGAACAAGTTCATCGCATTGACCAATCACTGCAAGAAATTGAAGTAGCTGTGTATGAAAGCATGCCTTCCGAAACCGAATGGAGTAGAAGCCAAAGAGAAATGGTTCTTCATACAGTATAAAGATTGTTTATGTTACAATAGTCATCGTAGAGGTGACGAATAACGATGAATGAAGATGTGAAAAAAAGTACGGAGATCATGTTTCAATATAATGAAGTAGCTGTAGAACGATTAGCGTCTATTCAACAGGAAGAAAATTATGAAGTGAAATTTTTTGAAGAAGTAAAGCCTTATGGAGATATTTTTTTCAAAGAACTTGATGAATGGGCTAGTCTCGTAACGGAATGGCTGAAGAAAGAGCGACCAAAGTATATTCATGTCAATCAAGTAGAGACGTTAAAAGAAAATTTACAAAACGTTGTAATACAGTCATTTTATCCCGAGACGCGAGAAAAGCGATTTAAAAAGATGTATCACTCAAATAAGTATGTGCTCGAGTCGATATTGAATAATTAATCCCGGCCTTCCGTTAAGATCTACAAGGTGGGGATTTTCTATGTATGCCTAAAGAGAAAACTCTTTAGGCATTTTATCATTATCAATAAAAAATTAATCAAAATCTTTTTGAGATTGGATAGAAACAGCTGGGTGATCTTGTGAAGCGACTGTATCGATATGATAATCAACTTTTTCGGTATGTTTAGAAGCAACGGCGTTATTTGGTTTTGTTACTGCACCTTGTCCTTGCTTTTTATGATCAAAATGTTTTCCTCGACTCATGAGATAGACCTCCTTTATTGAATACTACGTTAAAGCTTTTATAGTATAAACAAGTCAAAAAAGAAGTATGTGTCCACTTTATAGGAAACAAAGAAACCACCGATTTCTCGGTGGTAGTAAAAAAATTAATCATCTTGTGCACTAAAATCGGGCTTAGTAGCTCCAATTTGTTCGAGTTCACGTACAGCGGCTTTGTAATTCATAGGAGTTAAAAAACCTTTTAAATACTGCTGCTGAGCAAAATCGAGTAATTCATTACTTGACTGCGGCTCATATTGTTTCACCGCAATAAAAGCTTCTTGAAGTTCGTTCACATACATGTAAATTCCCTCCTAATCCCCATTTGTGCCACTACGTATACGTAGTATCACTTGTTCTTATCGTACCATATATTTAAATAATCTCGTTTTTTTGAAAAATTTAAACTTTCGACAGAAACCTACATATTTTTGAAGGTGTTCTCCAAAAGTACAAGTAGACGAACGTCACCTCTTATTTCTGCATACATACTATATATTATGTAATATTAAAAAGGAGGTATTGATTTTGCATGTATACAAGTAAGCACTATCCGTATTATGAGCAACATCAACCAGAACGTTTTGATTTAAGTCAGGTACATCCATTTCCGCAGTATCATCAGCAGCCATGGACGGAAGCTTATATGCCGCAACATCCGTACGCTCAGCAACAAATGCCTTTTGGTCCTCAGCAAATTCCCTATATGAACGGAATGTACCAGCAGCCTATGTACAATAATGCAGGTGCGCCTTTTAATCCATACCCTAAAGCTCAGCAACAAAAGCCCCAGCCTTCTCAATTTCAGTCATTAATGTCTCAGTTTAAATCGAGTGATGGCAATTACGATATGAACAAGATGATGAATACTGCGGGGCAGATGATGGGAGCCATGAACCAATTAACATCCCTAGTAAAAGGATTTTCCGGGATTTTTAAAGTATAAGGACTAGAAGGTGTTTTCTAGTCCCTGCTTATTATTTTTTCTTTTGATTTTTCAAATAGGTTTCTCCAAGAAGTGTAAATACTTCATTGTAAGTTAATCCAGAATGAGCATTTAAACGTTTGACTTCTTCGACATCTGTTGTTGATGAAGTTGAAATTTGATGCTTGTTTTTTTTCATAAAACCTCTCCTTCTCTATGTAAAATGAATAACACTCCATCTTAGTATGTTTCTAAATGTGCTTCTTCTATAAGTGGAAAAAAACGCCGAAGACAATCATGGTTCTTCGGCGTTTTTTTGCAATAAAGATGAGTGTTTAGAGAAATTAAGAGCGGCGAGTAGAACGACGTGAACGGCGAGTAGAACGACGAGAGCGGCGAGTAGAACGACGTGAACGGCGAGTAGAACGACGAGAGCGGCGAGTAGAACGACGTGAACGGCGAGTAGAACGACGTGAACGGCGAGTAGAACGACGAGAGCGGCGAGTAGAACGACGAGAGCGGCGAGTAGAACGACGAGAGCGGCGAGTAGAACGACGTGAACGGCGAGTAGAACGACGAGAGCGGCGAGTAGAACGACGTGAACGGCGAGTAGAACGACGAGTAGAACGGCGGCTACTGCGACGAGTGCTACGAGAAGAGCGACGACGTCTTGTTAGTGGGCCGGCAGTTGGCTCTTGAAACATAAAAGATTTCAGTTCTGTACATTCTAGGGCTTCAGCAGCCTCTTTAATTTTTTCAGCTGTAATATGCAATACAAAAACCTCCTTGTCAATTGGACTAGGTCTTGCATTAATAGAATACGCGCTGATGCTTGTCCTTGATATGAGTCAAAAGTGGAGTTTGCGGAAATAGTTGATGTGGCGGGGTATCATGAAGAATTTTCCCTTCATATACTTTAATAATTGAAGAAAGGTGGTCGAGTAATGAAGCAAAAAGAAATCCCCCAATACGCTCTGTTTGTGAATGTAAAAGATTTAAAGGAAATGCAAAGAGATATTTGGTCAGAAGATGCTGTTCAGGCAACGATGAAGTTTAACAAAAAACGCTACGATATTGATTTGCTGCTAAGAGGCTCCCATATTCGAAAGATGAAAAAAAAGTCATATTATATTGAATTTTATTCTCCAAAAATATTTCAGGGTGCCAAAGAAATACACCTAAACGCTGAATACAAAGATCCATCGCTTATGCGCAACAAGTTGTCCCTTGATTTTTTCTCCTCCTTAGACGTTTTATCTCCGCACTCTCAGTTTGTCACTCTTAAAATTAATGGAAAAAATGAAGGAATATATCTGCAGCTTGAATCGGTAGATGAACTATTTTTGAAAAAAAGAAGTTTAGCGGATGGATCCATATTTTATGCAGTGGACGGAGATGCTAATTTTTCTTTGATGAGCGACTTGGATAAAAAGCCGAAAACAACTCTGCTATCTGGATATGAAGATAAAGCAGTGAGAGAAGGGGATGAGGAAAAATTAGAAAAGTTTATATTTAATCTTAATACGTGGACAAATACAGAATTCGAACAGAATATTGAGAAGTATCTGAACGTCGACCGCTACTTATCTTGGTTAGTTGGTATTATTTGTATGCAGAATTACGACGGTTTTGTCCATAATTATGCTCTCTATCTAAATCATGAAAGCGGGCGCTTTGAACTGATTCCATGGGATTATGATGCAACTTGGGGAAGAGATGTAAATGGGAAAGTAATGGAAGGAGATTACGTCCGTGCTCAGGGATTTAACACGCTTACAGCACGCTTATTGGCGGTAGATAGCATAAAAAAACGGTATATTCAAAAAATGAACAATGTTCTAAATAATCAATTTACAGTAGAGTATATGAAACCAATCATTTATCAACTGCATGAGTATATCGCTCCATACGCATTAAAAGATCCTTACGTAAAAGATAACATGGAGCAATTTTATAAAGAACCCGACTTTATACTGTCTTTTGTAAAAGAACGAACAGCGTATATTAAAAACAACCTTTTGACTTTTTAAAAATGGATAGATTTATAGGCAATTTATAGGCAACAGTGGATTTTGTTAATAATAGGCAAATGCAGGAAATCAATAGCTGTACATGATACGTATATATACAGTATGAATGACCAATAAGGATAACTAATAAGGAGGAAAAACAATGAGTAACTATTACTATGGCCAAGAACAAGGGCAAAATCAAAATCCACGCCAAAAATCAACCCAAAAACTCAGCCGAAATGTACAAATGCCTGATAAAGGCTATTCTTCTCACTTCAAACCCCTAAAAGGAAGAGTGGTGACCGTTTATCGTGGAGGACCTGAATCTAAAACAGGTTATTTGGTTGACGTGCAATCAGATTATTTAATCTTAGCGGTGGAAAGCAATAATAACAATAATAACAATAATGGTGAAAATAACAATCAAAATAACAATCAAAATAACCAAAATAATAATCAACAAGAATATACACTTGTATATTATCACTTAGCCCATGTAAAAAGTATTACTGAAGATACTATGTCAAATTCGGCACAAACGTTTACCGGAATTAGCACAGAATTAGAATTATATCGAGGAAAAACTTTTGCTGGAACTTTATCATTGATGAAAACTAAATATGTGCAGGTTAACCAAGGTGGACCTGAGAAAAAAGCAGGTCAGCTTCTTGATGTCTTAGGTTCATTTGAATCTGCTTATATAGTATTACTCACAGAGGACGACGGTGTTATCTATATTAACACTGAACACGTTAAGAGTGTGAGTGAATATCAAAACAACAATGGAGATCAAACTAGTCAATCTGCAAATGAGCTCTTAGTGAGCCAAGAACCAGAATATATGAAATCTAAAAGCTTTAACGATCTTTTTGCACATCTTTCTCATAAATGGGTATCTATCAATAATGGAGGACCTGAAGCTGTAGAGGGCGTGTTAGTACAAAGCCGAAATGGTACATTTACACTTGTGCAGAATAATCAAGTATTACGCTTACAGCCAAGACACGTTAAAACCATTTGTGTAGGAGCAAAAGGGGCTTTTAAGCAAAACGATAACAATCAAAATAATGAAGAAACAGAAGAAAATGGAGAGACTGAAGCTGCAAAGTCTACAGAAGAACGTACAGGAAGCCGCACGGGAGGACGCACAGACGATCGCTCTCGAGGACGCCGCACAGGAGGACGCCGCACGGGTTCACGCTCTTCAGCATCGGCCGAGAAAGTTATTAAAACGAAAAATTATCGTTGGAAAGCATGATGAAATGGAACATAAAAGGTGCTTATAAAGCACCTTTTCTATCATATAGGAAAAAGGAGGAAAATGAGAATGAGTATGAATCATTATATCAATAAAATTGTGGAGTTAGATATTTCAGGTAAAACGACATTTGTTGGCAGACTTATTGATCTTGGATTAGATATTATGGTTTTGTATAATGGACATGATTATTTGTATATTCCTCTTTTACACATGCATCGTTTGCGGGAAGTATCGGAAGAAGACTATACGGTTTTACGTGAAATAGAAGAGAACTTAATAGAAGAAAGTCAGCGGATTTCTTATCGTAATATTTTACAGCAGGCAAAAGGGAAATTTATTGAAATTTATGTAACGGGAGGGAAATCATTGCATGGCTATATCACAAGCGTGCTGAATGATTATCTTGTGTTTTATTCTCCAGTGTATAAAAATGTCTTTGTTTCTCTGCATCATTTGAAATGGCTTACCCCTTACAGTAATGAGTTAACCCCTTATTCTTTAAGTGACAAAGAGCTCCCAGTAAGGCCCGCCTCTGCACCTTTTGTCAGAAACTTTGAAGAGCAGCTTAAAAAATATGAAAATCAACTGGTCGTATTAGATTTAGGGGATCAATCAGAAAAAATTGGTGTACTTAAAGAAGTTTCTAATAATATTGTTGAACTAATTACGGCAAATGGAGAAAGTATGTATTGGAAGTTAGCTCACGTAAAATCCGTGCACTTGCCTTAGAAAAAGAGACCTCGCTGTCGTCTCTTTTTTTTATGTGCTTATCAGGACAAGTATATTGAATAAACAAATGAGATGATTTAAATTTTTCGGAAAATTATGTTGACAATAAAGAAAATCTTTATTAAAGTTATTAACAACAAACGTTAACCACCAACAATTATATAGAACTCTTATCAAGAGTGGCGGAGGGACTGGCCCTGCGATGCCCGGCAACCATCAAATGAAACATTCATTTGAACGGTGCTAATTCCTGTGGAACATCAGTATTGTTCTAACAGATGAGAGAAATCGTGTATAAACGAACACTCTTCCATCTGTGAAGAGTGTTTTTTATTTTGAGTTAAGGAGAGAAATAGATGAAAATTGAAACTTTATTAGTTCGTTCAGGAGTAGGTCGTGACCCTTCAACAGGTTCTATTACAACACCCATTTATCAAGCATCAACATTTGCTCATCCTGCTTTAGGGCAAAGTACAGGATTTGACTATGCACGTACGGCAAATCCTACTCGTACAGCATTGGAAGAAGCAATTGCTGCTTTAGAAAAAGGAGAAGTAGGAGTAGCATTTGCTTCAGGAATGGCGGGCGTAATGGCAGTTTTAGCACTATTTAAAAACGGAGATCATTTAATTGTATCAGAGGATCTATACGGAGGAACGTACCGAGTACTAAATGAAATCTTTTCAGAGCAAGGAATTACTGTTTCGTACGTCAACACAGCCCATCTCGAGCAAGTAAAAGATGCGCTTCGTCCCAACACGAAAGCTTTATTTATTGAAACACCTACAAATCCAATGATGCACGTGACTGATTTGCCAGAAGCAATTGCGTTAGCTAAACAGCATGATTTGCTTACTATCGTTGACAATACATTCATGTCCCCTTACTATCAGCGTCCTTTAGAGCTTGGAGCAGATATTGTGATACATAGTGCAAGCAAATACATTGGGGGTCATAATGATGTAGTTGCTGGTCTTGTAGTCGCTCGATGTAGTAGCTTAGGAGAGAAAATTCGTTTTTATCAAAATGCAGCTGGGGCAATCTTAGGTCCACAAGATAGCTGGTTGTTATTGCGCGGTGTTAAGACGCTAGCGCTTCGTATGGAAAAGCATAACGAAAACGCACTGAAAATTGCAAATTGGCTTACTGCTCATGATCTCGTAGAAAAAGTGTATTACCCTGGCCTTGAAACACATCCAGGCTATGAAATCATGAAGAAACAAGCGACTGGATTTGGAGGCATGATTTCTTTTGCTGTCTCACACCCTGACATCGTGTCCACGCTTTTGGAAAATGTTAAAGTTATTACATTTGCAGAAAGCTTAGGAGGCGTGGAAAGTTTAATGACATTCCCAGCTCGTCAAACACACGCTGATATTCCCGAGGAAATTCGAAATCGTGTCGGAGTAACAAACTGTTTACTGCGATTATCAGTTGGAATTGAGCACGCAGATGATTTAATTAAAGATTTGAAGGAGGCATTTGATGCATACCAACAATAATAAACATAGATTTGGTACGAACTTAATTCATGCAAATACAGGAATTGACGGTCATTTTGGAGCGGTTAACGTACCTATTTATCAGGTATCTACATTTAACCAAGAAGATGAGACGAACAACGGCCGCTATGACTATTCTCGTTCAGGAAATCCAACTCGTGAGGCTTTAGAAAACACCATTGCTCAGCTAGAAAATGGATACGCTGGTTTTGCTTTTTCATCAGGTATGGCTGCTATCTCATCGGTGTTATCTATTTTTGAATCAGGGGATGAAATTTTAGTTTCACACGATACGTACGGCGGGACATATCGTGTATTAACACGATTATTTTCAAAGTTTGGTATCAAAACAACTTTTGTTGATACAACGAAGGTTCAGAAAGTAGAAGAAGCTATCACAAAAGATACGAAGGCTATTTATATCGAAAGCCCTTCAAATCCATTTTTACAGGTAACGGATATTAAAGCAGTAGCAAGTTTGGCGAAGGAGCGCAATCTCCTTACAATTGTGGATAACACGTTTTTAACACCTTATCTACAGCAGCCGATTGACCTTGGTGTAAATATTGTGATTCATAGTGCTACAAAATATATCAGCGGTCACAGTGACGTCATTGGCGGTCTAGTTGTGGTAAGCGATGAAAAGCTAGCAGAAGAAGTAAAGTTTGTACAAAATGCTTTTGGTGCTATCTTAGGACCACAGGATTGTTTTTTACTGCTCCGAGGAATTAAGACATTAAAAGTTCGTTTAGATCAGCAGTTAAAAACAGCGCTGCAGTTTGCAAAGTGGCTTGAAGAACAATCTCTAGTGAGCCGTGTATACTACCCGGGCTTAAAAAGTCATCCAGACCACAAACTGATTTCAGAACAAGCAAATGGATACGGAGCTATGATTTCTTTCCAAGTGCAGGATGAAAAAGTAGCACGACATATTTTACAAGGAGTCAAATTGGCTTCAATTGGCGTTAGTCTAGGTGCAGTTGAATCCATCCTAACGCATCCTGCAACAATGTCTCATGCAAGTATCCCAAAAGAAGTGCGTGAAGAAAAAGGAATTACTGATTCACTTCTTCGACTTTCAGTAGGGTTAGAGGAATTCGAGGATTTGAAGCAAGACTTTAAAGCTGTTTTTCAAAGCTTAGAAGAAAAAGCGTTAATTAAATAAAAAAAGGACTTCCATCAAGGAAGTCCTTTTTATTGTTATATACAGCTATCTAAAAGGTTTGTGTATAGGGACGTAAGCGCAACTTTTTCATCAGAGGAAAGACTGCTGTTTAGAATTCTTTTTATGCCAAGATGATATTTTACATGCGGTGTTTGCCGGACGCGTGGATGAGTCATTTCATCTTTTAAATCTTTCAGAATGGCTTCGTGAAGCTGATCTTCACTTGTCAGGGCTTGTTTAGAAGCGAACGAACGGTTCAACCATAGGGTTTGATAAGCTGCTAGTAAATGTTCAGAAGTCATTGTGCAAAGAGCTCCTTTAGATTAGTTTCTTCATTATAATAATCTATAGTTTACCATAAGTATTAATACGTGTACGTAACTTTTACAGAAGCAGATACAGTCAAGGACTGAGCTTGAATAGGGGGAGAGGCTGCTAATAACTTAGGCGAGGAGCCAGATGACTGATAGACGGGGCCTTCTTCGATTAAAATGGGGATTTGGTTAATAGGGAGCTGCAGCGTGTTGGCAATGGTAAAGGCCTTTTCTTTAGCGTTAAGCAAAGCTTTACTTATCGCTTCTTGTTCATATTTATCATCACTTGTAACGTAAAATTGAAGATCTTGCGCTACGTTGGCTCCGCTTGAAAACGTAGCGTTATAGACGTCGCCCGCTTGTTTTACATCTTGTACTCTTACTCTAAATAAGTGCTGTACTTCGTATCCTGTAAGAGTCGATTTTCCATCACTGTAATCATATTTAGGATTTATGGTGAATGAAGCCGTTTCAATTTGCTGGTCATTAATTCCAAGGTTTTTCATCTCTTGCAGCAGAGTATTTGAAACAGCTGAATTTTCTTTTAACGCTTCTTGAACGTCCCGGTTTTCCGTGCGCGTTCCAATTGTCATGGAAATTTCATTTGGAATTGCTGAAGCTGTTCCTTCACCAATTACTTTAATTTCTCTATTTTGTGTATCTACGCGCAGTTGCTGTGTAGGCTCGTAAGGAAAATAAGAATGTTGCATACAAAAAACCTCCTTTATTGATCTTTAGTATATATATGATAAGAAAAGGAGATTAAAAACAAAAAGAGATTGAGACATAACTAAATCAACCGAGTCTAAAGACGAACAAATTGGATAAATAAGCTCGTATGGATTACTTGGTACACTGCGGTTGATTTCCGTGCAAGGCTTTGCTTTCCGCTTTTCCCGCAGGAGTTTTCGCCTTGCCCTCCAATCAACCGCTAGAAGCAGATACATACATGAAACCTACGTTCACCATACCAATAAAAAAATCCGAACGAATTTGATTCTCCATCAAGAATCTCGATTCATCGTTCGGATCTTCCTTCAACTAACATACTTTTTTTCCAGCTTCTTTTTGTTTATTTCGATTCTTTTATTAAGATTTCTTTCATTTCAATGAATTGATTTTGAACATCGCTTGACGGTTTCTTTGTTAGTAAACTTACAATAATAACAGCTAATAAGCTTAAAAAGAACCCGGGAATCATTTCGTAAAGGGCATCCTTCAATGGAGTATTTACCCAAATTAATACTGTAGCAGCACCTACAATCATTCCTGCAAGTGCTCCCCATCGAGTCATACGCTTCCAGTAAAGACTTAGTAAAATAGCAGGACCAAAAGCTGAACCAAATCCAGCCCAAGCATATCCAACCAGTCCTAAAATCGTATCACTAGGTTTTAAAGAAAGCAAAATAGCTATAATTGCAACACCTAAAACCGCAGCTCTTCCAACCGTTACAAGCTCTTTGTCAGAGGCCTTGCGTCGGAAAAATGTTTTATAAAAGTCTTCTGTAACAGAGCTTGCCGTTACAAGCAGCTGAGAAGAAATAGTACTCATAATTGCTGCTAGTAAAGCTGCATATAAAAATCCTGTAATTAACGGGTTAAAGAGTATATCTGCAAATTTAATAAAAATAGTTTCAGGATCTGCTAGTTTCATACCTGTTTTTTCTACATAGGCAATTCCAACAAGCCCTGTCAGCATAGCACCAATAATAGAAATAATCATCCAGCTCATTCCAATACGACGTGCGGGTTTTAACTCCTTAACAGAAGAGATAGCCATAAAGCGAACGATAATATGAGGCTGTCCGAAATAGCCAAGTCCCCAGGCTAAGAAAGATATAATACCTAAAACGGTTGTACCTTTGAAAATGTCAAGGTATGCTGGATTAATGTCCTGTACAATGTCCATTGTAGTGTTGACGCCTCCAACGTCGGTGAAAGCTACAATGGGTACTAAAACTAAAGCAAGGAACATAATAACACCTTGAACAAAATCTGTTAAACTAACGGCTAAAAATCCGCCAAAAAGAGTGTAGGCAATAACAACAGATGCTGTTACGAACAAGCCAATTTGATAATTTAAACTAAATGCCGATTCAAATAATCGTCCACCTGATACCATACCAGCTGAAGTGTAAAGAGTGAAGAAGATAAAGATAACGATTGCTGATACTGTTCGAAGAATTTTGGCATGGTCGCCAAAGCGATTTTCAAAAAAGTCTGGAATTGTAATGGAGTCGTTCGCTACTTCCGTATAAGTGCGAAGACGCGGAGCGAGGATTAAATAGTTTAAATAAGCACCTATAGACAATCCTACTGCTAGCCATACACTAGAAAGGCCCGTTACATACATGGAGCCAGGAAGACCCATTAACATCCATCCACTCATATCCGAAGCGCCAGCTGAAAGGGCGGTAACGGCTGGACCTAGCCCGCGTCCTCCTAACATATAGCCAGCTACATCTTCAGTGGTTTTTGTATAGGCATACCATCCTATTCCGAGCATTCCTACAAAATAAATGCCGAGTGAAATATAAACTCCAATATCCACAAAATCTCCCCTTTATGCATTTTTTATGCATGGGATAAGCAACACATCCCATGAAAACATCTTATGGTTTCTAAAACTAACAAACTTTTCCTATACTATCAACCCGTAAAATCGTAAATTTTCTAAGTCTAAAATCCCCCAAACCTTTATACAAAAGAAATGAAATCGTTTTCAAAATAAAGTAAAATAAAAATATTCAGAAATTTATCGGTGTATTTTTTATGCAATATTTTATGCAATAGGTAAAATAAAAAGAGCATTTTAAAAAATGCTCTTTTTACATTCATGTATATTAGCGTGAATTCGGGAATACGCGTCGAACAACTTCTGAAAACTCGTTAAACAGTCCAGAAACTGGTTTGCCCGTTTGAAGCTTGTCTACATATCCGTTCATACGGTTTACAAAATCAGGGTTTGTTGATACAAACACTCGATGAACACTGCCGTCGGCTTTTCTCACTTCATGTGCAATCTTATGCTCCATATCTTTTGTGAGATTACCTTCTTTGTTATCGTCTAATACAGCTGCTACATAAGCTGTATGATCGGTTACGATTACATTAGCATCTTTTACGTTTTTTAACGCTACGATACGATCAGCTGCTACATCGGCTACTCTCATTCCACTGGACTGATTATACTGTTCTTTTTCGTTACGCTGTACGTCTTGCGTATCGTTTACGTCATTCATTTTCGTTTTATTGTTCCCATTTTCATATGTGACGTTGCGGACTGTATCATCATCAATGACGCCATCTTTACCTTGATCTGCTGTGCTGCAGCCGAATAAAGAAAGAGTCGTCATACAGCCCACAACAAACAAAAACGATTTCTTCATTGTAGTATCACTCCTTATAAGTTTTAACCTTTCTTATAATTTGTTGAAAACGTGTGAAGCATACATGAAAAATATAAAAAAGCCTATACTATCGGAAAAGGAGGAATATGTATGAGTGGAATCCAACAAAGCGTATTTGTGCTTCATACAAAAGAAGAAAACCATGAAGAAACAACAACGTTTGCATTAACTTCAGAAGAAGCTAAGCTATTATTTGAGACCCTGCAAAATAAACGAAA
Organism: Priestia megaterium; assembly: GCF_023824195.1. Lineage (NCBI taxonomy): Bacteria > Bacillati > Bacillota > Bacilli > Caryophanales > Bacillaceae > Priestia > Priestia megaterium. Next base: position 1,401,892 of record NZ_CP085442.1, read on the forward strand.
AGAAATTATCGATGCCCATATTGATAACAAGCTGACGTAAGGAGATAGATATCTTGCAAAACGGATGGGACATACATTAACAATGACCAAATATTTGCATTCTACATATAGGTGTAGTACAATGTAAACGCAACCAAATTTAATAAATGTAATTAATACTACGTTTGACCATACACTCGAATTAGATTTAGTGAAAATTCACTTGTTATAAAGGAGATCTACTTCGCGTAGGTCTCTTTTATAATATGTGAATTTTTTATTTACGGTATAAATGTAAATATAGAGTAACATATTAAAATTTTTACATTTTTTGGAGGTTTTTTTACATGGCTACTACAGGTACAGTAAAATGGTTTAACAGTGAAAAAGGCTTCGGTTTTATCGAAGTACCAGGCGAAAATGACGTATTTGTTCATTTTTCAGCTATCCAATCTGAAGGCTTCAAAACATTAGAAGAAGGCCAAAAAGTTGAATTTGAAATCGTTGAAGGCCAACGTGGACCTCAAGCGGAGAATGTTGTAAAATTATAATTCAACGCTACATATGAAAGCTGCCGATAGGCAGCTTTTTTTGTGCAAATTTGTTTTAGTTGTATGATTAAGAAAATAGATTAAAATAGGGAAGAGGGGAAGGCATGAGTTCATTTCATTGCTGTGCCACATGTCAACATTTTCAAAGCATTAAATTGGATAAGGGAATGAAGTATCAATGCAAAAGACTAGGCTATGAAACCCGTCCTTCCTATCGGTTTACATGCTGGGAGCCAAAAGAAGTAGTTAAAAAACTAATGGAAAAACGAAATCAAAAATGAGGATGGGACATAACTAAATCAATTCAATCTACAGACGAACAAATGAGATAAATGAGCTAGTAGGGATCGCTTGTTACACAAGAGCTGTTGATTTCCGTGCAAGACTTCGCTTTCCGCGGGCGGCCGGTGAGCCTCCTCGTCGCTTACGCTCCTGCGGGGTCTCACCTATTCCGCTTTTCCCGCAGGAGTCTTCGCCTTGCCCTCCAATCAACAGCTAGAAGCAGATACATACATAAAACCTACGTTCACTCTACCAATGAAAAAATCCGAACGAGTTTGATTCTCCACCAAGAATCTCGATTCATCGTTCGGATTTTCCTTCAACTAAAATACTTTTGCCCCAGCCTCTTTTAATTATTCCTCGTTATTTGTACCTTCCTCTGAAGGCAAATGCTTCCCGCAAAACTCTTTTACAGCTGCTTCTTCCTCTTCTTCAAGGTCGAAGTCTAATACTTTATTTGTTGAAACTTCGTAGAAATGAGTTTGGGCAATAGAAGTGCTGTCTTCGCCTTTAATATATACTACGCGTAGTGCTAGGTCGTTGCCGGTATATAATTCATCATCTTCTTCTACCTCAATGTATAAATGAAATTCATAGCGTTCACCTAGAAGGAGACCAAATGGATCCTGCAATTGTTCAGCTGTATATTCTTTAATTGTAAACATATGTACGTCCTTTCCATATATCAGTAAAATACTTGCATCATCTATTATAGTTTTTCTTTGCAAAGAAAGAAAGTGCATGCGTAATTCATGCACGGATTTATTCCTTGATCATTCTATTTAGCGAATCTACTTGATGCGACGGCGCAAGGACTTCGATGATTTACTTAAAGGTGGAAGAAACGCGCGTATGTTTTTGCTTATACATGGCAGCATCTGCTTTTTGAATTAATGTATCTAGGTTGGTGTCGTCTGAAGGCGCACATATAATAAATCCGTAACTCGCAGACAGTGCATATGACTTATCAAATTCTTTCTTTTTATCTTCTAGCTGTTCATTAATATTTTGCCACAGCTCTTGTACGTATTCTTCCGTTTGTTCAGGAGCAATTAATAAAAACTCATCACCTCCGTAGCGAAAGAGCGTATCATCCTTGCTAATATAACCACTAATTGATTCTGCTATTGTTTTAATAAGCCAGTCGCCTTCTCTATGACCGTATTGATCATTTACTAGTTTTAAAGAATTAATATCGATAAAACATAATAGAAAAGATGTATCATTGGTTTTAGCTCTCAGCAGTTCCAGCTGCAGTTTTTCCATTCCGCTTCTTCGATTTAAAATTCCCGTTAGCATATCAGTTGAAGCGTGCAAGCTCAATTCATGCTCAACCGCTTTTAAATCGGTTATATCGGTAATACCTGCGAGTATGCAGCTTTCGCTTTGATACTCTAGTAATTCATAATTGATCATAACCCACTTAGAATCTCCATGTTCACGTGCTTCTAAGATGTAGTTTTTTACATATTTCTCTTGTTGAAGACGTTTTAAAATCTCCTCTCGATCTTCATTGGTAGGATAGATTATAAATCCGTCTATTTGATCAAGATCTTGAGAAGCAAGATTGTAAAAATGAATAGCTTTATTGTTAATGAGCAGCACTTTGTGGTCGGATAATCTCGTTAATAGTAAAGGATAGGGATTAATTTTGAACAACGTAGAAAAATTACGTTCGCTTTCTTTTAGCTGTAAATGATTCATATATTCTTTATGACGGTATGTATAAAGAATGTATGAAATAAGTAAAGCGATAGCAACTGCTGCAGTTGTATTGATCTGTTTTGAAATAAGGGAAAAAGAATCCGGTACATATCGTGATAAGCCGTATAGTAAAAAAAGATGGTTAGGAATAAAAATGATGCACAGCTGTTTTACTTTCATAGGGCATAAAACAGCCGTGGAAATCAAAAGCATCATATACACGTCTATGCGACCTGTGAAAAGCTGACTGTTAATAGTAGAAAGTGCTGCAGCAAATACGTAATAAAATATATAGCCATATACAATGGTGTTTAAGTAGCTAGCAAACCGCTCTTTTCTTTTACTAAAATAATAGAAAAATAAATAAAGAGAAGAGAGAGCAAAACTAGTGAAATGAATACCAATTAGTGTATGTCTAAACTGAGGTGTTCCTGCATGTTGAAGTAAAGAAAACCCGATATAAAGATAAATTGGGTAGGAAATGACAAGAGCAAGTGAAACTAGCTTAACTCTCTGTTGAAGCATTTTTACATTCGTTTTATCGAACAGTTTATCTTCATTAACTTCTCTCCCTGAAGGAAAATGAGGTTTCTTCAGAAATGAGAAAGGTAAAAGCGAAAGAAGAAATGACATGACCATCATCTCCATATCTTTTTTTAGGTATTTTAGCATGTTTGTATAAGAAAAGACATGAATTTTTTAGATGAAAATGTCTGCTTTTCGATCAAGAAAAAGGAAAGGCATTAATAGTCATATAATTAAAGGTGAGGCCAAAGAGCCTCACCTTTTTTATTGAAGCTTATTCGATTCAGCATGTCGCACAAACATGGTTTCATCTTCTACTAATCCGCAAGCTCCGCACTGAATGCGTTTTTGCGGTCCATTATAAGCAGCGTGAAATGCATCGAGTGTATCGTTTGTATATTCTTCTACGACGTCTCCGCTTCTTGGATCCATTTTTACAGGTTTTGCATTTTGTTCAATAATATTAAAACGCGTTCGATTTGTCTTGCAGCTAGGGCAAAGATAAGGGCTTCCCATTTTTAACATCTCCTTGAAAAATTTACTGTATTAATACCATGTCCGAATCGACTAAAAACATACAAAAACTTATGGTTTTCTATCGAACGTTCATTCGTTAAAATAGAAGCAGGTGATGAAAATGAGAATACGAAAAAATTTACAAGAAGTAATGGATGTTTTGCAGACCAATCCGTCGTATCAGCAAAATATTGTTCATTGGCATACAATCCAAGAGAAAGAAGCTAAAACTGCTCCATTTCCAGCTTCTTTGCATACGAAACTGCGAGAAGCATTGGAAAAACGAGGAGTTGGTTCGCTCTATACGCATCAAAAGACGGCGTTTGATTTGGCGACAGCTAAGAAGAATGTTGTGGCCGTTACGCCAACAGCATCCGGGAAAACGCTGTGCTACAACCTGCCAGTACTGCAAAGTATTATGGAGAACGATCAGGCTAGAGCTCTTTATTTGTTTCCAACAAAAGCGCTTGCTCAAGATCAAAAAAGTGAATTAAATGAAATCATTGAAGAAATGGAAGTGCCAATTAATAGCTATACGTATGATGGAGATACTCCCGCAAATATCCGTCAAAAGGTGAGAAAAGCAGGTCATATCGTTATTACCAATCCGGATATGCTTCATTCAGCTATTTTACCTCATCATACAAAATGGGTATCGCTGTTTGAAAACCTGAAGTACATTGTGATTGATGAACTTCATACGTACCGCGGTGTTTTTGGCAGCCACGTAGCCAACGTTATACGCCGGTTAAAGCGAATTTGCCGCTATTATGGAAGTAATCCTGTCTTTATTTGTACATCAGCGACCATCGCGAATCCAAAAGAACTCGCTGAACATTTAACGGGAGCGCACGTGACGCTAGTGGACAACAACGGAGCTCCTAGCGGCCGCAAGCATTTTATTTTTTATAACCCGCCTATCGTTAATAAACCGCTAAACATTAGAAGAAGTGCTACGCTTGAAGTACGCAATATTGCAGGAGAGTTTTTGAAAAATAAAATTCAAACGATTGTATTTGCACGAAGCCGCGTACGGGTGGAAATTATTTTAACGTATCTGCAGGAGCTTGTGAAAAACCAGCTTCAGAATAAGTCTATTCAAGGATATCGCGGAGGATATTTGCCGAAGCAGCGACGCGAAATAGAGAAAGGACTTCGAGAGGGGAGTATTTACGGAGTAGTCAGTACAAACGCCTTAGAACTAGGAGTGGATATTGGTCAGCTGCAAGTGTGTGTGATGACAGGTTATCCGGGCACGGTTGCAAGCGCTTGGCAGCAAGCAGGACGAGCAGGACGCCGTCACGGAGAAGCCGTCATTGTGATGGTTGCAAGTTCGAGTCCGCTTGATCAGTACATGATTCAGCATCCGGATTACTTTTTTAGCCGAAATCCAGAAACAGCTCGAATTAATCCTGATAATCTTGTTATTTTAGTCGATCATTTAAAATGTGCTTCCTATGAGCTGCCGTTTAAGCAGGGAGAAACATTTGATGGGGTAGAAATTGAAGACGTGCTAGAGTTTTTGCAAGAAGAGCGAGTGATTCATTTTAGCAGAGACAAATGGTACTGGATGAATGATTCGTTCCCAGCTCATAACATCAGTCTGCGCTCTGCGTCTCAAGAAAATGTCGTCATCATCGATCAGTCGGACGTGGCAAATGTGAAAGTAATTGGAGAAATGGATCGTTTTAGCGCCATGACCCTTCTTCATGATGAGGCAATTTATTTGCATCAAGGCATTCAGTATCAAGTAGAATACTTGGACTGGGATGAGAAAAAAGCGTATGTCCGTGAAGTCGATGTAGATTATTTTACTGATGCAAATTTGGCGGTTAACTTGAAGGTTCTAGAAGCTGATAAAGAGCGATTGGAAGGAACCTACTCAATCGGTTATGGGGATGTAATGGTCAGCGCTATGGCTACGATATTTAAAAAAATAAAGTTTGAGACGCATGAAAACATAGGGTCAGGCCCTATTTCACTTCCGGAAGAAGAGCTTCACACAAATGCCGTGTGGCTAAGCTTTGTCAAAGAACAGTTTCACGAATCTGAAGAACGATTGGAACAAGCTCTCATTTCTGTGGCAAATGCCATTCAGTCGATTGCCCCACTTATGGTGATGTGTGACCCGTCTGATTTACATGTAGTGCCTCAAATAAAAGCGATTCACAACGAACAGCCTACTATCTTCTTATATGATCGATACCCGGGAGGTATTGGGCTAAGCGACAAAGTATATGAACAAATGAATGATGTGCTAAGTCAAACCAATCAGCTGATTGGAAATTGTTCTTGCGAAAGCGGCTGTCCGTCTTGTATTGGTATGGAAGCTCAAGGAGAACACGCAAAAAGCGATGCGCTCGTGCTGCTACAACAACTGCAAAGTAGGTGAAATCGTGTCTTTTAAAAATAAATTAAACCGTATGAAAAAGCATCTTCATGTTACAGAAGCAAAGCCGCCGGTCGAAAATAACCGACAGCGAACTACGAGCGCGTCTATTCCCTATGAGCAGGAGTGGAAGGGAAATGATGCTGTCCCTTACTTTGCCGAAGACAGCTACTGTATGATCAGAGAAGTCATTTACCCGCTTGACTATAAGCATGGACATTATGAGTTTAATGAGCTGAAAAAAATAGTAGAAGTATGGAATCGGTCTACAGTTGCTCATCCGCTTTCAGCAAAAGGACACACATATTCAGATTTATTTTTCTTTGATACGGAAACGACGGGACTCAGTACAGGCACAGGGACGACTATCTTTTTGCTGGGATATGCAAGGGTGCTAAAAGATTCCGTGATTTTTCGTCAGCATATATTAACCGAGCCGAGTGGAGAAGTAGCATTTTACGAAAGTTTTTTAAAAGAAGTAGACTATACGACGCTTGTGACATATAACGGGAAATCTTTTGATTGGCCTCATGTGAAGACTCGTCATACACTATTGAGAGATCATTTGCCCAAGCTGCCTAAGTTTGGCCACTTTGATTTATTGCATGCTTCAAGAAGACTGTGGAAACACAAAATGAATTCGGTTAAGCTCGCCAATGTAGAAAAAGAAATACTTGGAATCGAACGAGTTGATGATATTCCAGGCTTCTTAGCTCCCATGATTTATTTCGACTTTATTGAAACGAAAAACCCTAGAGGCTTATTCGATATTATGAAACATAACGAACATGATATTTTATCACTTATTACGCTATATATTCATTTATCAAAGCATCTCCTTACTAGTGAGGAGTTTACAGAAAAAGAAACATACGAAGTAGCAAGGTGGTATGAGCAGTTAGGAGAGAGCAAGCACGCTTTCTCTCTTTATCAAGGCGTAGCAGAAAAAGAAAAAGAAGAGCATGAAAAAGCTCAGCTAGCTATGGCTTATCATTATAAAAAAGAGAAGAGTTGGAAACAGGCAGTGGAGATGTTTGAACCCTTGGTTCACACATCTGAAGGTGACGTCTCTATAGAAGCATTAGTTGAGCTAGCTAAAATCTATGAACATCGTCTCAAAGATGTTCATAAAGCTCTTCTATATACCGAGCTAGCTTTGAAGAAATGGAGTCAACTCAGAGGAATGGCTAAAACAACGTCGGAAGAAGCGCTCGAAAAAAGACTTTTTAGACTAAAAAATAAATCAGCTAAAGCATAGACTTTAGCTGATTTATTTTAAAATATTCAGAATTATTATTATTTTGTTTTTGTAGATGTTTTATATTGTTCTATTTTTCAGTCATTGATAAAATTAGTCAATGTAAGACTGATTCTTACAGCTTAAAAACAGAACTTTGGTGAGATGGAGAGAGGCCTCATGAAAAATGTGATTTTAGTATCATTTTTCGCATTAATTTGTTTAACAGTAATTGTCTTAAGCAGTTTGAAAAATTCGTATAACTCCTTTATGTAGGCCAAAAATAGGTGTTTGTCTTAGTACATGTACATTACCCTTCACATATTGTAATAGTGTAATAACTAAACAGTGAAAGGGGAAAAAGGATATGTATCCAAGACCAACAAAATGTATGCCACCAATTGTGCATCCAACAAAATGTTGCACGCAGTTTACTTCTCAGGAGGTAGTTGTACCTCACATTCATCCAAGCCATAATACATTGGTGAATCATACAAATGTGAAGCACGTGCATTACTTCCCGCAAACGCAATCTGTTGTAAATGAAACTTCAAATCAACAGTTTTTTGGCGGCGCGCAGCAGTATCCAACTCAAGTAGGTGGGGCAGGCTATCCAGGTCAAATGGGAGGCTACCCAGGTCAAGTAGCAGGTGCTGGTTACCCAGGTCAAGGAGGTTACCCAGGTCAAGTAGCAGGTGCTAGCTATCCAGGTCAAGGAGGCTACCCAGGTCAAGTAGGTGGAGCTGGTTATCCAGGTCAAGGAGGCTACCCAGGTCAAGTAGCAGGTGCTAGCTATCCGGGACACAAAGGTTGCGGCCAAGGAAGCTGTCATACAAAAGGCGCGCATCAAGGACCTAATTCAGGGTATTTTAGATAATGTACGTTAATGGGAGCTGATTACATCAGTTCCTATTCTATTTTGTTATAAAGGAGTTATACAATGAAGGTGCTAACAGTTACTGGTTACAAGCCATTCGAACTTGGAATTTTTAACGAAAAACATCAAGGAATTACATACATAAAAAAAGCGCTCTATAAAAAAATACAGGAATTAGTAGAAGATGGGTTAGAATGGGTATTGATCAGTGGCCAGCTAGGAGTAGAGATTTGGGCAGCGGAAGTGGTATTTGATCTGCAGCTTGATTATCCAGAGCTTCAGTTAGCTGTTTTAACACCGTTTTTAGAGCAGGAAGAAAAATGGAATGATGTGAATAAAGAATTGTATGAATTCGTCTTAAGTCAAGCAGATTATGTAGATAGCATCACAAAAAAGAAATATGAAAGTCCGGCACAGTTTCGGCTGAAAAATCAATTTTTAGTAGAAAAAAGTGAAGGTATTTGTTTAGTTTACGACGAAGAGCACGAAGGAAGTCCAAAATATATGTTAGAAACGGCTAAAAAACGTGCTGAACGAGAAGAATACCCTATTATAATGATTACGTCTCACGACTTACAAGATATCGTGGATGAAGAAAAATTTTCGTCTTTTTAACGCCATTTGACGAAACATTTTAAAAGATAAATTGACATTTGAAGCTATTTTTGAAAAAATGAATTATAATAAAGATAAGGTTTATCGTATTTGAGGTGATAGAGATGTTAGCTGATAAAATTCGTTTAACGGCCAAGGAAATTTTAGAAAAAGAATTCAAAACAGGCATGAGAGGCTATAATCAAGAAGAAGTAGATAAGTATCTAGATTCTGTTATTAAAGATTATGAAGCATTTCATGAAGAAATTGAAGCATTACAAACTGAAAATTTACGCTTAAAAAAGCAAGTAGAAGAGTTATCTAAAAAGCCGCAACAACCTTCGTTTACTCCGCCCCCTGCTCAACAGCAGCAGCAAGCGGGTACGACAAACTTTGATATTTTAAAACGTTTGTCGAACTTAGAAAAACATGTGTTTGGAAGTAAATTATACGAATAACCTAAAAATAGGAGTTGCATTCAACTCCTATTTTTATTATACTAAGGAAAGTCGTTATCAATAACGTTCGGGTAATTGCTGCATCACATATGAGGATGTAGAGGAAAGTCCATGCTCGCACAGACTGCGATGTCTGTAGTGTTCGTGCCTAGCGAAGTCATAAGCTAGGGTAGCTGTTAAAAGCTAACGGCGGGGAAAAAGCCTAAGTCTTTCTAAGATATGGCTTGACTACTCTGAAAGTGCCACAGTGACGAAGTCTTATCAGAAATGGTAAGAGTGGAACGAGGTAAACCCCTCGAGCGAGAAACCCAAATAATGGTAGGGGAACTTTCTGGAAGGAACTGAACGGAAGGAAGGACAAAATGGTTACATTTTGTAGATAGATAATTGCCACCGGAGTACGAGGTAGCTAGCCGCTTGCAGTACAATGGTACAAAACATGGCTTACAGAACGTTATTGAAAAGCAATCGACACTTGTTGTTATACACTATATTTTAATCCAACCCAGCTCTTCGTATAACGGAAGAGCTTTTTTTATGTTAAAAAGAGGCTGAGACAAAAGTATTTTAGTTGAAGTAATAAACCGGACTGTTAATCAAAATTATTGATTGATAGTTCGGTTTTTTGTCGTGAACGTAGATTTAACGTGTTTAGTTGCTTCTAGCAGTTGATTGGAGGGCAAGGCGAAAACTCCTGAGGGAAAAGCGCAAGCGACGAGGAGGTCCATCGGCCGCCCGCGGAAAGCGAAGCCTTATACGGAAATCAACTGCGGCGTAACGAGTAATCCCTACTAGCTCATTTATTCCATTTGTTTGTCTTTAGATGGGATCTATTTAATTATGTCTCAATCTCTTTTTTTATACAATCAGACTGAGTCTGTTATCAGCCTCAGGTCTTAGGAGAAAATAAAGCTCTAGCTCGTTTTGAAAAAACGTTATAATCCTTAAACTAAGTATATAGAGAAGCGAAAGGAGGAAACAAAATGAAAAAAGTTGGTTTGTTTTTAATTGGAGCGGTAGCTGCTATCGTTCTTCTTGCAAATGCCGGCCCGATGGTAGGACTTGCGCTTGGCTTGGTTATTTTGTACGTAGCATTTAAAGGGTTTGTTAAAGCAGAGACCCCCTTTAAAAAATGGCTCTGGGGGTTTATTGGTGTTGTCGTACTCTTAACAACTGTTTCAAACCTCCCGGCCCTTGCTGGTATCATCGCAGCAGCAGTACTTTACATTGTATATAAAAAGTGGAACAGCAGCAGCCCAATACAAACGGAAAAAGAAGATCCGTTTAAGCACTTTGAACGTCAGTGGGCTGACTTGAATCAAAAATAATAAAATTTCACGTCAATATCTAAGGAGATGAACAAAATGAGAAACTTATTTACTCGAATGAAAGAAACGATTTCTGCAGATCTTCACCAATTACTTGATCACAAAGAACAAAAAAATCCAATTGCTGCATTAAACCACTATTTGCGCCAATGCGAGCAGGAGGCCGAAAAGGTAAGGCAGCTTGTTGAGCGACAGCACACGTTAAAAGAACAGTTTAATCGCGAATACCATCTGGCTCTTGACATGATGAAAAAACGTCATGAGCAAGCACAAGTAGCACAAGCAGCTGAAGAAGCAGAATTACATGAATTTATTTTAAAAGAACATGCTCACTACGAAGAGAGAGCAAAGCGTGTAAAAGAATCTTATGAAGATGCATCCAAGCAGTTAGAAGAGCTTGAACAAAAGTATGAAGAAATGAAGCATAAGGTAAAAGATATGCATATTCGCCGTATGGAACTAATGGGGCGCGAAAATATTGCTCGTGCGCATCATCGTATGAATTCAGTAATGAAAACAGAAGCATCTTATACGTCCTACAGCCAGTTTGACGAAATGGAAACCTATATTGACCAGCTTGAAAATCAAATTAATACAAATTACTATAGACAAACGGTAGACAGCAAGATTGCTGAATTAGAAAAAAGAGTAAAATCATCGTAAAAAATCAGTGTTTCTGCATAAAACATGGTATTCTAAAAAAGGCGTAGGTTTCTGCGTCTTTTTAAGGTGAGAGAATAGATATCTGCAGCATCCACAGAACGCTATGTCATCTACGAGGAGAAAGGAGAGAGAGCTGTGCAAAGCGTAAACAAAACAGAATCTCTTATGTTCATTTTTATTTGCAGTTTATTTGTCCTGTTTATTGAAATTATGTTTTTTCACAGCGGCTTGATCTTTTCTGTATTAATTGCCGGTGCGTTCATGTATATTGGGCGAAAAAAAATGAGAAGAAAACTAGGGCGCATTTTATTTTGGATTGGCGTTATTGGGCTTGTGTTGAATATATTTAATACGGTTGCATTTAAGTTTTTAGTTATTGCTCTTTTTCTGTATTTTTTACTTAGATTTATTCAATCAAGAAAGCATCCGGTTGAATTCAGACCAACTGACGAATTTACACAGCAGCCAAACCAAAGTTTGGTGCAGGTCCGGCCGGTTTTGACGAATAAACTTCTTGGTAGTCAAAGAACCGAAGACTCCGTATACGAATGGGATGATATTAATATTCAAAGCGTATGGGGAGACATTGTGGTTGATTTAAGCAATACCGTTCTGCCAAAAGGAGATGCGGTTATTTTTATTCGTCAAGTGTTTGGAAATATTAAAGTGCTCATTCCTTACGAAACGGAAGTATCTGTGAATCATTCTAAACTGGCAGGAAACGTAACGGTTTTTGGACATCAGCGCGGCTTTTCGTTCAATGAAAATTTGTCTATCAAAACAGAGGAATTTGATCAATCTGCTCATAGGGTGAAGATTGTTACAACTGTTGTGATTGGAGATTTAGAGGTGCAAAGGATATGAGTATTCTTCAACGGCAGTTATTATGGGGGATTTTCTTAAGTTTTTTTGTATTTGTATCCGTGCTCCTTACCGTGTTTTTTGCATATCCTGTTTTTCACCTTAGCGACTTATGGAAAACAAGCGTATTTGGCATGCCTTTTGTGCTGTTTTCCTTCAGTTTAAGCCTTACGATTGGAAGCGTGATTGGAGGAATCATGGGGTTTATGTGGAGACAGCAGTGGACATATGTTGAAAACCGATTATATGAAATAGAAAATGGCCACCGGCATATGTCGGCAAATGAACCGCTTATTCAAGAAACGTCTCGAATTATAAGCCGTTTAAACAAAGTAGATCATAAAATGATTCTTCAAGCAAAGCAATCTCAAAAGATGGCAACGGAAAAAGTGGAAAATCAGCAAAAGCAAGTGCAAGAAATTGTTTCTCAGGAACGAAATCGGCTTGCTAGAGAACTGCATGACTCTGTTAGTCAGCAGCTATTTGCCGCTTCGATGCTTATGTCTGCTATTACGGAATCCAATCTTACGCTACAAGATTCTGAAGCTAAGCAATTAAAGATGGTTGAAAAAATGATTAATCAATCACAGCTTGAAATGAGGGCTTTGCTTCTTCATCTTCGCCCTGCAGCATTAAAAGGAAAATCGCTACAGGCTGGAATGAAAGAACTGATGAATGAGCTTGCTCAAAAAGTACCGCTTGAATTAAATTGGAAAATAGAAGGATTTGAACTTGATAAAGGCATTGAAGACCACTTGTTTCGGATTTTGCAAGAATCCGTATCAAATACGCTGCGTCATGCTAATGCAACAGCTTTAGATGTGCTGCTAATTAAACGTGACTTTTCCATTATTTTACGTATTGTTGATAACGGAGTTGGTTTTGATGTAGAAAAGGAAAAAGTCGGATCGTACGGCCTGCAAAATATGTATGAACGCGCAGTTGAAATTGGAGGCCTATTAAAAATTATTAGTTTGCCCGACAAAGGAACAAAGCTAGAAGTAAAAGTACCGTTAGTAGAAAGAGAGGAGAAGCAAAATGATTAATGTACTGTTAGTAGATGATCATGAAATGGTTCGTATTGGCGTAGGAGCGTATTTGTCGGCTCAAACAGACATTCATGTAATTGCTGAAGCAGCAAATGGCCAACAGGCCGTTGAATTAGGGCTTCAGCTGCGCCCGGATATTATTTTAATGGATTTAGTCATGGAAGAAATGGACGGGATTGAAGCAACAAAACAACTTATTAAGCAGTGGCCAGAAGCGAAAGTGATTATTGTCACTAGCTTTCTAGATGACGAAAAAGTATATCCCGCTCTAGAGGCAGGGGCAACAAGCTACTTATTAAAAACGTCTAAAGCAGGAGAAATTGCAGCTGCTATTCGCCGTACATATGAGGGGCAGTCTGTATTAGAGCCCGAAGTAACCGGTAAAATGATGTCTAAAATGAGAAAGCCGTCTTTACCTCATGAAGAACTGACAGCTCGTGAAATGGAAATTTTACTCCTAATGACACAAGGTAAAACAAATCAAGAGATTGCAGACGAATTATTTATTGCGCTAAAGACGGTAAAAACACATGTGAGCAATTTATTAAGTAAGCTGGATGTACAGGACCGGACTCAAGCAGTCATCTACGCCTTTAAACACAAATTAGCGCAGTGAGAATCGTTATTCAAAAGAGAATAACGATTTTTTTTGTGAAAAACCTATTTTTTTGCATGTATTCATTATAAAATAGCGATATGCGTAAAGGTGAACGCTTACGTAAAAGCACTATTTTGAGGGGTTGAGCACATGGAAAAGAAATGGTGGAAAGAAGCTGTTGCGTATCAAATCTACCCGCGAAGCTTCATGGATTCAAACGGCGACGGAATTGGTGACATTCAAGGGGTTATTTCAAAATTAGACTATTTATCTGATCTTGGAATTGATGTCATTTGGATTTGCCCGATTTATCAGTCTCCTAACGACGATAATGGCTACGATATCAGTGATTATAAAGATATTATGAAAGATTTCGGAACAATGGAAGACTTTGATGAGCTGCTAGATGAAGTTCACCATCGCGGAATGAAGCTGATTATGGATTTAGTTATTAATCATACTTCAGATGAACATCCTTGGTTTTTAGAATCTAGGTCTTCTAAAGAGAATCCATATCGTGATTATTATATCTGGCACGAAGGTAAAGATGGAAAAGAGCCAAACAACTGGGAATCTATTTTTAGCGGATCAGCTTGGGAGTTCGACGAAAAGACAAAAGAATATTACATGCACGTATTTTCTAAAAAGCAGCCCGATTTAAACTGGGAAAACGAAAAAGTACGTCATGAGCTTTATGAAATGGTTAACTGGTGGTTAGATAAAGGAATTGACGGCTTTCGTGTAGATGCTATTTCGCATATTAAGAAAGTGGCCGGCTTCCCAGATCTACCGAACCCTGAAAAGCTAGATTATGTGCCATCGTTTGAAGGGCATATGAATCGACCGGGAATTCAAGAACATTTAAAAGAGCTAAAAGAAAATACGTTTGCCAAATACGATATTATGACGGTTGGAGAGGCAAATGGTGTAACATCGGACAGCGCAGATGAGTGGGTAGCTGAAGATGGCGGAAACTTCAATATGATTTTTCAGTTCGAGCATATGGGACTGTGGGATAAAGGAGAAGAAAAACCGCTTGATTTAATCGAGTTAAAAACGATTTTAACTAATTGGCAAAATGGTTTAGAAGAAATCAACGGCTGGAACGCTTTATATTTAGAAAATCATGACCAAATTCGTTCTGTAAATAAATTCGGCAGCGTAGCTTACCGAGTGGAAAGCGCAAAGTGCTTAGCTGCACTATACTTTTTAATGAAAGGAACACCGTTTATTTATCAAGGACAAGAACTTGGAATGACCAATGTTAAGTTCGATTCTATTGACGATTATGATGATGTTGGTATGATTAACTACTACCGTATTCAGCGTGAAAAAGGCGATTCACATGAAGAGATTATGAAAGTTATCTGGGAAACAGGACGCGACAATTCTAGAACGCCAATGCAGTGGAACACAGAAAGAAATGCAGGATTTTCTACTGGAAACCCTTGGATGAAGGTCAATCCAAATTACGTAGATATTAACGTAGAAGAGCAGAAGCGTGATAAGAATTCGGTACTGAATTTTTACAAACAGCTCATTAAAATTAGAAAACAACATGATGTGCTCGTGTATGGATCTTATAAGCTGCTAGCAGAAGAAGATCCTGCTATTTACGCGTATACGCGAACGTTAAAAGGCAAAACCGCTGTTGTTATTTGTAATATGTCACCGAATAATCAAACGTTCGAGCTTCCTTCAGAGAGCTCATTTGCAAACATAGAAGTGCTGATTCATAATTATCCGTTGGATAAAAACGAAACGCTTGAAAAATGTACGCTGCATCCATATGAAACACGTGTATACTTACTTTCATAAACAAGTTGAGCAACCGATTGCGCAATTTTAAAGTGAAAAGCTTTTAAAAACACATTTATATGCGACATAGGTGAAGAAACTGCTGGCTCTATCAAAAGCCAGCAGTTTTTGCATTTTAATAAAAAGACGGAGAAAGCTTTGACTACGGCGCATGTATATGGTACTTTTACACTTAGTGTAGATAATTAGAAACAAAATGAGGTTGAAAAATGGCGAAATATAAAATTATTGCAACAGCAGCAATGGGAATTGAAGCACTGGTCGCTAAAGAAGTGCGTGCTTTAGGATATGACTGTGAAGTAGATAATGGCAAGGTTATCTTTGAAGGAGACGAGCTCGCAATTGCTCGCTGCAATTTATGGCTTCGTACAGCAGATCGAATTAAAGTGCAGGTTGGACAGTTCAAAGCTCGTACGTTTGATGAGCTTTTTGAACAAACAAAAGCATTAAATTGGGGCGATTATTTGCCCGTAGATGCACAGTTTCCTGTATCGGGAAAATCAGTTAAATCTAAATTGTTCAGCGTATCAGATTGTCAAAGCATTGTGAAAAAAGCAATTGTTGACAGCATGAAAAAACATTATAACAAAACAACAGGCTGGCTTGAAGAAACGGGGTCAACGTTTAAAATTGAAGTAGCGCTATTAAAAGATGTTGCTACATTAACAATTGACGCAAGCGGTGCAGGACTTCATAAGCGCGGTTACCGCGTTGGGCAAGGGGAAGCGCCGTTAAAAGAAACGCTGGCAGCGGCTCTAATTATGCTAACGCCGTGGAATGCGAATCGTCCGTTTGTCGATGTTTTTTGCGGTTCTGGTACAATTGCCATCGAAGCAGCGCTTATCGGTCAAAATATTGCACCAGGATTTAACCGGGACTTCTTATCAGAAGAATGGCCGTGGATGTCAGCAAGTATTTGGGACAAAGCGCGTGAAGAGGCAGAAGACTTAGCGAACTACGACCAAGTGCTAGATATTGCTGGTCATGATATTGACCATCGTATGGTAAAAGTAGCGGAGCAAAATGCATTTGAAGCTGGACTTGGAGATTTAATTCAATTTAAGCAAATGCAGGTGCGCGATTTCACTACGCCGAAAGAATATGGAATCATTATTGGTAACCCTCCGTACGGCGAACGTTTAAGCGATCGTCCTTCTGTTGAAAAAATGTACGCTGAAATGGGCGAAGCGTTTTCTAAGCTTGATACGTGGTCGATTTATATGCTTACATCTCATGAACAATTTGAACAATACTACGGTAAAAAAGCAACGAAAAAACGCAAATTGTTTAACGGATTTATTAAAACAGACTACTATCAATACTGGGGACCTCGTCCTCCACGCAACGATCAATAAATACAAAAGCCAAGCGGTGTAAAAACCAGCTTGGCTTTTGTATGTTATTTCTTTTTCAAACCCCGATAAGCTAGCATTCCAAACATGCCTATACCGAGCACGATAATTAATAAAATAAACCAAAATGTAGCATTAAGCAGGTATTTATATAGTCCGTCATAATATTCATGCATATACTCACCCCATTATGTTTTTTTATAGTATGGGCGAGTAGCAGTGAAATATATGTATTCATTTCTTTTCAATAGTAGGCTTAAAACGAGAAATGATTAGCTTATTTCTAACATATTTACGAAAGGGAAATCTCATACTAAAACCTAAGAGGTGATAAAATAAGAAAAAATCGATCAGCACGGGTTTTTGGAGGAATGGCTCTTCTTTCCTGGCTAACCATCCCTTTTATAGGACGACAGCACATTAAGCACTACTTATCATCTACTATGTTTATTTCCTTTTTAATTATGGTTGAAAGCTACATTGCTGAAAAAAAGAAATGGTGGATATTTCCTAATCCTCCCTATCGATATCTAACAGGTAAAGCTGCTTTACTTTTAGGTCCATTTTTAGCAGGTTCGTTATGGATTAAAAAGTTCACATATGGCCATTTTGGAAGGTATATGTTGTTAAATATAATCGTAGATGCATTTTTTGTTTATCCTTTTCAACGAGCTATGAGTCGTGCAAAGCTTTTAGGGTAGGCACATTTAAAGAGTACCATTTGCTAGGTATCTTTCTGTTGAAAGCTGCTTTAATGTACGTTTACCAACATCTAGTAGTAGAGAAACCGAAATCTCAGCGTGCTTTAAAAAATAATCCTATAGAATAAAGGGGCAGGCAGGGAAGCGTGATTTTCTTGCCTGCTATTTTAATGCCCCAGATGTCATTCCTGAAATGAAATGCTTTTGCAAAAACACGTACGCAATCAATAATGGAATAGAAGAAAGAACGACTGCTGAAAACAGCATAGGGTAATTAGTCAGAAATTCCCCTTGAAAGTCCAATAGTGCAATAGGCAGCGTTTTTACTTCTTTAGATTTTAACAATAGCAAAGGGAATAACAGATCATTCCACACAATCACAAACGAAAAAATTCCTACTGTAGCCATTGATGGTATTGAGAGTCGAAGAGCGATTTTTGAATATATTTTCCACTCTGACGCTCCGTCCATGCGAGCGGCTTCGAATAGTTCCTTTGGCAAAGTTTTCATAAACCCCGTGATAATAAACACACCGATGGGAAGCAAAAAGCTTATGGAGACGATAATGACGCCTGTGAGCGTATTGATGAGACCAAGCTTATTCATCAGCAAAAAGACAGGAATCATATTGACTTGAGTAGGGACAATCATTCCGCAAACAAAAAAGCCGTATACAATCCATCCAAGCTTTTGAGGTAGCTGAATAATAGCGTAAGCAATCATGCTTGAAAACCATAGAATAAAAAACGTGCTAAAGACGGTAACAATCACGCTGTTTTTAATATAGCCAAAGATGGGTTCATTGACGAGCAGCTGTTTATAATTTTCAATATTCCAGCCTGCTGGTAATCCAATTGGGTTGCTGTAAAGTTCAGGCGTTGTTTTAAAGGTTGTTAATAAAACCAAGCTTAAGGGCAACAGAATGATTAAACCGTATATCCCTAAAATCAGTTGTCTGAATGGGTTTTGTTTCATAAAAGAATCTCCTTTTACATTTTGGTCAAGCGAAGTACGCGAAATTGAAGAAACGTTAAAAGAGCAATTACAATCATAAATACAACTGAAATGGCAGAGGCATAGCCGAAACGAAAATTAATAAAAGCTTCGTGATAAAGAAGTGTCGAAAGAATTTCAGTTGAATTGGAGGGACCTCCATTTGTCATTGCAATGATTAAATCAAATGCTTTAAAACTTTGTATGGTCGTATAAGCTACAACCATTGTCGTAGCTGGAGCTAAAAGAGGCCACGTAATGCGCTTGAATTTTTGCCATCTTGTTGCTCCATCAATACTAGCAGCTTCATATAACTCACTGGGAATAGCTTGAATTCCAGCTACAAAAATAATAAGCATTTGACCAGTATGTGCCCAAAATTGTACAAAAGCCAAGCTGTAAATTGCGATATGTCCATTTCCAATCCAAGACTGGGTCCAATGCTCAAGGCCTATTTTACTTAAAAATAGGTTAACTCCTCCAATGTTGGGGTCATACATAAAGTTCCACGTGAAGGCAATCGACACGGACGAAATAATCGTCGGTACAAAAAAGAGTGAGCGATAAAATGTATTCCATGCAGAATTTTTATAAAGTAAGAGTGCAAAGCCTAAGCTCAATAACGTTTGAAAGATCAGCACGCCAATTGTGAACTTTAAGTTGTTTGTAAGAGACTGTGTAAAAATAGCATCGTTTGTTAAAATTTCTTTGAAGTTTTGAAACCCTACAAATGAGAACTGAGAAGATAATCCATTCCAATCAGTTGTGCTTAAAAATAAAGCAGAAAGCGTTGGCAATGCAAAGAAAACAGTATATATGACAAAACCGGGAAGTAAAAACAACCATAGATGTCTGCTTTTAGAGATACTTTTAAATGAAAAGAGAGGAAAAGAGAACGAAGGGGTTCTCTTTTCTTCTTCTTGAATAGACGTATTAGTTTTTAGCGACACGTTCTACCTCTCCTTGTGCTTTTTCAGCAGCTTTTTTCGCTGACATACCGGATAGTACGTCCTGTATAGATGTTTCAACAGCTTTTGATACGCGCTCATTTAAAATTGTAAATCGAGGTTGGAAGACCGTTTTTTTGTCTTTCCACTTTGCGCTTTCTTTGAGTTCAGGTGAATCATATTTCACGTCTTTGACCGTTAATAACTGGCCAGTAGCATTCGCATACTCAGAAGAAATCTTTGGATCTGCAAGGAAAGTTAAAAATTTCTTAGCAGCTTCTTTGTGTTTTGATTTTTCAGCAACACCTAATAAGAATGTCGTGGTATGAACACCTTCGTATTTTGCTTTATCTTGATCCACTGTAATCGGTGCAAGCAAACCTTGATCAATCTTCGTATTTTGCTGTTTGACTGTAGCCATCATATAAGAACCTTGAGCAAGCATTGCGCCTTTTTCCTGAGCAAAAAGTGCTGCAGCACTTTCTTTTTTCGTACCAAGAGCATCTTTTTGGAAGTAACCTTTGTCATTTAATTCTTTAATTTGAGATAGTGTTTTGATAAACCATTCATCAGTTAGCTTGCGCTTGCCCGTTTCTACTTCGTGAAGGGCGTTGTTTGTAGGTTCGTTATTCATAATCATTGGATTAATAAATTGAGAAGGACTTACGTCTCCTGAAAATAAAATCGGCGTGTATCCATTTTTCTTTAATGTTTCAGATGTTTTTAAAAAGCTATTCCAGTCTTTAGGAACATCTAAGTTTAGTTTTTCAAAAATGCCTTTGTTATAGACAGGGATGTTATAGACTAGCTGATAAGGAAGAGCATATTGCGTATTATTCGCTTTACCCGCTTGGATTAGCTTTTCGTCAAATTTGCTGAGTAAGTTTTGGTCGTCTAGCTTTGCAAAACCATTTGCTTTGCGAATCGTTTCAAATTGACTTCCTGGAAAACTAGCAAATATATCGATACCTTCTCCAGATAGTAGAGATCCTTGAATTTGTGATTGATATGAATCAGAAGGAAAGACGGTCATTTCTACATGAATATTTGGATTTTTCTTTTCAAATTGCTCAATGATAGAATCAAAGGCTTTCGTATCTTCTCCTCGCCAATGCGTAAAGTTAATGGTTACTTTTTTAGAAGAGTCGCTGCTGTCGCCGCTTGTTGAACTGTTTTTGCCGCAGCCCGCGATGATCACGGTGAGCATTGCTAACAGAATTAATAATTTTTTCATTTTAGTTCCCCCACTTATAGAATTCTTTTTAGATAGTTATTGGTCAATTTTGATACGGTTGGTAGATGCTTGGTCAAAGAAATGAGCATGATTCATTTGAAAATGAAATGGAAAGTGCTGATGAACTTGAATATGTTCATCCCCAGGGATTTTAGCCACAAAGAGCTGGTCTCCTAAACTACTGTATAGTATGTACTCTGCTCCTAATAACTCAGACACATCTACCGGTAATGAAATATGAGGAGCATCAGAAGAGGCGCGCGTAATATGCTCAGGTCGAATTCCTACAGTAATGAATTGATTATTGTAGCCTTTTTCATGTAACGAATGCATTTGATTTTCTGTCAGTTGAAACTCATGTTCACTGATGTGCAGTTTGTTGTTCACTACTTTTCCTGTGAAAAAGTTCATTCCCGGTGATCCTATAAAACTGGCTACAAACGTATTCTCTGGAGCATTATACACTTGCATAGGTGAACCTATTTGCTGAATTTTTCCGTCTTTCATAACTACGATTCTGCTTGCCATCGTCATGGCTTCTGTTTGATCGTGGGTTACATAAATAATGGTCGTCTGCAGCCTCTGATGAAGCTTACTGATTTCAGCACGCATTTGTACGCGAAGCTTCGCATCAAGATTAGATAAAGGCTCATCCATTAAAAAAATTTGGGCATTCCGTACAATGGCTCTTCCTAAAGCCACCCGCTGACGCTGACCTCCTGATAACGCTTTTGGCTTGCGTTTTAAATAGGGTTCTAAGTCCAAAATACGAGCCGCTTCACGAACGCGATCATCAATTTCTTGTTTTGGGACTTTGCGGAGCTGCAAGCCAAATGCCATGTTGTCGTAAACTGTTAAATGAGGGTAAAGTGCGTAGTTTTGAAACACCATTGCAATATCCCGGCCCTTAGAAGGTAAATCGTTTGCACGATTTCCATTAATAAGCAATTCTCCTTCTGTTATCGATTCAAGGCCGGCGATCATTCGAAGGGTAGTGGATTTGCCGCACCCTGAAGGTCCTACAAATACAATAAATTCTTTGTCTTGAATATGAAGGTTGAAATTATCAACTGCAAGACTATCTTTTCCGTATTTTTTATACACATGCTGTAACTGCAGTTCTGCCATTTTTTCTCCTTTCAGCAGGCTTTTAAAAAAATAAAAGCCTCTAATTGCACAGACGGATTGTACGTGTATCTGGCAATTAGAGGCTATCGGTTGACCGGTAAGCCTGTATTATGTAGTTTTGAGTGATTGAATCTGTAAGTAATTTTAAAATATATTATTCCTATATGTCAAGTGAGAATTAAAATATTTTAATAAGTTCGATTATTTTCTTAAATGAAAGAATCCATTTATTAAGCCAGAGATGGTGGTTTTGAGAATAAAATAAACAGCTGGTGTATAGAATGATAGTATTCACTTTTATAGTAAGCACTACAGAGAGAGGATGTTTATAAATGGATAGAAACACACAGTTCACTATGATTCGTCAAGCGTTGGAAAACAGCTATCATTTAATGCAGCAGGGAATAGAAGTTAGCGGAGAGACGCTTACTCAGCTGGAACAAGCAAAAGCCGAGTATGAAGCGGCCTTTTTATTGTCTCAGTCCACGGACTCAAAATTCCGCTGTAATTAATTTTTTAATAGCACTTATTCCGTTTGCGTTCTATACACCCAGCTTTTATACAAAAAGGTTCTGTCCTTACAGGCAGAACTTTTTTATGTTCAGCTCTTTTTGTTGACATTTTAGATAAAGTAGTCAATAATTAAGTTTTGCTTACATGAGAAATTTACTAGATAAAAAGAAGTGAAGCTAATTTTTATTGATAGATATTTACATAAATAAAGGAGTCAGTATCGATGATGAGAGAGCGGTTGCCTTTTACAATTGAGCGGGATGAAAACTTTTTTGACAAATTAAATGAATGGATAGGTGATGTTTTTTATGATCATCTTCCAGATGCAGGGTTAGAACTTCGAGACGAACAAATTTTTATGGCTTTTCAAATCGAACGAGCTTTTAAAGAAAAAAATGTGATTTTTGCAGAAGCAGGTGTAGGAACAGGAAAGACCATTGTGTATTTACTGTATGCTATTTGTTATGCAAGGTATATTGGCAAGCCAGCTATTATTGCCTGTGCGGATGAAACATTAATTGAACAGTTAGTAAAAGCCGAAGGAGACATTGCCAAGCTCTCTGGTATTTTAGATATTAACATGGATGTTCGCCTAGCAAAATCTCAAGATCAGTATCTGTGTTTAAAGAAATTAGATGCTGTGACAGCACGAACAGATAATGAAAACATTGAAGAAATTTACGATACGCTTCCTGATTTTGTTCATGATCATAGCGGTATGCAGTCGTTCTATCACTACGGAGACCGTAAAGAATATCCTCATTTAACGGATGAGGAATGGAATCAAATTAACTGGGATACGTTTCAAGACTGCTCTTCCTGTGAGCAGCGTCATAGATGCGGCTTAACGCTTTCACGGGAGCACTATAGAAAAGCACATGACTTAATTATTTGCTCTCACGATTTTTACATGGAGCACATTTGGACATATGAAGCCCGCAAGCGTGAAGGACAGCTTCCGCTTCTTCCTGAAAGCAGCTGTGTTGTATTTGATGAAGGTCACCTGCTGGAATTTGCTGCACAAAAGGCTTTAACGTATCGCATTCAAGAAGATACGTTAGAAAACTTGTTAACGCGTCTATTAGAAAATGACGTGCGAGAAGAATTTGCTGTGAAGATCGAGCACGCTATCGATGTGTATGCAATGTTCTTTGACCGTTTAAGTGAAGCAAGCACAGAAATCGTTGGTTCTAGCCGTAAAGAAGTAGCCCGCACAAACGGATTACAAAGTGTAGGAAAAGAACTTTTATCGCTGCTTGAGCATATCGGAAACGAGCTTGTGTTTGAGAGTGAGACCTATACAGTAGACGAATATACGCTGCGAATTGTAGATGAGTACCTAGATCAAATTGATTATTCGCTGCGCTTATTTATGGACAACGAAAATGCCATCTACTGGGTGGAAGAAAACAACTGGCAGCTGACGTTGGTTATTATGCCTCAAGCAGTAAAAGACGTCTTAAAAGAACGAGTATTTGCGAAGAAAATACCATATATTTTCACTTCTGCCACTCTTTCAGATAACCAATCGTTCGATTATTTAGCATATAGCTTAGGAATTGCAAAGCCGCTTTCTTTTTCCGTTGAATCGCCATTTGATTATGATGAGCAAATGAAAATTGCGGTAAAAAATGTTTCGGATGATCAAGAAGAAGCATTTGCTGAAAAATTCGCCTTTGCTGTTGCTCAGCTCGAAAAAACGAACGGACGAGCACTTTTATTGTTTAACAGCAAAGAAGAACTAGAGATGTTCAAAGAAGTTTCCAAAGAGTTAAATCAGTACACATTTTTATTTGAAGGCGATCAAGAGATCAGTAAATTAGTATCTCAGTTCCAAAGGGAAGAAGAAACGATTTTATGCGCTGTTCATTTGTGGGAAGGGTTGGATATTCCTGGACCTTCGCTATCCAATGTGATTATTTGGTCTCTGCCGTATCCGCCAAATGATCCGGTCTTTGAAGCAAAGCGCAATCAAGTAGTCGATCCATTTTGGGATGCAGATATGCCGTATATGCTTCTTCGCTTAAAGCAAGGAGTTGGAAGACTGATTCGCTCTCATAACGATAAGGGTCTAATCACGATCTTTATGCCAAAAAGCACAGATTCAAAGGTGCGTTCAATCATTGAACAAAATGTTCCAACGAAAATAGAAAACGTATAAAAAAGCGCGGCTACCACCGCGCTTTTTTATATGTATAATAGATTGAATATTCAGTTATATACACACCGTTACTATTATGATAAAATAATTTATGGTGAAATAAGGAAAGTAAGGAGGAAAAACAATGAGAGAAGACATACATAAAATTGAGAAACAATTTTATGAATACATGAATAAAATCAAAAGTTATCACGAGGCAATCGGAGTGATGTACTGGGATTTGAGGACAGGTGCTCCAAAAAAAGGGGCGGATCAACGTTCTGAAGTTATTGGCATGATGTCATCAGAAGCGTTCAATCTTTCTGTTTCTGATGAAATGGCAGGTTTTATTGAGAAATTAACGCACCCTGAGTCGCAGCCTTACATAAACGATATTACGAAAAAAGCAGTGGAAGAATGTAAAAAAGAATATGACTTAAATAAAAAGATTCCTTCGCATGAATATAAAGAATACGTTACGTTAACTTCAAAAGCTGAGTCGGTTTGGGAAGACGCAAAAGAAAAAGCAGATTTTGCTTTATTTCAACCGTACCTTGAAAAAATTGTAGCGTTCAATCAGAAGTTTGTGGAGTATTGGGGGTATGAAGGAAATAAATATAACCGTTTATTGGACCTTTTTGAACCGGGGATGACGGTTGAAATCTTAGACGAGGTATTTGGAAAGCTACGGGAGCATATTGTGCCTCTTGTTCAGCGAATCGCCGGGTCAAATACAAAGCCGAAGACGGAATTTTTATTCCGTACTTTCCCAAAAGAAGCGCAAAAACAATTTAGTCTAGACGTGTTAAAAGCACTTGGCTATGATTTTGAAGCGGGGCGACTTGATGAAACAGTCCATCCTTTTGCTACTGGCTTAAACCCGGGAGATGTGCGCATCACGACTAAATATGCCGAAAACGATTTCCGAACGGCTATTTTTGGAACGATTCACGAATGCGGCCATGCTTTATATGAGCAGAATATTTCAAAGGATCTTGTCGGTACGGTTCTATGTGAAGGTACTTCAATGGGAATTCATGAATCACAGTCGCTGTTTTTTGAGCAGTTTGTCGGCAAAAATAAAGCATTTTGGCAGCATCATTACGACGTACTAAAAAAGCATGCGCCGGGACAATTTGACGATGTAGGTTTAGAAGATTTTTACCGAGGAGTAAATGAGGCAAAACCGTCGCTTATTCGTATTGAAGCAGATGAGTTAACGTATCCTCTTCATATTATGATTCGTTACGAAATTGAAAAAGGATTAATAAACGGGGAGTATAAAGTTGAGGATTTACCGGAAATTTGGAATGAGAAATACGAAGAATATCTAGGGGTTCGTCCAAGTCACGATGGAGAAGGCGTGCTTCAGGACGTACACTGGGCCGGAGGAAGCTTTGGGTACTTCCCTTCCTATGCTCTAGGCTATATGTACGCAGCGCAGCTTAAGCATACCATGTTAAAAGACTTGCCTAATTATGATGAACTCCTGGAAAAAGGAGAAATTTCGCCGATTACAAATTGGTTAACAGAACATATTCACCAGTACGGAAAAATGAAAAAACCTCTTAAAATTTTAAACGATGTGACGGGCGAAGGATTAAATGTAGATTATTTAATTCAATATCTAGAAGAGAAATACCGACAAATTTATCACGTATAAAAAGTGCTATAACCGAATATTATGTTTTGTATCGCAAGTAAATGTTCGAAAATATCTTTTTTAGATATTTTCAAATAAAAGATTTGCTGATATAATACAATTAACTCAATAACGCACTCATATAATGACGAGAATAAGGCTCGTAAGTATCTACCAAACTACCGTAAATAGTTTGACTATGGGTGAGCGATGAAGTTTGTTTTTCACTTTTGTGCGTAAAAGCTCAAAGACATTGCTCTACTCATATACGAGTGCAGCTATGTTTTTGAGCTTTTTTAATACAAACGTTGGAGGAACGAACTATGCAAGTTTTGCAAAACAAAATTTTAACAGATGGTATCGTATTATCGGACACGGTTTTAAAAGTAGACACATTTTTAAACCACCAAATGGATCCTGTATTGATGAAAGAAATTGGAGAAGAATTTGCTTTGCGCTTTGGAAATGCAGGAATTACGAAGATTTTAACGATTGAATCATCAGGAATTGCTCCAGCGATTATGACCGCATTGAAGCTAAACGTTGAGATGGTGTTTGCTAGAAAAAGAAAATCTTTAACACTTCAAGACGGACTCATTACATCAAAAGTATATTCATTTACAAAAAAAGAAGAAAATGAAATTTCAGTTGCTGATAAATTTATTCGAGAAGATGACGTGATTTTAATTATTGATGACTTTTTAGCAAACGGTCAAGCTGCATTCGGCTTGATGGATATCGTGCAAAAAGCAGGTGCTAAAGTAGGTGGCATTGGTATTGTTATTGAAAAAGCGTTCCAAGATGGAGGAAAACAAATTCGTAAATCAGGCGTTAAAGTAGAATCATTAGCACGCATTCAGTCTTTATCAAATGGTAAAGTGACATTTGTTGAAGATAAACCAACAGTGGAGGTTTAATATGAATAAAGGAAAAGTCTTTTCACTTGGTTTACAGCATGTTTTAGCTATGTACGGAGGTGCGATTGTTGTTCCGCTTATTGTTGGAGGAGCCATCGGCTTGACTCAGCAGCAGCTTACGTATTTAGTGGCGATTGACTTATTTATGTGCGGTGTGGCAACGTTACTGCAAGTATGGAAAAATCGTTTTTTTGGAATTGGTCTTCCAGTTGTATTAGGGTGTACGTTTACTGCCGTAGGACCTATGATTTCAATTGGAGGTTCTTACGGCGTTTCCTCCATATATGGTTCTATTATTGTCGCTGGTTTACTCATTGTCCTTCTTTCTGCTTTTTTAGGTAAATTGGTTAAGTTTTTCCCTCCTTTAGTTACGGGTTCGGTTGTAACGATTATTGGAATTACGTTAATTCCTGTAGCGATAAAAGATTTAGCCGGAGGAGAAGGAAGTAAAGATTTTGGCAGCTTGAGCAATTTAGGTTTAGGTTTTGGCGTTTTGCTATTAATTATTGTTCTGTATCGATTTACAAAAGGATTTATGCGCTCTGTCTCTGTGTTATTAGGATTAGTTGTTGGAACAATTGCAGCGTCTTTTATGGGAAAAGTCGATTTTTCCGGCGTAAAAGAAGAAGCGTGGGTTCATATGCCACATGTGCTGTACTTTGGGATGCCAACTTTTAATATTATGGCCATTCTGACAATGTTCCTTGTTTTACTTGTTGGCATTGTCGAGTCAACAGGCGTTTATTTTGCCGTTAGTGATATTTGTAAAAAAGAAGTGGATGAAAAAGATTTATCTAAAGGCTATCGTGCAGAAGGATTGGCGATTTTATTAGGCGGATTTTTTAACGCATTTCCTTATACAGCGTATTCTCAAAATGTAGGACTTTTACAGTTGTCAGGTGTTCGCACAAGAAATGTTGTATTTGCAGCGAGTGGAATTTTAATCGTTTTAGGTTTTCTACCTAAAATCGCAGCCGTGACGACAGTTATCCCGAGCTCTGTACTTGGAGGAGCAATGGTAGCTATGTTTGGAATGGTAATCTCTTCAGGTATTAAAATCCTTAGTCAAGTTGATTTAGCAAAACAAGAAAACCTTCTTGTGATTGCATGTTCGGTTGGCATGGGTCTAGGAGTGACAGTTGTACCTGAACTCTTCAAAAACTTACCAGAGAGTCTTCAAGTTCTTACTGGAAGCGGTATTGTAATGGGGAGTTTTACAGCAATCTTTTTAAATATTGTCTTTAATATGATGAAATCACCACGTACGCAAGTTGCAGAAACAAAGTTAACAAATGAAGTAGTATCGAAATAAAAAGAGGCTAGGACAAAAGTATTTTAGTTGAGAAGATCCGAACGATTAATCGTTCGGATCTTCTCATTGTCATGGGGAACATAGGTTTAATTTATTTAGTTGTTTCTTATTGTTGATTGGAGGGCAAGGCGAAGACTCCTGCGGAAAGCGGAGCCTTGCACCGAAATCAACGGCGGTGTAACAAGCGATCCATAGTAGATCATTTATCCAATTTGTTCGTCTTTCCTATTAAGACCGTGTTTTGAAAAACAGTGTATAAAGCATTTTTCCCACATCAGGATTTTTTGCCACTAATGAAATTTCTCTTTTGAATTTGAAGTCTGTAATGGGTAAAGCTTTAATGTTTGAGCTTTGTAAATGGCGCATAAAAATTTCAGGTAGAATTGAAATACCTAAATTAGCTGAAATAAATCCCATAATACTTTGAGCAAATTCAATTTCATTGGCAATGGGGATTTTTAAGTTATGACGATTGTACGCTTTTTCTACTAGTGTCCGAACATCGCACCCTGGGGGGAGAACTACAATGGGTTCTTCTTTGAAATCTTCAAATGATACGTTTTCTTTTTCGGCTAACGGGTGCTGATCATTCACAAATAAATAAAAGTCTTCTTTGAACAATAGTTTTGACCAGTAAGTATGTTGAACCTCTCGATCATCAAATAAAGCCCCGTCAATTTTATTGCTTTCTAACTGCTCTAACAAATCATAATAGTGATGCGAGGTTTTTATATCAATATGGCGATCGTGGTCTTTAGCAGAAGCCAGTTGATAAGGTAAGTAAAAAGCAGCCATACTCTGCCACGTTCCGATAGTTAAATCACAAGCTTCTTGCGTAGATACTAATTTTTTTTGAAGAGCATGAACGCTTGATAGTATGGATTCACCTTCTTGTAAAAGAATTTCACCTGCTGAGGTTAATTCTACTCCTGTAGCGGAGCGAATAAATAATGTTACTCCTAAATCTTCTTCTAGTTTTCTCATTTGCTTACTAAGTGCAGGCTGCGTCATATGCAGCTGTTCGCTTGCTTTGCTTAAGCTTTTTGTTTTGGCTGTTTCAATAAAAGACTCAAGCCACTCTGTTTTCATATTTATCACCTATAACCTTTTGTTATACCCATAGTATAGAAGGGAAGTTCTCATAAATCAACGAAGATGCTAGTGTATATAGTGTAGTTAACACAGCACAAAGAAATTCACACAACTAGGAGGATGAATGATGTATCCAAACAAACTATATATTAACGGTGAATGGACAACAACGGAAGAGAAAATTGATGTGATTAATCCAGCAACAAAAGAAGTTATAGGACAAATTCCAAAGGCAGGCGCAAAGGAAGCAGCTTCTGCAACCGATGCAGCGGCTGCAGCTTTTAAAACATGGTCGAAAAGAACCGCTCAAGAGCGCAGTGCTATTTTAATGAGATGGCATCAACTAATTGAAAATCATAAAGATGAACTAGCAGAAATTATGACAACGGAACAAGGCAAACCATTTGCAGAAGCAAAAGGTGAAGTGCAGTATGGCAATGATTATATTGCTTGGTTTGCTGAAGAAGGAAAGCGTGTATACGGTGAAACGATTCCAGCTCATCATACGCATAAACGTATTACGGTTAAAAAACAGCCTGTTGGCGTTGTAGCAGCTATTACACCATGGAACTTCCCTGCAGCAATGATTACGCGTAAAGTGGCCCCAGCTCTTGCAGCAGGATGTACAATTGTTTTAAAACCATCTGAAGAAACACCATTTACAGCATTTCGTTTAGTAGAGCTCGCAGAAGAAGCGGGAGTTCCAAAAGGTGTGATTAATGTTGTTACTGGAGATGCAGCAGCTATTGGTGACACATGGCAAAAAGACGGACGCATCCGAAAATTAACATTTACTGGTTCAACAGCGGTTGGTAAACATTTAATGCGCGGTGCTGCGGATACTGTGAAAAAATTATCGCTGGAATTAGGCGGTCATGCACCGTTTATCGTAACAGAAAATGCAGATTTAGACGCTGCTGTAAACGGCGTAATTGCTTCTAAGTTTGTCAACGCAGGTCAAACGTGTATCTGCACAAACCGCGTATATGTACAAGAATCCATTGCAGATGCTTTTGTTGAAAAATTTGCAGCAAAAGCGGCGGAATTAACAGTAGGAAATGGATTAGAAGAAGGTACACAAGTTGGACCGTTAATTAACGACAAAGCGGTTGAGAAAGTAAAAGCACAAATTGCGGATGCAAAAAGTAAAGGAGCTAAAGTTGTGGTTGGCGGACAAGCTATAACAACTAAAAACGGTTTCTTTATGGAGCCGACAATTATTATAAATGTAACTGATGACATGAATTGCATGTTTGAAGAAACGTTTGGACCATTGGCACCTGTAGCAACATTCAAAACAGTAGAAGAAGCCGTAGAACGAGCAAACAATAGCCCTTATGGTTTAGCCGCTTACGTATTTACAGAAAACATTAAAGAAGCAACGTTTGTATCTGAAGAGTTAGAATACGGCATTGTAGGAGTAAATGATGGCTCTCCATCTGCAGCTCAAGCTCCATTCGGTGGCTTTAAAGAAAGTGGTCTTGGACGTGAAGGAAGTCATTACGGCATTGAAGATTATTTAGAAGTAAAATATATCTCAATGGGACTATAATAAAAAGTAGAGGCTGGGACAAAAATATTTTAGTCGAAGTGAAATACGAACTAGTAACTAATAATCAAAATTATTGGTTGTTAGTTCGTATTTTTTTGTTGTTAAGATGGACGTAGCGCTTTCATGTGTTTCGTTGCTTCTAGCTGTTGATTGGAGGGCGAGGCGAAGACTCCCGCGGAAATCGAAGCCTTGCAGGAGATCCACAGCGGTGTCACAAGCAGTCCAGCTCATTAATCCCATTTGTTGTTCGTCTTGAGGTTGGATTGATTTCGTTGTGTCCCAGCCTCTTTTTTATGAACTTTTGTAAAGAAAATTTGGAATAATAGTTCTTTAACGCAATTAATTGCATTTCTAGGATGTCTGTGCAAGAATAAATATTTCAAAAATGGTTTAGCTTTGTTTAAAGCGTGGGTAATACAACAAATGCACATGATTGCTTGTTAGATGAAATGAAAAGCAGAACTTTACCACTGATAAATTACGCAAGCTAGAACCAAAATAGTAGTACTGAATGGTGAAAAATATAGGAGTTGATATAGATGATTATAGCAGAGAAAAACATAGTGAAATTTAAAGCAAAAGACGGACGTGAAGTCACTATTCGCCCCGCACAGGCAAGTGATGCGGAGCATATTACAACAGCGGTAAGAGAAATTATTGAGGCTGGGGAATTTATTCAAAAAGATGAGCCGCGCACCGTCCAAGAAGAACAAGATTTTATTGCATCAGTAGAAAAGAACAATCACATGTACGTTGTAGCTGAGGTCGAAGGTGAAGTGCTTGGAATTGCACGTGTTCTTAGAGGCGAAATTAAAATGAAGCGCCACACGGGGCTCTTCCGTACATGGCTTATTTCAAAAGCACAGGGAATGGGAATAGGAAAACAATTTATGAATTATACGCTAAACTGGTGCAAAGAAAATAATCTTCATAAACTTTCTTTAACTGTGTTTGCTTCGAATAAAGTGGCATACGAATTGTATAAAAAGGTAGGATTTGAACAAGAAGGCGTTATGAAAGAACAAGCTTATTTCAACAATGAATATGTAGATGAAATCTATATGTCCATTTTCTTTTCATAAAAAATAAGCACTTATTTTCGTCAATCCATAAATTGTATCTGTACATTCAGATTATTTGCGCTATAATAAAAGTGCACAACAAACATACACTTCTTCAAAACGTAGACTTTCCTGAGTTACAGGAAAGTTTTTTTGTGTTTCGCCTCCATTCCACTAAAAAAGAATTGAATAAATCCCCAGCTATTACAAATGTTAAATGTAACGCAATCAAAGAGGTGAAGTGTATGCCAAAGATTATCTCAGTTGGATTTGGAGTTCCCCCTTATGAATTAACTCAGCAAGACACGCTGCTATTTGCAAAAGAACTTTTTTCCGAATCGTTTAAAGATATTAATCGTCTGCTGACCGTTTTTCAAAATGGCCAAATTGAGAAACGTAATTTTGCCAAAGACTTATCTTGGTTTCAAGAAGATCATACATTCGAAGAAAAAAATGATGCTTTTATAGAATCTGCTGTTGAATTAGGTACAAAAGCAATTGAAGACTGCTTAACAAATAAGAACTATGTAAGTACCCCTTTGCCGTGTGGAGAAATTGAGGCTATTTTTTATGTTTCAACAAGCGGTTTAGCTACGCCTAGTATTGAAGCGCGAATTATGAATAAGCTTGCGTTCTCAGACCATACAAAAAGAATTCCTATTTGGGGATTAGGGTGTGCTGGAGGAGCGTCTGGGCTTTCAAGAGCTTATGAGTATTGCAAAGCCTTTCCGCGTGCCAAAGTCCTTGTTTTATCCATTGAGCTCTGCAGTTTAACTTTTCAGCGAAATGATCGTTCAAAAAGCAACTTAATCGGTACATCTTTATTTGCAGATGGAGTAGCGGCTGCTTTAGTCGCAGGTGACGAAGCTGATACCACTTTTGCCATTGAAAAAAGCTATCCTTACATTTTACATACACAATCGACGCTCATGCCCAATTCAGAAGATGTAATGGGATGGGAGATTAAAAATGATGGACTATTTGTTGTCTTTTCAAAAGATATTCCCACGATTATCGATTCGTGGTTAGGCGGAGAAGTTGAGTCATTTTTACAAACACAGAATTTGACCAGTCGCGATTTGAAGCATTTTGTTGCTCATCCTGGAGGGAAAAAAGTGCTTGAAGCATATGTATCAACGCTATCGCTAAACGAAAATATGATTGCTGATTCCCTAGATGTACTTAAAAACCATGGAAACATGTCTTCGGCAACCGTTTTGTATGTGCTAGACCGCTTTATGAAGAAAGAAATTTCGAGTAAAGAATACGGTTTATTAACAGCTCTTGGCCCTGGATTTAGTTCTGAAATGCTTCTATTAGAGTGGAGGTAAAGCGATTGTTTTTTTATAGCTTTTTTGTATTTATTATCTTACAGCGTCTATGTGAATTGGTTATTGCCAAAAGAAATGAAGCTTGGATGAAGAAGCAGGGAGCATACGAAGCTGGTCAAAGTCACTACAAATGGATGGTAAGCATGCATGCCGCTTTTTTTGCTGCTCTTTTTACGGAAGTGTATGTGTTAAACGATGGAATGTATCACTTTTCTTTTTTGTTGTTTAGCTTTTTTGTGCTTGTTCAACTTGCAAGAATATGGGCTATTTCTTCGTTAGGAAAGTATTGGAATACAAAAATTATCGTCTTGCCTAATGCGAAGGTTGTGCTAAGAGGTCCTTATCGTTTTATGAAGCACCCTAACTATACAGTAGTAGCGGCAGAATTGGTGTTAGTTCCGCTTATGTTTCAGGCATACTGGACGTTAGCTATTTTTTCTGTTTTCAATTTGTGTATATTAGCCGTCAGAATTCCCTTAGAAGAGCAAGCGTTAACGAATGAAACAAATTACGGCGAAGTCATGCAAAACAGGGGACGTTTCTTTCCTGTAAAAAAATCTTAAAACTAATTGAAAATGATTATCTTTCATGATAAGATAAAACAAATGATAAAGATTATCAATTTCATCAAGTAGAAACGGTGGTGGACGTAATGGTTAGTCTTTTTGTGATCGGAGCACTTGCTACATATGTTGGCGTCACAACGTATGTAATGAAAAATATTGAAAAAGCCCAAAAGGCGTAACATACATGGGATGAATAAAAAGTACGATGCAAAGCTGTCAAATTATTGACAGCTTTTTTTATTGTTTTTGTAACTAAAAATTCAGTTTTTTATGGGAAAACGCATGTGAATCAAGTAAAATAGAGAAAGAATAAGCAGAAATGAAGCTGGATAGAGAACATTTAAATACAGTCTTGAATGAGGCAAAAGGGGTAGAGTAATAATGGGTAAAGTGAGTGTGAAACATCAAGAAAATCTCCAATTGGAAGCATCTCTTTTTCATTTACATAAGCAATTTCAAGCAGCTGGAGATGAACAGCAGGCAGCAAAAGCAATACAGCTGTTAAAAAAGTGGGTGAACGGCGAATTTGTTGTAGCATTTTGCGGACATTTTTCGGCTGGAAAATCGAGCATGATTAACGAATTAATGGGGCAAGCAATTTTGCCTGCAAGTCCTATTCCAACAAGCGCAAACTTAGTATCAGTAAAAGCTGGGGATGAGCATGCAACCGTTTATTACCGCAAACAGCCGCCGGTGCGTTATGAAGCGCCTTATGAGTATGAGCAAATTAAGCAGTTTGCTGTCGATGGAGATGAAGTAGAGTCCATTCATTTATCGATAGATACAGATGCTATTCCTAAAAATGTTGTGGTGATGGACACACCGGGAATTGATTCAACAGATGATGCGCATCGTGTATCGACCGAGTCAGCTCTTCACTTAGCTGACGTTATTTTCTACGTGATGGATTATAATCATGTGCAGGCAGAATTAAATCTTCAATTTGCAAAACAGCTGCAAGAAGCTAATAAAACGCTTTATTTAATTGTAAATCAAATCGATAAACACCAAGAAGATCAGCTAACATTTCAAGCATTTAAAGAATCTGTAGAAACGTCATTTTTAAAGTGGAATGTGAGACCAGAAGGAATCTTCTATACGTCCTTAAAAGAGCCAGCCAACCGTCATAATGATCTTTCGTACGTAAAATCTCTATTACTTGCTATGATGACGGAAAAAGAAAACCGACATCAGCATATTCAACATGCGATGCAAATGTTAATTGACGATCACCTTGCCTTTATTGAAGACCAAGAAGAAGAAAAGTTAACGATTCATGACAAGCTGCGCCATCAGCTGACGCTTGAGAACCATGAAATGAATAAGCAGCAAAAAGAGCAGCTTCTCGAAAAAGAAGCTGAAATGAGGCGTGCTGAAAAGCAGCTAGCAGAAACGTACCAACAAGAAACAGATAAGATACTAAGCAACGCCAATTTAACACCATATGAAATGAGAGAAAAAGCTAGGCTGTTTTTAGAAACGACAAAGCCTGATTTTAAAGTAGGCCTTTTATTTGCTAAGAAAAAGACCGAGGAAGTAAAAAAAGAGCGGCTGACGTTATTTTTTGATGATATGAAAGAACGAGCAGCTTCTCAGCTGCAGTGGCACTTGCAGCAATATGTGCAAGAGCTGGTGAAAAATCAAAATCTTACCGACCCGGATCTTATACGCCAGGTTCAGCAGTTTGAAATCCCGTTAGAACCGCATGATTTAATTGAAACGGTAAAGGCAGGAGCTACGATTAATGGTGATTATGTTTTAACGTACGCAAAAGATGTAGCCGATCATATTAAGAAAAAAGCCACGCGATTATTATACGAGCTTTATGCGCAAATCGAACAGAGCAAAATCGAGCAAGATGAAGTAAAGCGTGAGAACATTTCTCAACACTTGCAGGAATGTGAGGCATTTGAAGAAGCGTATACATCTCTTCAGGAAATGAAAGCAAAACTGGCACGTACAAAAGCTTTGCTTCAATCTTTACAGCAAACTGATGACAACCTAACGGCAGAAGATACAAACGAGTTGTCATATATGTTACAAGAAGAATATGAAACGGGCATCATGAAAGCTGAAGAAAAGCATGAAGCTGTGAGTGAGCAGCAGTTAGTTTCACAGCCTGAGGAAGCTGTGCATGAAACAGGAACAGAAAAGGTTCTTCAAGATGTATCAGCTGTTCTCGAACAGCTCCGTTCATTTGGAAAGTTAGACCGCTTTATTAACAGGCTTCAAGAAAAGCGTAAAAAGCTATCAAATCAAACGTTTACCGTAGCTTTATTCGGAGCATTCAGTGCCGGTAAGTCATCTTTTGCTAATGCGTTGATTGGAGAAAGATTACTTCCTGTATCTCCGAACCCAACAACAGCAACCATCAATAAAATTATGCCTCCAACAGAAAAACGGCCGCATAAAACAGCTGTTGTGCAAATGAAAACAAACGAGCAGATGATCCAAGATTTAAATGGTGCACTTAAGCTGTTTCATCATGAAGTAGAATCAATTGACGAAGCGCTAACGATTATTCCAACCCTGCAGGCAACAGAAGAGCTGCAGCTGCATTTGTCGTTTTTACAGGCAGTAGAAAAAGGCTACGCCGAAGTCAAGCAGCATATCGGTTTAGAAGTAGTAGTGGATACAGAAGAATTTCATGATTATGTAGCCAAAGAAGAAAAAGCGTGTTTTGTTCAATTTATTAACCTGTATTATGACTGTGAATTTACTCGCTTAGGCATTACGCTCGTTGATACACCCGGAGCTGATTCAATCAATGCGAGACACACGGGAGTAGCGTTTGAGTATATCAAAAATGCAGATGCCATTTTATTTGTAACGTATTATAATCATGCGTTTTCAAAAGCTGACCGCGAATTTCTTATTCAGCTTGGCCGTGTAAAAGATGTATTTGCGCTTGATAAAATGTTTTTCTTAGTAAATGCAGCGGACCTAGCCAGCTCGGATACAGAGCTGCAGTTAGTTCAGACGTACGTAAAAGAGCAGCTTGAACAGTATGGTATACGCTTTCCGCGCTTATACCCGGTATCAAGCTTGCAGGCTTTGCAAAACCACGAGGATAAAATGTTTCTGCCATTCAAAAATGCGTTTTACCGCTTCATAAATTATGAATTACCAGAGCTTGCTATCCAAAGTGTTTATGCAGATTTCGAACAAATTTTAGCAGTTGCCAATGAAATGAAACAGGTGCAAACAAAATCAGAAGTGGATAAAAAGCGATACATTCAATCTCTTCACATAAAAAATGAGCAGGTAGCAGCAAAACTGCATGAAATTCATTTTGAATATGAACAACAGCAGTTTGACCGAGAATTAGAAGAGCTCTTATTTTATGTAAAAAAACGTCTGTTTGTGAGGTACGATGATTTCTTTAAAGAAGCATTCAGTCCAGCAAACTTAAGGGATGATCGAGGTGAAAAGCAAAAGCAGCTGCGCCTGTGTTTACAGGAGTTGTTAACGTCTATTTCCTTCGACGCAACTCAAGAAGTGCGTGCGACCACTTTGCGAATCGAAAAATACATCGTAAAATTAATCGAAGACTGGCATCGAATGATTATTACAAAGCTACAGCGCTATGAACCGACGTTTACTCCAACGTTGAACTCGTTAGAGCCTCCAAATGGCAGTGAAGTTGTGACAAGTCATCAATTTGATGAGAATGAATCGTATCAAAAAGAGCTTTCACTGTATAAAAACAATAAAAGCTTTTTTGAAAAAAATGAGAAAGCAAAGCTTCACGCTGCTTTACTAGAACGTATTAAGCCGGATGTTAATCACTACATTGCGAAAGAAGAAGCCGCTCTTCATTCACACTATACCCATTTAGTGAATCAGTACGTTTTAGCGCATAAACAGTCTGTATCTGAAGAATGGTATGATTATTACAAACAGCTGCAAGCGGCCGTGTCTGAAGAATTTCCAATTCAAGAATTGGTAAGTACAATGACGGTGCTAGAACATGTATTGGAGGAAAGAAAGGGTCATTAATTTTTATGTCTACACACATAAATAAACGTTTACAGGAAATTGAAAAAGAATATAATGTGGAAATTTTGTTTGCATGTGAATCAGGCAGCCGTGCTTACGGACTCGATACGTTAGCGAGTGATTTTGACGTCCGCTTTATATACAAATATAAAGCATCACGCTATCTTCATCTCAATAGACCTCAAGAGGTCATTAATGTAGCAGAAGGCAATTATGATATGCAAGGGTGGGATTTGTACAAAACCATTTATTTGTTTACAAAATCAAACCCTTCGCTTTATGAGTGGCTATGGTCGCCTTTTGTTTATTATCAGAAGCCATCGTTTGCTGAGCCACTTCGGCAAATGATGGCTCAATCATATTCCTTAAAAGCATTGGGATATCATTATTTTAAAATTTTAACGATAAATAGTAAAAGAAATCTGACATCTTCTGTTACAATAGAGGATATAAAAGTGATGCTCCAACTGATTCGTGCATTTTTATCACTGAAAGTAGTAGTAAAGCAGCGCAGTTTCCCTGTCATTTTATTTGCTGACTTATGCAAGCAGGCAAACCTTGATGATAGGCAGCAATCCATCATTAAGCAGTTTGTACAATGCAAGGTAAGCGGGCAAATTGTTTTTAATGAGAAAATGAAGAACTTTTTGGACAGCATTAAGAAAGAAGCTGCAGCGATAGAAGAAAACTTAAAAGAATTACCGGAAAAGCGAATCAGTTATGAGGACATTAACTTATTTTTACTAACTCAGCATAATATAATGGAGGAAAGAACATGAGTGTACATAAAGAAATTTCAGCCCATTCTAAAAAACAGCACGAATTAGTACGTGCTTTTGCCAGCTTAGAAGCTCGACGCGAGCAAGCTATTGAAGCAGCTGTGCTTTTGTGTAAAGAAGGGAAGCCCTTTTCTGTAGACGGTATTAACGCTGTAACAGCAGAAATTAATGAGCTGTCTCAAAAATATACCATCATTCCAGGCCGTAAAGTAGTGACAGAAGAAATGGTTAAAGAGTACGTAGCAAGAATATAAACGTGCTAAGCTCTGGTGTTTTTACCTTAATTTGAACAGGATATGACGTGCCGCTTGATCCATACTAATAGTGTACCAACGAGGTACAAATAGGAGGAGATAGCGATGGGTCGTCAAAAATTAGGTAATAAAAATGCGCAAGCGAATAACAATGCAAAGCATAATTATAACCAAGAGTTCTCTTCTGAGTTTAAAGCAAATCAGGCTCAAAAAGCAAAGCGTGCAAAAAGTGCAAATGACACTTATGCTGGGGAGTTTGCTTCTGAGTTCAACGTGCAACAAAACCAAAACAATTCTGTTAACAAGAAGTTAGAAGCTAATAAAAGTGCAAATAATCAATATGGACAAGAATTCGGCTCTTATGCTGAAGTTGAATCTGCCAAAATGAATAATGCTGCACAAAAAAAGCGTAAAAAATAACAGAACTGTTTCCAAAAGCGCCGGAATTAGTCTGCTCTATCAGCAGATTAGCCCGGCGTTTTTTGTTGGGCAATATTTGCTTGGGTACGAGACGTCAATCCATCGCAAACTATAGATGAGGTGAAGCAATATGAATAAAGGAATTGTCATTGCTCTTTCATCAATCGGTTTAGCCCAAGCCTTAAAAATCCCAATTAAAAAGTATCAAACAGGAAAATGGGATATGCGGATGATTGCTGCGTCGGGTGGAATGCCAAGCTCTCATTCAGCCGGCGTATCTTCTTTGGCGACCTATGTAGCGTTAAAAAGAGGTGTTTCTACGATTGACTTTGCGCTAGCATCTGTTTTTGGAATTATTGTCATGTACGATGCACAAGGAATTCGAAGGCAGACTGGCGAAATTACTATTAAAGTGAATACGTTAGATGAAGAAATTGAAAAGCTTGCGGGTCTTCCAGACGGAGGCTTTCACGATTTGACGGAACAGCGCTTGAAAGAAATGCTTGGGCATCAGCCCGAAGAAGTGATTGGCGGAGCCATTTTAGGAGTAGCACTTGGAGCAATTGGCTATTTTTTAGAAGGGAAATCATAGTCAAATAGCCAAAAGTAAGCTAAGATAAAGAAGAACCTTTGCAAAAGGATGGGACGAAAAAGTGACAAAAACAGCTCAAACCGTTGAAGAGTATCTTCTTTATCTTGAAGAAAAAGGCTTTCATTTAGCAGAAGATGCACGTGGATTTATTTCATTTGGTCAGCAGTATACGCGTGCAGCTGACGAGATGGTCATATTTACAATTGAATGGACACTAAAAGTACAAAAAGAATTTGACGGCAGTTTTTTTGTATCGCTCCTCGAGAATTTGACATCAAATCGTATTAGCAATCAAAAACAAGCCATTCAATATTTAAAGTCATCAGGTATGATTTAAGCAGGATTACATTCCTGCTTCTTTTTGATTAATGGCTTGTCTGGCCAGCTGATCAGCACCTGCATTTTGAGAGCTAGGGATCCACTTTATAAAAAATAAATCGAATTGACTGGACAATTTGAGGGCTTCTTCCAGTAAAGGAGCAAACGCTTTATTTTTAACGTATTCTTGGTTCATTGCGCGGTCTACTAGCTGAGAGTCCGTTCGAAAAGATACGCTCGTATACTTTTTTTCTAAACAAATTTTTAATGCATGAAGAAGTGCATGGTACTCTGCTTCATGATTCGTCATTGTCCCAAGAGCAATAGCGTAACGATGATGTTCACCATTTCCTTTAATTAAAATACCAGCTCCAGAAGGACCAGGATTGCCAGCAGTGGCTCCGTCTATATAAACTTCAATCATCATACAGCCTCCTTGTTAAAACAATATAAGCTTAAACCATGTTTTTTCATCAATAGTATTGTATCATAAGTACTTCAGCTATTTTATATTAGCACGTATAAACGCTAAAATCCGCTTATTAGGTAAGAAAACTGTCATGAAAAGACATAATAGAAGATAAAATACAAAAAAGCAGAAAAAGTGTTGAATTCAAAATTGCTGATGAAAGGAATGCTCGTTATGAATTTCCAAATTGAATGGCATTATAAATCCTCGAAACATAAACAGTTAATTTTCACATCCGATTTCACAGATGCGAATGAGGCGCTAATGATTGTGGGTGATTTAGAAAAAACAGGTCGAACGAAGGAAATTTTTCTACTTGATGAGCAGCAGCAAAAATGGACTGTAAAAGAAGCGAAAAAGCTCTTACAGGAAGTACAGACAGAGCCTCATGATATTGTGGCATATTTTGACGGAGGCTATGAGCATGATACGCTCTTAGCGGGGCTTGGGGTTGTGATTTATTTTAAACAGAACAACAAGTCTTACCGAATACGACGCAACTCAAGACTGCAAGAGATTGAATCAAATAATGAGGCAGAGTATGCTGCTTTTTATTATTTAATACAAGAGCTTGAGGAACTTGGTGTTCATCATATACCGGTAACGTTTAGAGGTGACTCTCAGGTTGTATTAAATCAGCTGGCTGGGGAGTGGCCCTGTTTCGAAGAAGAGTTTAATCGGTACTTAGATCGAATAGAAGATAAAATGCAGGAACTTGGTATCCGACCGGTATATGAGCCTATTTCGAGGAAGGAAAATGAAGAGGCTGACCAGCTTGCTACTCAAGCTCTTCAAGGGATACCAATTGCTAGCAGGAAGCAAGTGTAACACACAGAACGAAATGGAGATGAACGAGAGTGGAACGTAAACAATTATTAGAAGAAGTAACGGAGTTATTGGATTACTACTGTAGTGATTGTTTTGTAAAAAAAACGTTTAATAAAGAAAAGGGCAAAACATACGCTCAGACGTTTTGTATTAAAGAGTGTACTGTAGGAGAAAAAATTAAGCAGTATGGAGATTTGCTGACTAAAAAGTAAGCGTGTATAATTTGCAGGCAGCAGCTTCATTCTATCCATATGGAGGTGTTCTTTCAATGGATAAGTTTTCAAATGAAGAAGTAACAACAGGATATAATGATTTAAAGCAAGTAGAAGTGTCTATTCAATCTGCTCAAAAGATGATTGGAACAGCTACGATGAGTATGAGTCCTCAGCAGCTTGAAGAGGCAACGAATGCGCTTAATGATGCAAAAGCACAGCTTCAATCTGCCAAAGCTCATGGCACAGGAGTAGACGAGCAATTTCTTCAGCAGTGCATGCAGTCTATTCAAACATGTGAACAGCAGCTTACTGAGGCCAAACGCTAGGTATAACAAAAAAGAGACTCGGAAAAGAGTCTCTTTTACTATAAAATAAAAAGATCTATTTATGATAGCTTAGTGACATTAGCGGCTTGTGGGCCTCTATTGCCTTCTACAATTTCAAAAGATACCTCTTGTCCTTCTTCCAAGGATTTATAACCTTCGCTTTGGATGGCAGAAAAATGTACAAATACGTCGCTGCCGCCTTCAACTTCAATAAAACCATAGCCTTTTTCATTGTTGAACCATTTTACTTTACCATTTTGCATAACTTGAATCCCCCTAGTACTGTGCAGCCTCATGCTGCTGAAACTCGAATTATCATTTCCAATAGAGGTAAATGATTGTTTATATTATATAATAAGAAGAAATAAAATTTCAACATTAAAATTTCACTTTTCTGAAAATTGAATTTTCATTTAACATAGACGTAGTACAATTATAACTAAAAAAATTTCTTATGAGATGAAAAATAACTGAAAATTTAGTTTATAATAAAAGTATAGTCAGCATAATTTTAACGCGGTGATAAGGAGTGGGTCGTGTATGTATCGTACACAAGTAAATGGAAAAGAAATCATTTTGTTATTTTCAACGCTCGAAGCAGCAAAGAGCCGCAGCAACCTAGAGAAAGAGCAAATTTATAAGCGAGTATTGCATTTAAATGAGCAGCTGCTAATGTTTCAAAATGGAACAAGCTTCACTATTGGCGATCCGTTAGGATTAATTGTAGCTCAAGTGAAAAAAAGTGATTTGACAACCATATATATCGAACATATCATTGATAAACAGTTTATGTATGATGGAGATGGTCATCGAGGTGAAGTAGTGTAACAAGATGACACCTATATATGAAGAAGCGTACGGAGATACTCGTACGCTTCTTCATATATAGGATTTAAAATATGTGATTTTACAAGTATTAACAGGGATAAATAACAAAGTTCAATAAATTAAAGAAGAACAGTGAAACCATGAATAGCAATCACCTTTTTAGCTAAAAAATATAGATACACATCATCTTATGTAATGAGATAGTTAAGCTTTAAAATCAATGAACACGAGAGGTTTTATAACGCTTAA
The DNA here is from genome assembly GCF_023824195.1 of Priestia megaterium. NCBI lineage: Bacteria > Bacillati > Bacillota > Bacilli > Caryophanales > Bacillaceae > Priestia > Priestia megaterium. The sequence goes on from NZ_CP085442.1 coordinate 1,445,079, forward strand.
ATTGAAAAACGTGTGATTGTGACGTTAATTAGAAGTAAGGTTTGGAGGACGCTATGGAAAGTAGAAAAAAATTGGATTTACTTGCTCTTGCTTCTGTGCCACTTATCATGACCCTCGGAAATTCAATGTTAATTCCGGTATTGCCGGTGATTGAAAAACGTCTACAGATAAGCTCGCTGCAGGTATCCATGATTATCACGGTCTACTCAATTTTCGCTATTTTTTTAATCCCGATTGCTGGTTATTTATCAGATCGATTTGGCCGCAAGAAAATTATTATTCCTAGTTTGCTGCTTGCCGCAGTAGGAGGGGCTTTAACAGGCTGGGCTTCATGGCAAATGGCCAATCCTTTCTGGGTTATTTTAATTGGCCGCGCGATTCAAGGAATAGGTTCAGCAGGAGCTATGCCTGTTGTGATGCCTTGTGTAGGAGATATGTTCAAAGACGAGCAAGAAATTACAAAAGGACTAGGTTTAATTGAAACAGCTAATACGTTTGGGAAAGTACTAAGCCCAATACTGGGAGCTTTTTTAGCGGCTATGATTTGGTTTCTTCCTTTTTGGTTCATTCCTATTCTTTGCCTTATTTCGATTCTTTTGGTTATCTTTTTAGTAAAAGTTCCGAAAAATGATAGTTCTTCTGAATCTGAACAAAAAAAGAAAAGTATTACGCAGTTTTTGAAGGATTTGAAGAAAACGCTCAAAGAAAATATTGGATGGCTTATGGCTATTTTTATTTTAGGCGCCATTATTATGCTTGTATTATTCGGTGTTTTATTTTACCTATCGACCATACTAGAGGAGCGTTATCATATTGTGAATACGAAAAAAGGTTTAGTGATGGCTATTCCTTTGCTAGCTTTATCTATTTCTTCTTTTGTGGCGGGGAAAAAAGTTGGAAACAATAAAATCGTTATGAAGTGGTCTGCTTTTTTTGGCTTTTTATTGTTAACATGTTCTTTCATCATTTTATTTTTTAATACGTCTCTTTTTAGTATTTTACTCACTTTAGTGCTTGGTGGAATTGGAATTGGAGCAGCTCTTCCCAGTCTTGATGCGCTTATTACAGAAGGAATTGAAAAGGAAGAGAGAGGAACCATTACGTCTCTTTACAGTTCGATGCGCTTTGTCGGAGTAGCAGCTGGGCCTCCTCTTTATACATTGCTTATGAAGTGGTCGGACATGGCTGTGTTCCAAACGTCTCTAGGGATTAGTGCGGTAGGTGCCATTTTAGTTTTAAAAGCTATCAAACCAAAACCTGAAGGCGGCGTAAAACTGAAGAAAGCTGAAGTGTGATTTTACGGAGCTGTCTTATGATAAAAGACAGCTCTTTGCTATTTAAAGACCCGTCAATATGCTTAAATTTATATTGTGTCTAGAAAAAATCCTTGAAATTTCTTATACTTCAATTTATAGACAGCAGATGCAATAGTTCTTATTTTATTGAATAAGGTGGTTTTGAATTGAGTATAAATTATCAGAAATTAAAAAGCATGGTGGATCATTATCAAATATTTGATCTTGTAGCGTATATAACAGAAGAAGTAAAAAGCCTTCAACCAAAGAGCCTTGCGGGGATTGTGAAAGAATGGTTAACAAACTTACAAACGGAAGAAGAGCTGTACGAGCTTATTCGCTTTTGTGATGAAGCTTTATTAAATCGTTTAAGCCGAATGTTAACGACATATGGCTATCGTCGATTTGGCTCGATTCGAATGGTGACTCTTTATTGCGATGATCTTCTGCGAGAAGGCAAGATACTCGACGCTGATGATAGACTTTCTTTATTAATTTCTCAGCTGGATACGGAATCAGTTAAAGAGGAACAGCTTGAGAAAATCTATTTTTTAAAGGTAAGAATTCTTTTAGAAATGAAACAAGTGGATGAAGCTTCTAAGTGGATGAAACAAGTAACGTCACATAATCAAAAGGGTATGGCTGACAGATGGGGTTATTTTTATTTGCAGCTCAATGACAGAATGAAAGCTGAAGCCTGCTTAAAAGAAGGAACGGCATATAAGAAGAATGGAGATTTTTGCTATGCAATGCTCGCGGACTTGTATGCGTATGAAGGGAAGCATGAACAATCGCTTGAAACAATTAACGAGGCTATTGTACGCTATCCACAGCTTCCGTCTTTATATATGGATAAAGTGATGCGATTAAAAGATTTAAAAGAGTATTCTCTCTTGCTTGAAACGATTGAATTTATCGACTCAAAGTTACCCTATCACGATTATCAAGATTTTTTTACGCTGCTGCGCGCCGACATTTATTTTGAACACCAGCAGCAATCTCAGCTTACGCATCTGCTCTCGACTAAGCGATGTTTAAAAGATTCACCTTATCAAAAATTAATCGGAAAGCATACAGACGATAAATTCAGTACAATCAAGCTTCCTATTGTACCAATTGTTCAAAAAGATAATTATTGCGTGCCAGCCAGTATGAGTATGATGTTAAAACTTTTACATACCGAAAAAACGCAGGATGAGATTGGAACGCGTATTTACGGAGGGTTAGGGTCCAAATTATCAACTGCGGTGAGCTACTTTGAATCTCTTGGCTTTGCAGCGATGTTTTTTACAGGCACAGTTGAACAGTTTAAAGAACTATTAGACAAAGGGCTGCCTATTTTGGTCAGTCTGGAATTTGAACAAGCTTCCCACGTTCAAGTTGTATTTGGCTATGATGATGAACTTGAACTTTTTCATGTACAAGATGCTAATTTTCTAAGTCCAACGTATGTAGAATATAAAAATTTTGATCAGCATTACGCTAATTCGGGTTTTTTATCAATTGTTGCTTCTAAAGCGGCAGCGGATCTCGCTTCACTTTCTAAAGAGCAAGATGTGTTTATTCGTCAGCTGTATGACTTAATCGAATTAGTTGAAGCGGATGAAGAGGCACACATTAACGATCTCGTTTCTTTATTAAAAGCAAATGAGCATGTTCCATTTGCCGCTATTTACAGTATGAAGCATTTGTACAGAAAAGAGCATGAAGCCTATATTCGTACGTGTATTAATCATGTGTTAGAGAAATATAGCAATCATGATTATCTTAAGCTTCACGCCGCATATGCCTTTTTTAAACTTGACGACAGTAAGGGAGCATCTTCCTTGTTACACCACATAGATAACAAAAAGCATAGCTCTTTTTATCACTATCTTAAAGGAAGAATTGCGCTGGATGAAGAGAAATATGATGAGGCTGCTGAAGCACTGCGCAGCTCGCTGCAATTAGACGTAGAGCAGCATTTGAACTGGAGCTATTTAGCACTTGCATATATGTACAAAGGAAACCTCGAAAAGGCTTTTGAATGCTCGACTATTTCCTTAAATATGTATGGCGATGAATCTTATACACAAATCAATCACGGACTTATTTTAATGGAGAAAGAAAGATACGCAGAAGCCAGAACTCTTTTCGACGCGTTATTAAAAGAAAACCCAAAAGATGCGCACAGCTGGTTTGAAAGAGCCCGTTGTGATGAACATTTAAAAAAGTTTCGTAAAGCTTACCGGGGATTTCAAGTAGCTAAACAGCTTTTGCCGACTGTTCCTTATCCATATCTTTCGATAGCTGATTTGCTACAATATCAACTAGAAAAAACAGACGAAGCTGAAAGCTATCTCAAAGAAGGCATGAAGCATCTCCCGAGCGACATGACAATTCGAGGAAGACTAGGCGATTTATACGTCGCGAATCAAAGGTACGAAGAAGCTATTGCTCTGTATAAAGAAGGCTTAAAAATAGAAGAAGATGCCCTTATGTATTTGGGCTTATCTTATGCGTATCTAGAAACAGGTGAACATTTAACGGCCGTTGATACGCTCACGCTTATTGCGCAGAAGTTTTCATCGAACAGTGACGTCATGTTGGATGCAGGCAGCATGCTTTTAGATGCAGCAAAACAAAAGGAGCTAGACAACCAAACGATAGAATTTGGATTTGCTCTTTATGAAGAAGGAATTCATTTTGCTCAAACAGCGTTAGATGAAGTGTTAGAAGCATATACGAGTTATTTAGAAGACACGGCTTTACTGACTCGTGGAATTAAGTTTTTAACTGCAGAACATCAAGAGCACCCTAATGAGATTTTGTACATGTGCTATTTAGGCATATTATACGAACAAGCCAAGCAGCTAACAAAAAGTGAGAAACTTTATCATCAAGCGCTTCGTATCAAGCAAGATGCTTTGCCATATTATCGATTAGGTGAAATATATCAATCAATGAATCGCATCACTGAAGCAAAAGAGGCCTTCCAAAAATGCTTAACTCTTGATAAAACATTTGAAGCCGCTTGTATGAAGCTTGCCGAAATGGCTTGTGAAGAACAAAATCGAACGGCTGAAAGGAATTGGCTGCTTCAATGGATACAGCTGAATCCTATGGAAGTAAACGTTGAGCACGCAGCTTCACTTTGTGAAACAGAGAAAGAGTATGAAGAGCTGTTAGAGGTATTAAAGAGCGTAGAGGAAATTGTGCTGCCTCAATGGCTCGCTGACAGCCAGGCTCATGTGTATCGCCTAAAAGGAGACATTTCACAGGCTAAAACGCATCTAGAGAAGGCCCTTGAACTAGATCCACAGAATCCTGCTATTCGCCATCATCAGGCAAAATGGCTCATCATGGAGCATAGATATGAAGAAGCTAGAACAATTCTTACAGAGTTACTAAGTGAGGATCCGGAAGATTACGCTCTATTTCAAACGTTCATGTCTAGCTTTCCAAATGGAAAAAAACTGTCCGGGCTTACGGCAGATTTAAAAAAGATAAAAATGGAAAAACAAAGCAAAAGCTTGTTATTTAAAAATGCAGCCGAGGCTTTAAATGAGTATGCCGATTCGATCGTAGAAGAGCAGCAAGGATCTATCTTCAAACGAAGCTTAGCAAAGTTCAAAGCAAAAGCAAAAACGGTTACGCTGCTTGGCTTAACGATTGAACTGTATGAACTTGCTATAAAAACGGATAGGAATAATAAAGAGGCTGTGCATGCATTTGCGGCTTTTTACGAAGAGAAAGGATTGATTGAAGATAGCATCACCGTGCTGAAAAAATCGCTGCATCAAAGCTGGGATTTTGATGTTGCCTATCATTTAGCCAATATACTCGTTAATATCCATGAAAATGAACAGGTTGCACATGAAGCGCTAAACTTAGTTCAAAAACTTCTTGAACAGCAGCCATATCATATAAATTTGCAGATATACCGAGCATTTATTTTGAGTAGCCTTGAAGAGGTAGAAAAATCGGAGGCAGCTTTTCAAGAATTACTTCAGCAGGAGATTTATCAGCCTGACATATATGCAGGACTAGCAAAACTGTATAATAAAACGGAACGTTATCATGAAACTGTTCAGCTTCTTCAAAAAGCAATTGAACAGCGTCAAGAGTATGAAGGGATGTATACCGATTTAGGTATCGCGTATCATTTAGAAGGTGAAACGGAAGCAGCAGCTTCGCTTATGATAACCAGAGTAGAAAGTGGAGACGAAGATCTTTTTATTCGCTATAACTTGGCATGCTATCTAGCTGTTCTTGGAAAAACTGCTTCTGCTCAGGAAGAGTTGGGTTATGTTTTAGCGCACGATGAAACGGGAGAATTTTATGAAATGGCTATGGAAGACGATGAACTAAAAGGATTAACGGTAAGAAGGTAAAAAGAAGCTGAGTTTCAGCTTCTTTTTTCTATCCCTCTTTTGCACCTTGTCTTTTCAAAGAAATAGATTCGAAAATTTCCAGTACAAGAATGATAATGGTGCCAAGAACTAATCCGTTGCTTAAAAACGTAGTAACTAAAGGTGGCAGTGTTGAAAAAGCTTGAGAAGGCAAAAACATAACCCCTATCCCCGACAGCAACGCAATACCGGCTTTTTTCATCGCTTTTTCGGGCTGTTTGGCATGCTTGAATTCTCCAATTCCAAGAGCCATCATACCTGTAAAAACAGGAAAGATTGCCGCGTATCCGACGGCAGGAGGAAGAGCGGACATAATGGACGTTAAAGGAGTAAAGATACTCAGAAAAAGCAAAAGACACGATGCTACAATAAAAGGAACTCGGCTATAAAGATTTGTAGCTGAAATAAATCCACCGGAACCTGAAATAGGAACGGCACCGACACCTGAAAACAATCCTCCAAGCAGCTGACTTATACCCGAAACCATCCCGGAACGCTTAATATTGTCTTTTTCAATTTTTTCTCCTTTGTGTTTATAAACAGACTCAACAACACGAATAGAAGCGAGCATGTTTGTAATTAAAATGAGCGTCACAAAAAAAGCAGTAACAACCATATTCCATTCAACGCGAGGAGCTCCAAATACAAACACTTTAGGTATGTAAAATAACTGCGCCTGAAATTCGATAGGTTTAGCTAACCCTAGCATTGCAAATACTCCCCAGCCTACACCAATACTAATAATAATGCTGAGCTTATTTAACGTCCGGTGCGATAATAAATAAAAAGTCAGCAGCAAAATCGCAGCTGAAGCCAGCGCAATTGGAAGTTTAATAGCTGAATTCGTTTCTGTAATGCCAAACATTCCTTTTAAAAAGGAACCGCTGAGCTGCGTCACTAATAAAATTAAATATGTACCGGTAACTGTCGGGGTAAAGTATTTTGCTAGTTTATCAATGAGACCAAGCAGGCTCATCAAAATAGCAATTATCCCGCTTATAAGGAGGGTGAACTGCAGCACGCGGAGCGTTTCAGAGTGAGAACCAAACAGAACGGTTCCAAGACTCGCATACAGAGAAAAGACGCCCCACCAAACGCCAGCTGGCCCTTCCATGATTGGGTATTTATGCCCTATAAACACCTGCAAGAGCCCGGATAAAGCCAAAATAAATAACGTTCGCTGTAAAAATTGAATAGAATCCGCTGCGTTTAAATGAAACTGAGAGGCAATTACAATAGGAACAATCATACTATTAGAAATCATAAATAAAAACCATTGTAGTGAAGCAATGGAAACTCGAAACATTCTTAACACCTCAATTAATGCCGACGAGCGGCTGAATGAACCAACAGGCTGCTCTATTATTTTACCATGGGATTTCCAATTTGTAAGCGATATCTTGTTAAAAGGAGGATGAGTAAAGTGTCAAAAAATTCAATATATTGTTGTAAAAAGAAGAAAGATAATTTATAATTTTCTTACAATTATAAATTATAAACATAAGAATAATTTATAATGAACTGACTAACAGTCAAGGAAGGAGGAGGAATAAGACAAATGAAACTATACCTGTCAGTTGATATGGAAGGAATTACGGGACTCGTCGATCACACAAATGTTCTGCGACAGAAAGAAAATTACGAAAGAAGCCGCAAAATAATGACGGATGAAGCAAATGCAGTAATTTATGCAGGATTTAGAGAAAAGTGCTCAGAAGTTGTGGTAAATGACAGTCATTCGAGTATGAATAATCTCCTTGTTGAACGGCTTCATCCAGAAACTCAGCTTATTTCAGGGAGCGTAAAACCATATTCAATGGTACAGGGATTAGATCAGACTTTTGATGGTGCTATGTTTCTAGGGTATCATGCTAAAGCATCCATGCCTGGTGTCATGTCTCATTCGATGATATTTGGTGCTCGCAATATGTACATAGACGATACAAATATTGGAGAGGTAGGCTTCAACGCATACGTCGCAGGGTATTACGGCGTTCCAGTTTTAATGGTAGCCGGTGATGACCAAACGGCGCTGGAAGCACAGCAGCTTATTCCAAACGTGACGACTGCTATCGTCAAACAGGCCATTTCACGTTCTGCAGCCAAAACATTAACCCCTAAGAAAGCAGAACAATTACTTCAAGAAAAAACAGCCGCAGCTATTCAACACAAACACCTTGTTAAACCTTTAATTCCACCTAAACATCCAACCTTACGAATAGAATTTGCAAATTACGGTCAAGCAGAGTGGGCCCATTTAATGCCGGGCACAGAAATTGAGCCTGGAACGACGACCGTTCGGTTTCAAGCAAAAGATATTTTAGAAGCTTATCAGGCCATGCTTGTTATGACTGAATTAGCTACGCGCACAACATTCTGTTAGAAGGTGGGATAAAGGTGAAAAGTTATATTTTGAAACGATTTTTATCCATGCTTGTTACGCTGTGGGTAATTGTGACCTTAACCTTCTTTTTAATGCATTCGATTCCTGGATCTCCATTTAATGAAGAACGAGCGACAAGCGATGCAGTTCAAAAAAACCTGGAATCATTTTATCACTTAGATGAGCCGCTAGCTGTGCAATATATTCTTTATTTAAAATCCATTGTTACCTTTGACTTTGGTCCTTCCATTAAACAGCCGTCTCAAACGGTTAACGACCTTTTAGGAAGAGGGTTTCCAGTGTCATTTGAACTTGGAATGGTGACGTTAATTCTTGCGGTGATTTCCGGTATTACACTAGGCATTATCGCTGCTCTTAGAAGGAATGGAATGATTGATTACATTGCGATGAGTATAGCAGTTATCGGATTGTCGGTTCCAAATTTTGTTATGGCCACGTTGTTAATTCAACAGCTTTCTGTTAATTTGAAAATTTTACCTGCCGCTACGTGGACGAGCCCTTTACATATGATTCTTCCGACTCTAGCTCTTGCCACAGGTCCTATGGCTATTATTGCACGTTTGACTCGCTCAAGCATGATAGAAGTACTAACTCAAGATTATATTCGAACAGCGCGTGCAAAAGGGCTTTCGCCAGTGAAAATTGTATTTAAGCATGCGCTTAGAAATGCTTTAATGCCCGTTATAACAGTTCTTGGAACGATTGCAGCCAGCGTATTAACCGGCACATTTGTTATTGAACAAATCTTTGCTATTCCTGGCATGGGAAAATATTTTGTGGACAGTATTAATACGAGAGACTACCCGGTAATTATGGGCACTACGGTCTTTTACAGTTCGATTCTCATCATTATGCTTTTTTTAGTAGACATTGCTTACGGAATACTTGATCCACGAATCAAACTGCATAAGAAGGAGGGATAACGTGCTGGAAAAACAGGAGTATAAGCAAATTCCTGATGAGTGGTTTGTGCCAAAGAAAAAAAACAAATCTGAAGCTGAAGCAGTTGTAAGGCCGAGTCTTTCTTATTGGCATGATGCTTGGCGCAGGCTTATAAAAAACAAGTTGGCCATGCTGGGTCTCTTTTTTTTAGTCATTCTCGTTGTGATGGCTATATTCGGCCCTATGTTTTCACCCTACAGTGTAACGAAAGCTTCTTTTACAGAGCAAAACCTTCCTCCTTCAGCTAGTCATTGGTTTGGAACGGATGACTTAGGCAGAGATATGTACACTCGGACATGGTATGGAGCTAGAATCTCTTTATTTGTAGGACTGATGGCAGCGCTTATTGATTTTATCATCGGTGTCATTTACGGGGGATTCTCAGGCTATAAAGGCGGAAAAACAGATAATGTCATGATGCGTGTAATTGAAATTTTATACGGTCTTCCTTATTTATTAGTGGTGATTTTACTGATGGTAGTCATGGGCCCCGGGCTTTCTACGATCATTGTGGCACTTTCCGTTACAGGTTGGATCGGGATGGCGAGAATTGTACGGGGGCAAGTATTGCAAATAAAAAACTATGAATACGTGCTTGCATCCAAAACGTTTGGAACAAAAACTAGTCGTATCATTAAGCGGAACCTGCTTCCAAATACGATGGGACCGATTATCGTTCAAATGACACTAACCGTACCAACTGCCATTTTTGCTGAAGCTTTTTTAAGCTTTTTAGGGCTGGGTGTACAGGCTCCTTATGCTAGCTGGGGAGTAATGGCAAACGATGGTTTATCAACGATTCTATCAGGCTATTGGTGGCGTTTGTTTTTTCCCGCTTTTTTTATTTCTCTTACCATGTTTGCTTTTAATGTCCTTGGAGACGGACTGCAAGATGCACTTGATCCAAAATTAAGGAGGTAAGCAAATGGAAAAAATGATCCAAATCAAAAACTTACACGTACAGTTTTCAACTTACGGAGGGCAAGTTCAAGCTGTAAGAGGCGTTAGTTTTGATTTGCATAAAGGAGAAACACTAGCGATTGTCGGAGAGTCAGGGTGCGGAAAAAGCGTAACATCTCAAAGTATTATGAGGTTAATTCCGACACCTCCGGGCAGGATCACAAGCGGATCTATTTTATTTAAAGGCCAGGATTTAACGAAACTATCAGAAAAGAAAATGCGAGACATTCGAGGCGCTGATATTTCGATGATTTTTCAGGATCCTATGACTGCGCTTAATCCAACTCTTCGCGTAGGTGAGCAAATTTCAGAAAATATTATGCAACATGAAAACATCTCAAAAGAAAAAGCCAAAGAAAAAGCATTTGAAATGCTGGAGCTAGTCGGAATTCCAAATCCTAAAGAACGCCTAAAGCAATATCCTCATGAATTTAGCGGGGGAATGAGACAGCGTATTGTCATTGCAATGGCCCTTGTATGCAATCCCGAAGTGCTAATTGCTGATGAACCTACCACAGCTCTGGACGTCACGATACAAGCGCAGATTTTAGAATTGTTTAAGAATATTCAGCAGAAAACGGATGTCTCAATTGTTTTAATTACCCATGATTTAGGTGTAGTTGCTCAGGTAGCTGACCGTGTTGCCGTAATGTATGCAGGAAAGATTGTAGAAATTGGAACAAGAAGAGACATCTTTTATACGCCACAGCATCCGTATACAAAAGGATTGCTGCGTTCAGTTCCTCGGTTAGATTTATACGAAAGTGAGCTTGTGCCTATTGCAGGATCACCTCCCGATTTATTTGCACCTCCATCCGGATGTTCGTTCGCACCTCGCTGTCCTTACGTAATGGAAGTGTGTGATCGCATGTATCCTGTGTCGACAAAGCTGAAAGAAAGTCACCAAGTGCACTGCTGGCTTCAAGATGAGAGAGCCCAAAAATTTGTAACAACTATAAGCTAGATTTATAGATGAATAGAGAACTTATGAAAGAGGGGGAAATGATGAAAAAAATAGGGTCTTTACTAATGATGTGTGTACTTATATTTGCACTTGCTGCCTGTACGGCCACAAAAGATTCAGGCGCGGAGCCAGAAAAGAAGAGCAGTACAGCAAAAGAAGACGGTAAGGTCCTTTATATGAATAATGGCGCAGAACCTACGTCTTTTGATCCACCTATTGGGTTTGATTCATATTCTTGGAATATGCTTAATAACTTAATGGAAGGGCTGACTCGTTTAGGGAAAAGCGATGAGCCTGAAGGAGCAATGGCCGAGAAATGGGATATCTCTGAGGACAAAAAGGTCTATACGTTTCATTTACGAAAAGATGCTAAATGGTCAAATGGAGATGACGTGAAAGCAAGTGATTTTGTATTTGCTTGGAAGAGGCTTTTAGATCCTAAGACTGGTTCTCCAGCGGCATTTTTAGGTTATTTCATCCAAGGTGGAGAAGAATTTAATACGGGTAAAGGTAGTGCTGATCAAGTAGGGGTAAAAGCGCTAGATGACAAAACCTTTGAAGTTACGCTTAAAAGTCCTCAAGCCTATTTCTTAAGCGTAGTTTCCAATCCAGCGTTCTTCCCAATTAATGAAAAAGTAGCAACAAAAAATCCGAAATGGTTTGCAGAAGCAGATTCATTTGTTGCTAATGGTCCCTTCAAATTAACTAAATGGAAGCATAACAGTAATCTAGTAATGGAAAGAAACGATCAGTATTGGGATGCTGAAAATGTAAAGCTAGAAAAGGTAAAATGGGCAATTGTTGAAAATACAAACACAGAATATCAAATGTATCAAAATGGAGAACTAGATGTTTCTGAAATTCCATCGGATTTAAGTGAAAAGCTGTTGAAAGATGGAGATGTTCATATCGAAGACCAAGCAGGAACTTACTTCTACCGCTTTAACTTAGATAAAGAGCCCTTTCAAAACAAAAATATCCGTAAAGCATTTGCAATGGCTGTAGATCAAGATCAAATTGTTAATTTTGTTACAAAAAATAAAGAAAAACCAGCTCGCGGGTTCGTATCTTACGGATTTAAAGATGTAGATGGAAAGGATTTCCGGAAAACGGGCGGCGACTTATTAAAAACAGACGGCAAAGAAGCAAAAGCACTTCTGAAAAAAGGAATGAAAGAAGAAGGATATAAAAAGCTGCCAGCTATTACGCTAACATACAGTACAGACGATACGCATAAAAAAATAGCAGAAGCACTGCAGCAAATGTTCAAAGAAAATCTAGGCGTAGATGTGAAGCTTGCCAATATGGAATGGAATGTTTTCCAAGAAGAACAAAAAGCGTTAAAGTTTCAGCTGTCACGAAGTTCATTTTTAGCTGATTATGCAGATCCAATTAACTTTTTAGAGAGCTTCCAGACGGGTCATTCAATGAACCGTACAGCTTGGAGCAATAAAGAATATGATGAGTTAATTAAACAAGCTATGAACGAAACGGATAATAAAAAACGTTTTGAGCTTATGTATAAAGCAGAAGGTATTTTATTTGATGAGATGCCGATCATCCCTATCCATTTCTACAACTATGTGTTTTTAATCAAAGATAACGTATCTGGAATTGTTCGTCATCCTGTTGGCTATTTAGATTTGAAGTGGGCAGATAAACAGTAAAGTGGAACTTTTCGTCAGAGGGGATTTCAATTCCCTTCTGACCCAAGTTTCACTTTCTTCATTTCTTTACACAAAAGGAGTGTAACAAATGATAAAACCAAAACGATTACAAAAAGGTGATACAGTAGCTGTTATTGCACCTGCTAGTCCGCCTAATCAGCACAATCTAAAAAAAGGAATAGAATATTTAAAGGAAATAGGATTAAACGTAGTAACAGGCGCGCATTTATATAAAAAAAACGGGTACTTGGCAGGGACTGATGAACAGCGAGCAGCCGATATACATGCGATGTTTGCCAATAAGGAAGTAAAGGCAATTATCTGTGCATGCGGAGGGTACGGGACTGCTAAGCTTGCCTCGCAATTAAACTACGATTTAATTAAGCGAAACCCAAAGATTTTTTGGGGATATAGCGATATTACGTTTTTACATACGGCTATTCATCAGCGCACAGGTTTGGTTACCTTTCACGGGCCAATGCTTTCGTCGGATATCGGAAAAGAAGATGTTCATATAGAGACAAAGCAAGCTTTTTATCAATTATTTTCTCACCGTTCTTTTTGTTATACGGATCAAATTAGTCCGCTCGACACTATTTGTGAAGGAGAAGCAACTGGTCAGCTGATAGGAGGAAATCTTACTTTGCTGGTAAGCACGCTTGGCACACCATTTGAACTAGATACAAAAAATCGAATTTTATTTATTGAAGATATTGATGAAGAGCCGTATGAAATTGACCGCATGATGACACAGCTGTATATGGCCAATAAACTGCAGGATGTAGCGGGAATTATTATCGGAGATTTTCATAACTGCTATCCTAAAAAACGTACGGAGTCACTTTCATTAGAAGAGGCATTAACAAGTTACCTGACTTCTTTAAAAAAGCCTGTTATGAGAGGGTTTCGCATCGGGCATTGCTCTCCTCAAACAGCTGTGGCGATTGGAAGTTATGCCACGATGTCGACTTATGAACGAATGGTGGAATTTGAAACCGGTATTACATTACCAAAAAATAAAGTCGAACGCTGAAGGTTAAACCTGCGGGGAGGATAAATAAGTGGTGGATAAAAAAACGTATTACGTTTGTGTAGCTGTGGCGACTGTTTGGACTTCCTATGACTCTAGCAGAGAAATAGATGACAATGCAATAAGTGTCCCAGTAAAACTGGATAAATGGCTAGAACAATTAACGTATACACGTCGGTTGGAGCTTTGTGAGGGAAATTTAGTTCAAACGCAGCTGTTACTAGGAGAAGAAGTATATGTAACGGAAATGAAAGGTAAATGGGCAAAAATCGTTATTCCCTCTCAGTTTTCTTCTAAAGATGAAAGAGGATATCCCGGGTGGGTTCCTTCCCACCAACTGATTTCTCAAGCTGAATATTTTCCATTGAATAAACCAACGGCAGTGGTATCAGCAACGATTGCGACACTGCATCTAGCGGAAGAAGCCTTGCAAATTAGTTATCAAACACAGCTGCCTCTTTTAAAAGAAGATAAAGAATGGCTAGAAGTTCAAACGCCAGTTGGCAGTGGGAGAATAAAACGTCAAGATGCTGTTGTAATAGAGGATAGAAACCGTAAAGTGACAAAAGGAACTGGGGATATGATTATTGCAGCAGGAGAACAATTTTTGAATCTTCCATATTTATGGGGTGGCATGAGTGCCTGGGGATATGATTGTTCCGGGTTTGCCTATGCTACTCATAAAGCAAACGGATATCTTATTCCAAGAGATGCCACCGATCAAGCAAGGCAAGGAAAAGAAGTAGGGTTAGCCTCTATTCAACCTGGAGATTTGCTGTTTTTCGCTCATGAAAAAGGTGAAGGGTCTATCCACCATGTTGGTATTTATTATGGTAAAGGAAAAATGCTTCATTCACCTAAAACAGGTAAAACCGTTGAACTGATTGAATTAAAAGGAACGCTTTATGAAGAAGAGCTGTGCGCAGCCCGGCGCTATTATTAGGAGGTGGCAGTTATGACAACGAAGCATTTGTTAGAAGTAAAGCAGCTGAGCAAATATTTTTCGATTACGAATAAGCAGGTTTTGAAAGCAGTAGACGGCGTGTCTTTTCATATTTCAAAAGGAGAAACCTTTGGACTTGTTGGTGAATCCGGCTGCGGAAAATCAACTGCCGGGCGAACAATCATTGGGTTGTATAACCGTACATCAGGAGAGGTGCTTTATAAAGGGAAAAACGTGCATGAGCTATCAGAGAAAGAAAAATTTGCTTTTCATCGTAATATGCAAATGATTTTTCAAGATCCATATGCTTCACTAAACCCTCGTTCTACCGTGAAGGAGATTATCTCAGAACCAATGGAGGTTCACGGACTTTATTCGAATAAAAAAGAGATGCTTAACCGCGTGTATGGGCTGCTAGAAGATGTCGGGCTAAATCGTGATCATGCTAATCGCTATCCTCATGAATTCAGCGGCGGGCAGCGCCAGCGTATAGGAATTGCGAGAGCTTTAGCACTAAATCCAGAATGCATTATTGCAGACGAACCTATTTCTGCTTTAGATGTGTCTGTACAGGCTCAAGTAGTTAATTTATTAAAAAAACTCCAAAAAGAAAAAGGGTTAACTTATTTATTTATTGCACATGACTTGTCGATGGTAAAGCATATAAGCAATCGTATCGGAGTTATGTATTTAGGGCATTTAGTAGAATTAACAACAAGTTCGGAGCTGTATCAAAAACCGTTTCACCCTTACACTCAAGCTCTACTGTCAGCTATTCTTATCCCTGATCCTGACGTTGAGGATAATCGGAAGCGAATTGTTCTTAAAGGAGAATTGCCAAGCCCAATGAACCCGCCCTCGGGCTGCGTGTTTAATACGCGCTGTCCTCTTGCAGTAGCAGCCTGTAAGACTCAAAAACCAGAGTGGCAGGAAGTTGAAGAAAATCATTTTGTGGCCTGTCACTTGTACAATCAAAAGATAATAAGTAACAACTATATTGAAACAGCTGCGACAAAATGATGGAAAAAGCAAGGGTGAAAATAGAAGATGCAGTTACTAAATGGAAGCGGAGTAATAATGGACTTATACGCATTCATATTGAAGGAAAAGAATCCATACAGGTTAATTCTTTTATCCAACAAAGAGCAGCAAGTACAATCAAGCTGCTGCTCGCAATAGAAGCGTTTCGTCAAATTGATGAGGGCATCTTGACTTTAACATCTGTCATTCAAAGAACGGAAAAAAACACGGTTGGCGGAGCAGGCGTACTTGGAGCTCTTCCGCGGTTAACACATATTAAAGTGGAAGAGCTGCTTACCCTTATGATAATTGTTTCTGACAACACAGCTACAAATGAGCTCATTTCTTTAGTAGGATTTGAAAAAATTAACGAATGTGCTAGAAATCTAGGATTAAAGAAAACGGTTTTAAACCGCTATATGATGGACGAAATCGCTGTTGAAAAAGGGGTTGATAATTATACGTGTGCCTCTGACGTAGTAAAGTGTCTAAGGGAAATATATGAAGGAAACCTTTTGAAAAAATCTAGTCACGAAAAAATAATGAGAATGTTAGAAATGCAGCAGTTTCAGCATAAGCTTCCAGCACGTATAGGATCAGCGTTTCAAGCTGCGAATAAGACTGGAGAACTACAGGGAGCAGAACATGATAGTGCTATTCTCATGCGAGGTAACGAAACGTATTATGCCGTTGTTTTGATAGATGGACTAAGTGACAATGAACAGGGAAGGAGATTGATTGCTGATATTGGATACCTCCTGTCATCTAACATCTAAAATCTTTTGACCATATACTTCAATAAGCGGGATTGGTTTGGTCCCTTTTATATAATGTCTTCTATCAAAGAGAAACTCACATTTACTAATAATAAATGCTTGTCTTCTCAAATTTTGGCGAGACCATTGTTTGCTGTGCTGGATTTGTGCTAGTAATAGATACACATGTTCTTTTTCATAAAATTTTATGAAAAAATAATGATAAATCATTCATCCTATACCAACTTATTCATATTTTTTATATAATAGAATAATAGTATATATTTTAAACGAATAGTGAATGTCTATGCAAAGCAGCAAGGAGCATGAAATTATTCGATTCATAAATGGTGGTGTATGTATGGCAAACGAACATGTAATGATAGATATTATAAAAGCATTTAAGCGCAATTCAACTGAATCCATTGCCATGGATTTAATTAAGGAAGTGCGAGGGACATTTAGTCCATTACCTAAATATATAGCGGATTTAATTGATGAGCTGAGAAAATTAAATTTAAAAGACGAAGTGATCAGTGTAATCTTGTATCAATCTGTATATGTGGCAGATCATCAATTTAATATTAAAGATACCATTACCAATCGTCAATTTGTAAAAGATACGATTGAAATGGGCAGAAGATGGGTGCATCAGTACGGCCGAATTGAAACAGTAGAAGAAGCAATTCATATTGCAGAGCAAGTATCTACAAAAGAGGACTTGCCTCATCATTTGCAAACAGCAACAATTGACGAAAAAATTACGCTTGAGGTGCAGCTTGATCATCAAACGTATGAAATGTTAAAAAATATAGCGGTTTATTATGATCATCATTCCTATGAACAGTCAATGACTGTAGCAATTAATCGTTTATATACGCAGCTGCGCGATGCACAATCAAAAAATAGTTAAATGTCAAATCTCACATGTTCCGTGCACCATGTGAGATTTTTTAAGAGGTGAAAGAGGCACAGATGAAAATGTCTTGCTCCATCATTCATCAAAAGGAGGGAGAACATTGATGAGGGTATATTTATCTCCTCTTCAAAAAAAAGATGCTTCTAAAGTTTTTGCATATTGGTCGGATGAAGAGGTTACTAGATATATGAATATTGAGCCCTTTACGACGCTTTATCAGGCGGAAAGCATGATTGCACTTCTACAAAGTTTGATGAAAGAAGGGAAAGCAACACGCTATTCTATTCGATTAAAGACTTCAGATGAGATCATTGGAACCTGCGGTCTAAACCGTATTGATTATGTTAAAAAGCAAGCAGAGATAGGGTATGATTTAGGCAGACCTTTTTGGAAAAAAGGCCTCATGACAGAAGCGCTCTGCCTTTTGCTGGAAAAAGCTTTTGAAGAGTTTCATATAAAGGAGATTGAAGCAAAAGTTGATCCTAATAATAAAGATTCAATTACTCTTTTAAAAAAATTCTCGTTTCAACTAGAAGAGGCGTATGAGTCAGATGATTGTACTTGTTTATACACCGTCAACAAGGAAAAAGTGAGCGCGATATTGTCAGGACGTTCAAAAGATAAGAAGTAAATCAAGCAGAAGTTCTTTTGAAATAGTAAATATTTTTAGGCCTTAACCGATAACAAAGAAAAGAACGAATTGAAGGAAGGTCATGAATGAATCATCATACACATTTACTAGAAGGGACGTACAATGAGTTACTCGTTACACTCTCTTTCCTTATCGCTATTACTGCGGCGTACGCTTCTTTTGGGTTAGCTAATCGTGTGAAAATTTCCCGGGCAAAATTTATTCAGTTTTGGTTAATCAGCGGGGCATTTACATTGGGAGTAGGCATTTGGTCAATGCATTTTATCGCAATGCTTGCTTTTCACTTGCCCGTAGATGTTTCATACAATTTATGGTATGTTCTTCTCTCAATCTTGGGAGCGATAACGGGATGTTATATAGGCCTCTACCTCATTCACAAACAAAAGAAAAGCATGAAGGCACTCACCATTGCAGGGAGCTTTATGGGAGCTGGAATTGTTTTTATGCACTATTCCGGCATGATGGCAATGGAGCCAGTTATGATTTCCTATGATCCATTTATTGTTTTTCTCTCTATTCTTATTGCTGTTGCTGCTTCTAATACAGCTTTGTGGCTTGGTTTTTACTCAAAGCTAAATGAAGGGAAGCTTACCGTTTTTGCTAAGCTTATTTGTTCTACTATTATGGGCATTGCTATTGCTGGTATGCACTATACGGGCATGCAGGCAGCTTCTTTTTCAGGGATGTCAATGTCTGAACAATCAAACGGTTTTGCCTTAAATCCAATATATTTATCCGCCGTTATTATTTTTTTTATTGTCTGCCTATTTACGGCTGTGTTTTTAACCATTTTTATGGATCGACGCGTACAAAAACAAGAAGTTTTAAAATGGGCTTTTTTTGAATCTGCCCTGGATGCTATTTTGGTGATTGATGAAAAAAGACATGTTTTATCGCTCAATTATGCAGCAGAAACGCTTTTCTCTCTTAAAGCATCAGATGTAATCGGGAGTGATGTTGTTAAGCTGCTGCCCTTCTATAAATTTTCTTCTCTACAAGACGGACGAACTGAGCACTCCCTTTTGATAAGTAATAGAGAAGTTACGGTTGAGATAACGGTGATGGCGGTAGCGATTGAAGAGACGGTTGAGTATATGCTGTATATCCGCAATATGACGCAAGAGCGTGAAGCGGAAAAAACGTTGATTGAAGCAAAAAATCGCTATGAAAACTTGTTTTACTCCTCTCCATTGGCAATTATGGTCCATCGAGAAGAAGAGGTCGTTTCTGTTAATGATGCTATGATTCAGCTTTTAGGAGTAACGGAAGACCAGCTCGTTGGTAAATCGTTATATGATTTCTTCTCATCTGAACAAGTTCCTGATATTAAAAAAGGATTGAAGGCAGTAAAAGATAGAAAAGATGAGCCAAGACCTCCATTAGCTCAGTTGAAAATGTTTAATGCGTTAGGTAAGGAACTCTTTTTAGAAGTAAAATCTACGCTCATTCAAATTAATGGAGAGACGCTTTTTCAGACAGTAACTAGAGATGTAACGGAGCAGAAAAAAGCTCAAGAATCGCTTCAATATATGGCTTTTCACGATATGCTAACAGATTTACCAAATCGAAGTATGTTTTCAAACATTGTAGAGAAATCCATTGATTCAGCAGCTGCTTCAGGAAAAAAGCTTCATTTCTTATTTTTAGACCTAGATCGTTTCAAACAGGTAAATGACACGCTTGGTCATCATGCTGGAGATCAGCTTATGCTTCAGGTTGTCGATCGAATGAAGAGCTGCCTAAGAAACCAAGATGTGCTTTCGCGTTTTGGAGGAGATGAGTTTTTAGTTTTACTGCATGATAGGACGGATGAAGAAGTGAAAAAAATCTGTCAATCATTAAATGACTGCTTATCCACTCCTTTTGTAGTGCTATCGAGAGATGTTTATTTAGGGGTAAGCATCGGAGTTAGTTTATTTCCTAAAGATGGAAAGTCGCTTGAAGTGCTAGTTCGCCATGCTGATTTAGCGATGTACGAAGTCAAAAAACAAGGGCGTAATCATTATCTGTTTTATCAAAAAGAAATGCAGGTTCATACTACGCGACGAATGAGAATTGAAGATGGTTTACGCAAGGCTTTTGAGCTGGGCGAAATGGAGCTTCACTATCAGCCGAAAGTCAATATTCAAAGTGGCCATATTGTTGGAGTGGAGGCTTTGATCCGGTGGACTCATGCCGAGATGGGCGTCATTTCTCCCGCAGAATTTATTCCGATTGCTGAAGAAACAGGCGTTATTGTTACATTGACGAAATGGGTATTAAAAAAAGCGTGCCATCAAAATAAGTATTGGCAGCTTCAAGGACTTCCTCCCTTAAAAATGAGTGTGAACATATCAAGCGTGGATTTTGGTACAACTGATTTTGTTGATTATGTGTTAGATGTCTTGCGTAAAGTAGAGTTAGAATCACGATATTTAGAACTTGAAATTACAGAAAGTGTAACGATGAAGCATGTTGAGCAAACAATCGAAAAGCTACAAATCTTAAAAGATGCAGGAGTATTTATTTCGATTGATGATTTTGGCTCAGGATACTCCTCGTTCAGCTATATTCAGAAGTTGCCTATTCATACGCTGAAAATTGACCGGTCTTTTATTAAAGATTTAGATCCTAATACAACGGAAGTATCGATTGTCAGAGCCATTATTACACTAGCCAAAAGTTTGCAGCTATCCGTCGTAGCAGAAGGTGTAGAAGAAGTTGAGCAAGTAGAAATTCTTCATAAAGAAAAATGTGATGAAGTGCAGGGATACTATTTCTCCAAACCGATTTCAGCGGAGGAATTTTATGAGAAATTTCATAAAATCGAAGAAAAAATGGAATTTGTTCATTAATGTAAAAAGCCGTTCTTATTTAAAAGAACGGCTTTTTACATTTAAGGTCAGAGCTAACAGTTTATACAATACATAGATTCCAAGGTATGCACCGGTTAATAAAAAAGCTGAATTTAAAAAGATTGCATGAATGCTCGTCATAAAAACGGTATGGTTTTTTAAGATACGATAGATAGAAGCAGCAGCTATATTTCCAAATACTAGGGCTGAAAGAAGGGCTAGCGTATTAAAAACTAGCTCTGCTCCTTTCCATTTGAGTGAGAAAAAGAGCATGATAATAGGAACAATAATACTTCCAGAAACCAACAGGAAAATCAATGGACCATCTCCAATACGTTATCTTATTACAGTTACATAAGATAATGTTTTTGCTTATTTTTAGATAGTCTTCCCTTTTTATAGTCTGTTAAGCTTTTTTCTTCCATTTTTTACTTGTATAAAAAAGTAAAATAATGGATAAAACCACTAAAATGATTTTGCCTTGCACAGATCCTTGTGAAATATGATAAACCGAATAAACTTCAATAAAAAGCGCTGGAATTTTTCCAAGTGCGCTAGCAGAAATGAATACCGCAAAGGAGCCTTTTCCTACAGCGCTGAAGAATGTAATGAGGCCTGATGGAACAAAGGGAAGTAATCGCAGAGAAAGAATCAATATAAAACTCTCTTTCCCTTGTACGCGCAGCAGCTTTAGCCACTTGGAGTGAGAAGGTGTTTTTGTATAAACAAGTGTACGGAAACCTTTTCGATACAGCCAAAAAGAGAGAGCTGCGCCTAAAACTTCTCCAATAAAAGAAAGTAAAAATCCGTTCCAAAAACCAAATAACTTTACGTTTACGAACGTAAGGGGTGCGCTTGGAAATACGCCCGTAATGTTAATAAGGATGTTCAAGAGAATGCTGATAAACCCAGAAGCTTCTAAATGTTCAAGCAGAAATGTTTGAAGATAGTCAGTCATGGTTATACTCCCATTTATGTTTTACTTGTAGGGCTATTTTAGATGATTTTCTACTATTATATAATTTTTGGCATGAAATAAGTAGGTAAGCAGTTTATAAAAAACGAAACAGGGTAACTACTTACTAATGAAGATGATTTACTGATTTGAAGGGATGGACAACTCATGTTGAAATTTTTGCTTGTTATTGTAGTTGTATTATTAATTATTATGATTTTTAAACGCTTTATCCGAAAATAAAAAAGCTAACTAAGCAGCTCGTGAGATCTTTCTCACGAGCTCTTTTGCGGAGCTATTCAGTAGCTCAACAATACACTTTTTACCTGTGATGAATATCACTGCAGCTAGGGAAATGAAGGGGTAAGATAGAAATGGGAGGGAGGTATATGGAATTATTATTCTATCTCAGCACTTATTTATCAGGGGGAGCTATCGCATTATGGCTAATTAATGCAGCATTTAATGGATTATTAAAATAACAGAGGGAGAGAAAATGAACGATTCTAAAGGTATATTTAACGATAAAGAAAGAAAGCTTGCTCGCTATTTGGAGACGTACACAACCGAGCAGATTTTAAATGAAGCAGGCATGTCTTCGTCTGCTGCGTTATATGAGTTGAAAAAAATAAGATTACCGCGGGCAGTTGCTAATACGGTTGTTTATTACGTACTGGCAACAAATAATCAAAAGCTGGTTATGTACAAACTGCTCATGTTAGCTGGCGTTTGTAAAAAGCTTGGCATTCAAGATGCACAGGCAGCCCTCACTTTTATCAAAAAATATTACGTTTGTCATCAGCATTTACACTAAAAAGTACATCTATCTGAGGGGGAAAAGAGATGAATATTGTCCCGTTTAAGCAGCGTTCATCTGCGGAAATTTATCAAGGTAGAGAACAGCCGTTTCAATGTTTCATTGAGGGAGAGCGATTTCAGTTAGAGTTGTATATGACATATTTATTTCATCGCTGCCATTCTAGCAGGTATAGATATAGCCGTGCTAACAGAAAGGGTAGGATGTAATGATAAGATACCAGGGGTAAGCGGCTTCATTTTTCCTAATGGAATAATGAAGCCGTTTGTTGTGTTAGAAAGAATGATTTACTATGATGTAGTTAATGATAAAAGAAAAAAGGAAGGGAAGGAACGTAATGGATTTACATAAGTGGGAATATTGGATTTCAAAGCTCGAGCTGCAGCCTCATCCAGAAGGAGGGTTTTATAAACAAACCTATCGTTCTAATGATGAAATTTCCGATAAAGAAGTGTCATCGCATTTTGATGATAAACGATTTCTATATACGAGTATTTACTTTTTATTAAGGTCTCAAGATGTATCGCATTTCCACCGGCTGCAATCAGATGAACTATGGTACTATCATGGGGGAAGTCCTTTAACCATTCATATTATCTACCGCGACGGAACCTATCAAGAAGTAAAACTAGGTACAAACTTAGAAAATGGAGAAGTTCCTCAATTTTTAGTTCCAAGAGATACCATTTTCGGTTCCTCTGTCACAAATGAGAATACGTTTTCCCTGGTTGGATGTATGGTCGCACCAGGTTTTGATTTCCGTGACTTTGAATTATTCACAAAACAGCAGCTACTTGATGAATTCCCCGAGCATGTTGTGATCATCGACAAATTAGGGTACGATAAATTGCCAAATGATTAAAAAGCATGCATCTCGGTTTGATGCATGCTTTTTTCATTTGAACCAGCCTTTTTCCTTAAAGCGAGTAATGGCTTCAATGCGGTTCTTTACTTCGAGTTTGTCCAGAATGGTAGAAATATAGTTGCGTACTGTTCCAGTCTTAATAGATAGTTCGTCAGCAATTTCTTTTGTGTTTTTTCCATCAGCTACTAGAGCTAATACTTCTTTCTCTCTAGCTGTAAGAGGACTGGTAGATTCACTATATAAGTCATCCACTAATTCTGGAGCATAGAGGCGTCTGCCTGCCATCACGCTTCGAATTGAATTTGCGAGTTCTTCACTTGGACTATCTTTTAGCAAGTATCCGCTTACGCCTGCTTTCAAAGCTCTTTGAAAATAGCCGGAGCGAGCGAATGTTGTCAAAATGATGACTTTGCAGTTTAAATCTTTCAGTTCCTCTGCAGCTTCAAGCCCAGTTTTAAGAGGCATCTCGATATCCATTACGCATATATCTGGCTGGTGCTGCTTAGCAAGTGATACCGCTTGTTCCCCATTTGAAGCTTTTCCGACAACTTCCATGTCATCTTCTAAATTTAACAAAGAGCCTAAAGCCCCTAACATCATTTGTTGATCTTCGGCAATGACAATTCGAATCATAATTGTTCCTCCTTAATATGTTTGACGATGTTTGGAACTGTAATATGAATAATCGTCCCCTCTTGACTGGAGATATCAAGATGGCCGTTTACAAACTCCAGCCGCTCTTTCATTCCTAAAAGACCGTTTCCTTTCCAGCAGGTTTTTTTCGTATTAATACCAACTCCATTGTCTTCTACCGTTATGCCTACTTCTTTTGCAGACTGGTGTAAAGTAATCGTGCAAACGGTGGCTTGACTATGCTTAACCACATTGGTTACTGCTTCTTTTAAGCACATGCTAAGAATATTTTCAATGAGCAAAGACACATTCTCTAATGAAATGGCCTCTTCTCCTACAAACTTAATTTCGGCAGCTTCTAAAAGCTCTTGAACCCGTTTTAGTTCTTCACTAAGGCGGATTCCACGCATTTGAGAAACCATTTTTCTCACTTCATTAAGGGCCGTGCGCGCTGTTTGCTGGACATCTTTTAATTCTGATTTTGCTTTTTCAGGATCTTTTGCAATAAGTTTTCTTGCTAAATCACTTTTTAGACCGATAAGAGACAGCTTTTGTCCTAATGTATCGTGCAGGTCGCGAGCTATCCGCTGGCGTTCTTCCTGTTTTACAAGCTCAGAAATACGTTTATTTGCATCTTCAAGCTGTTCTTCCAGCCGGTCTCGCTTCTTCCGGTTATAAATGCTAAATGGCAGTACAATCACACTGATGGAAATTACAAAAATGAAAGGCAGCTGTTTTAAAAAGATCTCTTCTTGCATAACAACGTTAAAGTTTACCGAAATAACGGTGCTAATTAAATGAACAGCATACAAAGTAAAGAAAGCGAGCCGTTTTTGGATATTTCCAATAAAATAAGCGATAAAAAAAGCAAAGTAAAAGGCAAAGTAAATATAATTAAAAATAGTTGTTAGGGCTAAGGAAATGACGATTAACAAAGCCGTCCATACGTAAACGGACTTGTCTGTTGAAACAAATGCAAAACGATAGAAAATAAAAAATAAGATGGTGAGTAAAGAGCCAAGAATAATGTGATTCATGGATGAAGACTGTAAGATAAAATAAAATGGTAAAATGGCAAATACCGTCCATATGTAAGGAGATAGCCCAGTGATTTTTTGGAAAAACGTATATTTTTTCATAAAGAACCTCGTTTACTTGTTAAAATACACTATTAGTTTACCACAAAGTAGAATGAAATAAGTTTAGACGGATAGATAAAACAGTCAAGCTTTTGAAAGCTTGACTGTTTTGTTTTATTAAAGTTCTGCTTTTGTTTGAGATGAAATTCTGCTTGCTTTTGGTGCAGCTGAGCGTGTTTTTATTTCTTTAAAGCTCACAAACATTTTGTTTTCTTCATCCCATAGACGGAATCGAAGAGAGCGAAGGCTTGTTGCGAGTGTAATGGTTGGTACATTTTGAAGAGGCTGTGTGTGTTGATGAACAGCTTCAAGCTTATAGTTGGGCACTCTTGGGCTTAAATGATGTACATGGTGAAACCCAATATTTCCTGTTAGCCATTGCAATAGTTTTGGAAGCTTGTAAAATGAACTTCCTTCAACGGCTGCTTTTACATAATCCCAGTGCTCATCTTCTTCAAAATAAGAGTCTTCAAACTGATGCTGTACATAAAACAGCCAAATTCCAATTGAACCTGAAATGAAGAAAATCGGTCCTTGAATTAATACAAACGCCTGCCAACCTACCAACCAGCAGGTCGCTGCTGCTAATGCAACGATCAATACATTTGTAAGATACGTATTCATTCTTTCTTTTTTCTTCGCATTTTTTCGATTGAATCGGTTTGTAATCAAAAATACATATATAGGTCCCACGCCGAACATAATGAACGGGTTGCGATAGATACGGTAAGCGATTTTTTTCCAAATAGAAGCTTCTTTATATTCTGTTACGGTTAACACCCAAATGTCACCCGTACCTCTTTTATCTAAGTTGCTGCTTGTTGCATGGTGAATTGCATGGCTATGTCCCCATTGACTGTAAGGAAACATCGTTAAGACACCGGTAATTGTTCCGAGAATTTTATTGTGTTGTCTACTCTTAAAGAAAGAGTAGTGACAACAGTCATGAAAAATAATGAATATTCTTACTAAAAATCCTGCTGCGATAACAGTTAGGGGAAATGCTAAAAAATAAGAAATTGAAAGGCTCTCATAAGCGAGAAACCATAGTGTGAAAAAAGGTAAAAAAGTATTGATCAATTGTCTTATGCTGTCTTTCATTACTGCTTTTTCAAAAGGTGCAACTTGTTTTCGTAAATTCTTTTGTTTTTGTATAGTCATATGAAATTCCTTTCATCACCGTATATTACCCTCAGTATAAAGGAATTTTTCTGACTATTTAAGACATACGTGTCATATAGAAACTATGACAGTTGTCATATATACGTAGGGGGAAGCTGTAAAAAATGAAAAAAAGCGGTATTTAACAGTCTGCGGTTCTGATAAAATTATACAGTGAAGGCTTATTGTTACGGAGCATTTAAGAAGAAAAAAGGAGTTTGAAATGAATAAAAGAAATAGATGGGTATATCTGCTTCTAGCTATTGTTATCATGGGAGCAGGCCTTTTATCAAGAAAACTTACCGCGTATCTTCCTCACATCGTAAATATATATGCGGGAGATTCGTTATGGGCCTTAATGATTTTTGTCAGCGCGGGTTTTTTGTTTCCTACATGGAAGACAAAAATGATTGGTATGTTTGCTATAGTGTTTTGTTACTTCATTGAATTTACACAGCTGTATCACGCTCCGTGGATTGATGACATAAGGAAAACTGCGCTAGGAGGGCTCATTCTGGGGTATGGCTTCTTATGGAGCGATATACTAGCCTATTCGATTGGAGTCGCGGTAGGAATGAGCTGGGAGTATTATAGATATCGATTTAAAAGATCCGCCTAGCAAATAAGGTTCCATGAATCTTAGAACTCAGCTGAGAATGGAATAAGCCGTAGGGTTATGAAGCAGGGTGTATATACATAAAAATAAACTTATGCATAAAATTTTTTATTTAAAACCTATTGTCTATTCGTTGAAAGAGAGGAAGAGAGGGGATTATTTGAATTTAATAGCCTGGATGATTATTGCATGTGAAATCACTTTTTGGATAGTCATCATTTTAGGATTAGCAACAAGGTATATGTTTAAAAAACAAAAGCTCAGTTTTTTTATTTTAACTCTAACACCTGTTGTTGATTTTTTTCTTCTGATTGTGACGAGCGTAGACCTTTACGGAGGTGCTACAGCGACCTATGCTCACGCTATTGCAGCCGTGTATATTGGAATTTCGATCGCTTTTGGAAAAAGTATGATTCAATGGGCAGACGAACGCTTTCAATATTATGTGATGAAAAGCGGAGAAAAACCTCGTAGGTGCTATGGAAAAGAATATGCAAAGCATTATTTTAAGTCATGGATACAGCATCTTGTTGCTTACGCTATTGGGGCAACTCTTTTAGCGGCGATGATGTATATAGTACCAAATGGAAAAACCAACGTGTTGCAAAATGTAGTGGAATTTTGGACAGTTATTGTAGGAATTGATTTCTTATTATCTCTTTCTAATTTCGTTTGGCCTAAAAAAGAAAAAGAGTCCGGTTATACCAACTCATAAAAAGGCATCGTCATGCGTGAAAAACCAGTGAAAAAACCTCCCCGTAAGGAGGTTTTTTGTTTTACCGTCCAGGGTATAGGTATATGAATGATGCTTGTCTGAGGTAGTTCAGTTTAGTTGCTTAAGCGGCTAAACTGCTTTTTGTGCAAATATATGTACATTTTATGTGGCATGCATGATAAGAATTCTGTGTATTCCATATACTACCTCATATGAAAGATAGACAAGTGATACAATACAGTTTGTTTTTAGGAGAGCTTTTATGAAAAAACGCCGGTTGGACTTTATTTTTTTATTTATTATTTTACTTTCAATTTATGCTTTCTTTTTTACCTCTATTGATGTTCATTGGAAGTATGCCTTAGTTGGATTATATGGTGTCATCATTTTTATTTGTATGTATTCACTTATGCTTGAAAATCGAACGCCTGAAAGTACGTTGGTTTGGATGTATGTCCTCTTTTTCTTCCCTGTTGCAGGTTTTTTCTTTTATTTGTATTCAGGACAGCTCTATTTAAAGGGGCATATGTTCAAAAAAAAGCGTATGCATAACCGAGAGATGCTTAGAAAGATGGCAGATAAAGAAACGACGCCTGATCTATCGCCGCTTCAATCTCATCAGCGTTACTTTGCTCAGTATCTTCAATGTGTATCTTTGACGAAGATGAATGTTCATACAAAAACCTACGTCCTTAAGAACGGGCAAGAAACGTTTAATGAAATCAAAAAGCATTTGCAATCAGCAAAACATTTTATTCATATGGAATACTATATGTTTCACTCAGATTCTCTAGGAAAAGAAATCATTGATATTTTAATAAAAAAAGCAAGCGAAGGTATAGAAGTGCGCTTTACATTCGATACAATGGGAAGTTTTACACTATCGGGTTCAGATATTAAACGAATGAAGAAAGCGAATATTAAAGTGCATCCTTTCTTACCTATTAAGTATGGATTTTTCAATCAAAAATTTAACTTTCGAAACCACCGTAAAATAGTCGTAATTGACGGGGAAGTAGGTTTTGTAGGGGGATTGAATGTTGGGGATGAGTATCTAGGAAAAAACAAAAAAATTGGTTTTTGGAGAGATACTCATCTGATGCTAAAAGGAGAATCCGTTCAAACCTTGCATTCGATCTTTATGTTCGATTGGGAATACGTTTCTGGAGAATGCTTAATTAACAATGAAGCATATACAAAGCCTCATCCTGTCGAAGGAGAAGGCTATGTGCAAGTGGTGGCAACAGGGCCGGATACGCAGGAAAATATGAGTGATTATTACTATACTATGATTACAAGCGCGACGAAATCAATCTGGATTTCAACCCCTTATTTTGTTCCAAATGAAGCCATAAGAACCGCCCTTCGTATTGCGGCTAGAAAAGGTGTAGAGGTACGAATTATGGTACCAGAAATTAATGATGGCTTTCTGACTCAATATGGAACGAGGTCATATTTTGCTGAACTTCTTCGATGTGGAATTGAAGTATATTCGTATAGAAAAGGGTTTTTGCATCAAAAAATTGTGATTATAGACGGAGATATGGCTTCGGTCGGTACTGCAAATATGGATATGAGAAGTTTTCATCTGAACTTTGAAGTTAATGCATTTTTAATTGAGGGAGAGACGATTCAAACGCTCATCAAAAATTACGAAGAAGATATTGAAGACAGTCATTTGATCAAACCAGTAGCATTTTACAAGCGAAGCTTAGTAGAACGTTCGAAAGAGTCATTTGCGCGCTTATTTTCAGGTGTTTTATAAAATAAAGTTTGTTTTCAAAAAGCAGGAGGAAACGTATGGGTGAATCTCCATTTGTTAAAAAAGATACGTTTGGTCGAAAGTTACATCGTTTAAAAGAACGTACTAAGCCATTTGTCGTGCGTTTTTCACGGTTTGGTCATGTGGCTCAAGGTGTGGTCTATTTTATCATCGGTATATTAGCGATTCAGACAGCTTTCGGATTAAAAGGCGATTTAGTTACTTCTCAAGGAGCCCTACACACAATTGCAAAGCAGCCGTTTGGATTTTTAATTTTAATTGTTTTGGCAGTAGGTTTAAGTGGATATGCGTTTTGGCAAATCATTTCTGCTATTTTTGATCCTCACCACGTTGGGCATGGGGTAAAAGGCGTTTTTACTCGTTTAGGCTATTTAGTTGTAGCCACGTTTTATATTAGCCTTTGTGTGAGTTCGGTGAAAATTTTGCTTCATGCTCACGTTCATACGTCAGGTAAGCATTATCAAACGGTATCAGCCAAGTTGTTATCTTATCCCTTTGGGCAAACCATCATTGCGCTTACAGGTATCGGCGTTATTATCTTTGGGATTGGACAAGTATATTGGGCTCTTTCAGGACGCTTCCTAAAAAAACTAAAGAAAAACGAAATGTCAAAAGAAGAGTGGCGATGGAGCGGGCATATTGGAAAAGCAGGTATTATTGCTCGAAGTATCGTCTTTGGCATTATTGGTTTCTTTCTTATTCGCACGGCTCTTCAAGCGGATCCAGACGAAACGAAAGGGTTAGATGGAGCCCTTGCTGAAGTAGCACAGCGTCCTTTTGGGTCTGTACTGCTGGCTATCGTATCAATCGGGCTTATGGCATACGGAGTATATATGTTTGCAGAATCAAGGTATAAACGAATTGATCCTTAATAAAATTAAAAAGATGAAAAAGCTACTTTTTGGCCTTCTGCTCATATCATATAGCAGATAGATAACGAACAGGAGGAGAGGCAGATGCCATCGGTAGTAGGAGCCGTAAATATCTCGAATGTATTGGTTTCATCTTCAGTGGAGTTTGGTGATTGTCTGGCTATTAAGCCAAAAAGTACAGCTTTTACAACAGTCGGTTCTGGTAGCGGGAACACAGGGAATTTTATGAATATTACAAGCAGTGCCAGTACCGCTAATACAATTGATATGGATATTAAGGATCAAAATGTAGTGGGAAATGCATAAGAAACGAAAGCTTATCGTCATCGGACGGTAAGCTTTTTTATTTAAATTTTACGTATACCCAGACGTTTCTTTACCACAATGTACCTCTAGGATTCTATCTTATAGGAGTAGTAAACTAGACAGGTGATGTCAAAAAGTGGGGAGGCGAAATTATAAAATGAAGAAAATATGTATGAGCCTGATCATTCTCTGTCTTTTCAGTGGAGGATTGGCCCCGATGAGTAAAGGAGCCGCTGCTTCTTCAGTGGGCACTGTCAAAGGTGACAACGTAAACGTATATCGTTCTCCTTCCTTACATTCTTTTGTTATGCAGACAGTGAAAAAAGGAGAAGAATTTCCTGTCATTTCATCTGAAGCTGGAGATGCAGCTCAAGTTACTACTCATACGGTAGTGCCGGGAAATACACTATGGCTACTAGCTAAGCAATACGGTGTAACAGTCAGTGATCTAATAAAACAAAATCAGCTAAAAAAGACGGAGCTGATTCCAGGGCAAACGCTGAAAATACCAGCAAAAGGCTTGTTACATAAAGTAGTATCAGGAGATACGCTTTGGACAGTCTCCGTAAAGTACGGTGTAAAAGCGAATGAGTTAACAAAGTTAAATCAGCTATCATCAACAAATATTAAGCCTGGACAAATGCTTATTATTCCTGATTACTATGTACAAGTACAGCTTTTGGAAGGGAAAAAGGGCTGGATCAAAAAATCTGATTTAACGCAAAAGAAGCATCAGCCTGTAGTTATGGGTTGGAGCTTTAATGAAAAGACAGCAGGCTACACAGAATCGATGAAGCAAAAGAATTTAGATGTTGTTTCACCTCGTTGGTTTACGCTAACGTCGAATGACAAAGTTGTTTCATCTTCTATAAATGAATCATATGTTCAAACGGCTCATAAAAACGGCAAAAAAGTCTGGCCGCTTATTGGTAACAATTTTGATGATGTGCTTACAAGTGATGTGCTAAGTAACAAAGCAAAGCGGCAAAAGCTTGTATCGTCAGTAGAAAGTTCGCTAGTAAAAACAAACAGCGATGGGATCAATGTTGACTTTGAAAATATTAATATCAAAAACAAACAAGATTTTGTTTTATTTATTAAAGAATTAAAAGCAGCGTTAAAGCCTCATGGTATGACTATTTCAGTAGACGTAACAAGAGAAAATAATGATCCGTTTTGGTCGGGAAGCTTTGATAGGAAACAGATTGGTCAAGTGGCAGACTATGTCATTATGATGGGATATGAAGAACACTGGGGAGGAAGTCAGGTTCCGGGATCTGTTGCTTCGCTGCCTTGGGTGAAAGAAGGCACACAACTTCTTATGAAAGATGTACCTGCACACAAAATCCTGCTGGGAGTTCCTTTTTATACGCGAGAATGGAAAACGGACCTATCGACCAAAAAAGTTGTCACAAAAGACTTAACGATGAAAGAAGCCAAAGCTGTTATCTCTTCTAAAAAGTTAACTAAAAAATGGGATAGCCAAGCCTCACAGTACTATGTAGAATACACGGAAAATGGGACGAAGCATCAAATATGGCTCGAAGACAAAGCCTCTATGCAGCGCCGGGTTAAATTAATTAATGATTATCATTTAGGTGGAGCGGCAGCTTGGTATATTGGTTCAGAAACCTCAGATATATGGGAGTTATACAACTTTTAAATAAAGAACACACCTCTTGCTTGATTTAGCGAGGTGTGTTTTTTTATTTGCATCATAATGAAGCGCATACATCTATTTACAAACGAGATAAATTTTACAATATTTGTTTTTCTTGAGTTAATTTATAACTATATTCCAAAATGAGCCTATTTAACCTTTTTTTAGTTGAAAACGCTTAATGACTTTACGATAAAGATAATTTATAGTAAATTCAGTTTCTATACAATAAATTTACTATATGAATAATTAAATGATTTAATTATTAACTAAGTGAAAGGAATGAATGTTATGGGAAATGCATTAGTAATAGGCTTTCCAGGTGAAGGACATGTGAACCCTTCTTTGGGAATTGTAAAAGAATTGATGGCTCAAGGGGAAAAGGTCGTCTATTACGGCATTGAAGACTATGCTGAAAAAATTCGAAAATCAGGCGCAGAATTTCGTGAATATGAAGATTTTCGCCCAAGTCTTGATATGAGCAACCGGATGACCAAAGAAGAGTCTTATGACCGCTATGAAATAATGAATTTGTTTTTAAATGAATCTGAAAATATTATTACTAAAATTATGAGTGAAACGAAACATGAAACATATGATTATGTACTTTATGATTATCACCTTTTAGCAGGTTCCGCTGTGGCCGACCTTCTTCAGCTTCCGAAGGTTTCTCTTTGTACGACATTTGCGTTAAATAAGGAGTTAGCAACTTGTATGATGCCAAGTGGTCAAACAGAACCTGACCAATCTTCCTTTTATCCTCAATTCGAAAAATCATTAAATAAGTTCAACAACCAATATAATACTGAGTTAAAAGATTCCATGGACATTATGTCGAATCCAGGGGATATTACGTTAGTATTTACGTCAGAATTCTTTCAGCCAAACGTATCTGAATTTACGAGTGAGTACAAGTTTATTGGTCCTTCAATTGTTAAACGACTAGATATTGAAGATCCTTCTTACTTACAGAATGAAAATGAAAAAATTATTTTTGTTTCTATGGGAACTATTTTTAATCAGCAGCTAGAAATCTATAACTTATGTGTAGAAGCATTAAAAGATTTTGAGGGTAAAGTTATTTTATCTATTGGTAAAAATACAAAACCTGAAGAATTAGCACACATTCCAGAAAACTTCGTTGTGAAACAATACGTACCGCAGCTAGAAATTTTAAAACGTGCGGATTTATTTATTACTCACGGCGGAATGAACAGCAGCAGTGAAGGCTTATACTACGATACGCCGCTTGTCGTTATTCCAATGGCAGTGGATCAATTTATGGTTGGCGATCGCGTGCAGGAGTTAGGAGCAGGTGTAAAATTAGATAAAAATAATGTATCTGCTGAGCTAATCAAAAATACAGTTAACGGCGTTTTAACTACTCACACATATAAACAGCATGCACAACGAATTGGAGAATCACTTCGTTCAGCGGGAGGATACAAGCAAGGAGTGAAAGAAATTTTCAAGATGGTGCCTGTTAAAGCGTAATAGATGTAAGACAGCTAGATAACTAAAAGAGAGGAGTAAATAATATGCAGACTATAAAAAAAGCAGTTATACCAGCAGCAGGGTTAGGTACTCGTTTTTTACCCGTTACAAAATCTATCCCAAAAGAAATGCTTCCAATTGTAAATAAGCCTGTTATTCAATTTATAGTAGAAGAAGCTTTAAAATCAGGAATCGAAGATATTTTAATTGTAACAGGGAATGGAAAACAAGCGATTGAAAATCACTTTGATCATAATATTCAATTAGAGCACTTGCTTCATCAAAAGGGAAAGACCGAACTACTAGAAGAAATGGAGCATATCTCTGAACTAGCGAATATTCATTATGTTCGTCAAAAAGAAATGAAGGGCCTTGGCCATGCGATTGGCTGTGCTCGACAGTTTATTGGAAACGAACCGTTTGCAGTTTTGCTTGGAGATGACTTAACAGACCCAGACCAGCCTTGTTTAAAACAGCTGATTGACCAGTATAACCAAACGGGATCGTCGGTTATCGGCGTACAGCGCGTAGAGGAAGAATCCGTTCACCGTTACGGGATTATAGATCCAAAAGTAAATAAAAACCGGTTATACAAAGTGAATGGTTTTGTAGAAAAACCTTCAGTCGAAGAAGCTCCGTCTAATTTAGGAATTATTGGACGCTATGTATTTACACCTGACATTTTTGATTATCTTGAAACGCAGGAAGCTGGAAAAGGTGGGGAAATTCAGCTGACGGATGCTATTCAGCGTATGAATATAGACCGTTCTATTTATGCTTACGAATTCGAAGGCGAACGTTATGATGCAGGGGAAAAATTAGATTTTATTTTTACGACCCTTGCTTTTGCGTTAAAAGACGAAGAATTAAAAGCACCTCTTTTAACTAAATTCAAAGAGCTGATCAACAAGGAAGAACAAAAAGAAAAAATTACTGTACAAATTGGAAAATAACCTTCATTTACACACCTTTCTTCTACAGTTTCTTGAAGAAAGGTGCATTTTTTTGCGGAAATTGAACGTTTGACAGCTGGATAGAAAGGATTGAAATGAGTTTATGTCGAAAGCAGAAAATTCGTTTGTATCAGGCATAAAGATTGTATTTACAGACCGGGATTTTCGAACGATTTTTATTTCATTATTCATTATCGGATTGTCTGTTGGCGGCTTTATGCCTTATTTAACGGTTTGGGCAACAAATACATTGCATGCCACTTCTTTTCAAGCAGGGTTTTTATTTGTGCCAATGAGCATTATTGGTTTAATCGTATCGTTTTATTTAGCTTCGTTATCAGACAAATGGGGGAAACGAAAGCCATTTATTATTTGGGCGTTACTGATTGGAACCATTTCAAGAGTGCCGTTAGCGTTTACGCATTCTTATACAATAGCACTCATTTTACTTGCTATAGGAGGGTTTAATGCGTTTTCTTTTTTCTTTGCCCTGCTGAATGATTTTATTGTTAAAAAGGAAGAAAGCAACTCGCAGGCAGGTACGATTACTGGTACAGTACGAATGGCTTTTTCACAAGGCTATATTTTTGGACCTATGCTTGGCGCTTTAATCATTGACCACGGAGGGTATACTCTTTTATTTTTACTATCAGGGTTGTTATCGCTAGCAACTTTAGTGTGGGTTCTTTTTGCGCTTAAAGAAGACAGTATGCCTCAAACTTCAGCTCATGCATCTTCAAAAGCCCCAGCTGGTATACCTTCTGTATTAATAGCTGTATTCGTAGCAGCTCTTTTCATTTTTGCGGGTGATTCCGGGCGTTCTATGTATTTGCCGCTCTACATAACGGATACGTTAAAGCAATCCGTTTCGATTGTAGGGATTCTCTTTACCGTTACATCTGTTTTTGAGCTAGTATTTATGCCGTTAGGGGGCTATTTTTCTGATAAGATCGGAGTTAAACGATTCTTTATCATTGGAATTGCTTGCCAAGTGCTTTATTTTATTTTAACGAGCCTTCATTTAACGCTTAGTGGATTAATTGCGCTTCAGGTATTTTATGCCTTTATTCTATCCGCTACGATGGGAGTTGGAATGGTGTATGCTCAGTCACTGGCCCCGCGTCAAATTGGACTAGCCACAACGGCATATATGACAGCTATGCAAACTTCGGCAGTTGTCAGCAGCTTAGCTATGGGTTCGCTAGTTAGCGTGATTCCGTTGCCTTCTACTTTTTACATTTTAGCTGTTTTTGCGGTTATTTCAGGTGTGATGTTTCTATTTATGAAGCAAAAATCAGCTGAGGAAATGAGTTGAAAAGTAAAAAAGAGGGTGAAAAAAAAGTAGTTTCATTAAAGTGAAACACGAACTATCTATCAAAAATGGATAAATAGTTCGTGTTTTTTTATAATCATGGTGAATGCAGGTGCTTTTAGCTGTTGGTTGGAGGGCAAGGCGAAGACTCCTGCGGAAACAGCGGAACAGATGAGACCCCGCAGGAGCGCAAGCGACGAGGAGGCTCATCGGCCGCCCGCGGAAAGCGAAGCCTTGCACGGAAAGCAACAGCGGTCGAGCAAGCAGTCCAGATCATGTATCCAGATTATTCGTCTTTGGGTTGGATTCATTTTGGTATGTCCAGCCTCTTTTTTTATGATGCTGTTTCTTGAATTTGTTCGCTGCGATTTTTATTTAAAATTTTGCGGTAGCGGTAATTAACAAAGGCTGCCGCCGCCATACCTACTACTGAAAGCATCGCATCAAAGATAAAGATAATTGAAATATGTCCCGTTTTAGACATGAGCCCTGTTGCTAAAGGTAGTAAAATAGCAGCTAATCCAGCAGCCGTCGCTACAATTCCAGTAACCGTTCCTTTTTTATTCCAGAAAAGTTCGGTCATAACAGTAATCGCTAATTGAAAGACCCCAGCCGTAGAAAACCCCATGAAAAAAGCAGCTGCAATTGCAATAGTAGGTACTTTAACAAACAGAAGCGTAAGTACGGCTATAAGGGTAATCACCGGGTAAACGAGAATAACCGTTACAGGACGAAGCACTTTGCTTAATAATACAGCTAATACTAAAACAGAGATTAAAGCTCCGATGCTGTAGTAGCTTAAAAGGCGGACCGAGCTGCTTTCAGCCATACCTAATACTTGTTGACCATAAGTAGGGAGCCAAATTTGAGCCACCGTAAAAAGCGCTGTAGAAGTAAATCCAATCACAATAAGAGCAATTCCTTCTTGTTTCATTTTAGGAGCAGAGATAAATTTATTCTCTCCTGTATTTTGTTGTTGAACTGTACTCTGTTCACGTTTATGATTGGGAAAAGGCAGTTTGAACATAAAGATCATATTTAGTAAATAAATAAGAGCAGGAAGAAAAAAAGCATACCCATAAAACAAATCACGATCTGCAAAAAAGGCAATCATAAACGGCAGAAGCGCTGCTCCTGCTGAAATAAATGCTTTTACAAGAACACTGGCTGAACCTGAAGATTTAGGAAAGACCTCAATCAAAGCAGGATACGTTCCAGCATCCATAGCAGAGTTTGCAATACCAGCAATAATGGCAAAGATAAAGGCTGTTTGATAATTTGGTGATAATGGAATGCCAATTAAGAAAATAGCCATCGTCAGAGACGAAACAATAATCAAAGGCTTTCGTCCGAATTTATCAGACAAGATGCCTGATAGAGAATACGAAAGCAATTTTCCAATTCCGATAGCAGAAATGATATAGCTGATTCCGGCACCGTCGGTATTTAATTGTTTTGTCAAAAATGACATATTTGATGCAAGCATGATATTTACCATGCCAAGTAGAAAGTAGTTAATATACATACCTGAAGCTGACAGCATGTACTTATTTTTCATCGTTTACACATCCCTACGTAAATAAAGCTTATATGAAATGGATAAAAGTAATCACCTGTTCCTCCTTCTTTTCTTCGTAATTTATAAACCTACTTCCATGATAAGTTTATGAAGACATTACCTTTACCTTTTATCATTGGATTTATTCAGTTCTTTTTAGTATGTGACTAAATGCGTGCATCTAGTGTGTTAAATCAATATGGAATCTATTCTAACATGTTTTTAGCGCTTTAAACCAAAAAAGTGATATTTTATAAAAAAATCCTATCTTCTTTCACGGTTTCACTAAAGAAATTCTATAAAAAATGTGCGCTGGAAAGCAGGCTGTATAAGAATTTTCTCTTAATAGTGATTATTCAAAAGGGGAAAAGGGTATTTATAAACTAAGGGAAAGGAACCAAAGAAAGAAAGGTGAAAACAATGAAGCACAAAGTATTTTTTGATGCGGAATGTCCTTTATGCTACAACGTGAAAAAAATCATTAAAGCGCTGGATTGGACGAACCAAATCCAGTGGATCCCAGTTCAATACATTGACCGAACAGAATATAGTTATTTAAAAGAAGAGGGAAGAGATTTATATGACCAAATTCATATGGTGACCAAAAAAGGTGAAGTTCTAGCAGGATTTGAAACGGTTAGACGACTTTTGGCTGTTTTACCTCTTACATGTCCAATCGGTGTACTTCTGCATTTACCATTGATGAAAAAAGCGTTTAGTCCGCTATACAAATGGATATCCACAAACAGGTACGACTGGTTTGGACGCTACGATTCGCCGCGGATCACGTAAACATATAAAAGGGACGAGCTTTGAAAAAGCTTGTTCCTTTTGTTTTGAAGACATTATACTTTATACATACCTTGATTTTTAAAAAAGAACACAAGAAGCTTTCAGATAAAAAAACGTAAAATTTAGTGTGACTGAGACGCGTAAATTCTAGAAAAACAGCTATAGGTGAAAGGGAGAACTTTATATGACAACAAAATGGACAGCTGAACGAATGCCCGATGTAACGGGAAAAACAGCCCTTATAACGGGAGGAAACAGCGGTATTGGGTTTGAAGCAGCAAGGGCTCTAGCAGCTCGCGGAGCAGAAATCATTCTTGCTGTGCGTAATGAGGAAAAAGGGAAAGAAGCTAAGAAGAGAATTAAAGCGGATAACGGAAATGCTAAAGTGACTATTATGTCATTAGATCTCAGTGACTTGAGCTCTATTCAGCATTTTGCCAATCAATTTCTTCAACAATACTCGTCTTTGGATCTTCTCATTAATAATGCAGGCGTGATGGTGCCGCCTCACAGCAAAACGAAAGACGGATTTGAACTGCAGTTTGGCTGTAATCATTTAGGGCATTTTGCACTTACGGGTTTGCTGCTGCCTTTACTAATGGCAACTCCACATTCACGAGTCGTAACGGTAAGCAGTATAGCCGCTAATTCTGGAGAAATCTATTTTGATAATCTCGACGGAGAAAAAGGCTACAGTCCAATGAAGTTCTATAGACAAAGCAAACTCGCCAACCTATTGTTTGCCAAAGAATTGCAAACCCGCTTAGAAGCAGCCGGATCAACAACAATTAGTGCCGCTGTACATCCAGGTATTTCAAATACAAACCTATTATCGCGCGGTTCAGGTAAAGAACCAAACGGCTTGTTGAAATTTTTAATCAAGCTATTTAGTCAACCTGCAGAAATGGGCGCGCTGCCTACTCTTTATGCAGCCACTGAATCAATAGAAGGCGGTACATATATTGGGCCAGACGGAAAAGATGCTAAAAAAGGATATCCTGTAAAAGATATGATGGGAGATGTTTTATTTAAACCGGACGTAGCGGAAAAACTATGGAGCGTATCTGAGGACTTAACAGGTGTTGAGTACTTGTTTCGTGCTTAAGATAAAAAACAGTTCTGTAAATGCGGGGCTGTTTTTTGTTGCCCAAAAGTTATAGGTCAGCGGGTTAAATAAAAAAAAGAATGTTGGATAGCATAATGATAAGTAAATGTACAATGAGTATGCCTCTTTTCAAAGAAGCAGACGCACTCAACAAAGCTAAAGAAGCGGAGGGAAGTAACAGTGCCTGACAAACCTAGTATTACCTCAAGCGAAATTGGGACGCTGTGGATGACATATCAGCAGAAAACGTTAATCATTTGCTTGTTGGATTATATGATTGAACATGCGGATGATGAGGATGCTAAAATAATAATGACAGACTTGCGTGAACAGCTTATTATATACATACGAAAGATAAAAACAATATTTGAAAAAGAAGGAGCCGTAGTGCCAACGGGGCTTTCATCTCAAGACGTAAACGTACAGGCTCCAAAACTATTTACTAATGGATTTGATATTATGTTTCTTCGTGTTATTAAAGAAATTAGTATGGGGATGTATACATTAAGTTTAGGTAAGGCCTACAGAGAAGATGTGGTGAAATTTTATCAAGATTTAACAAAGATTACGCAACATTGTTACGATTCCTGTACGCAGTATTTACTGAAAAAAGGGATTTTATCACGCCCACCCTATATTCCGATGCCAACCACCGTTGAGTTTGTTTCTGACAGAAAATATCTGAGCGGCTTAAATGTATTTGCGGATAAAAGAGTATTGAATACGATGGAGCTAGCTCAGCTTTATCACGGGGTCGAAACAAACATTGTGGGAATGAAGTTAATGAAGGCTTTTTCTCAAACGGCTAAAGATACCGAAGTCAAAAAGCATTTTTTGAAAGGAAAAGAGCTCAGTAAAAAGATTATTACGCGTCTAGAAGAAATAATTATACAAGACGATATTTCACCTTCTGTTGCCTCAACAGGAAGCATAACGACTTCTGAAACGCCTGCTTTTTCTGATCGTTTGATGCTGACATGCGATATTTTACTAAGTAATTTTAGTATTGGAAGTCAGGCATTTGGAGCAGCATTTAGTTTTCGAAGAGATATTGTGGCTAAAATGATGCTGATAGGAGAAGATGCGTTTCAATATGCAAGCGAAGCAACAGAAATTATGATCAAAAAAGGCTGGCTTGAAGTTCCGCCAAGCATTAATTAGCTAAGAGGAAAGCCTCTTTCATGCATTGTAAATGGAAGTTTATATATCTTTACACACCTTTAACCTTTTATTTAAGTTGATTTAACAGACTGCGTGTACAGTTAAGTTATGTCAATAATAAACAGTAAAGGGTGTAAAAAATGAAAAAACGTGCAATTGGAGCGGCAGTATTATCAGCGGTAGCTGTAGCAGCGCTGACATTTGGAACAAATTCACCACCAGATGCTAAAGCAGCTAAAGGCGTAAATAACCAAAAAGCTAAAAATGTTATTCTTTTTGTTGGAGACGGTATGGGTACCGATCATCGTGATGCGATCCGACTGGCCGCTGTAGGAGCAAATGGAAAGTTAGCAATGGATGATATGCCGGCAGTAGGGAGAGTCCATACATCTTCAGGAAATTCATTTGTTACGGATTCCGCTGCAGCTGCTACAGCCATGGCTTCAGGAGTTAAAAGCTATAATGGCGCTATTGGCGTAAATATGAAAGGAAAGCCTGTTCAAACAGTTTTAGAAAAAGCAAAATTAGCTGGGAAAACGACGGGGCTTGTGACAACAAGTCAAGTAACAGACGCAACTCCAGCTGCTTTTGGCGCACATGTTAAAGATCGAAGTGCTCAAAGTGACATCGCGAAGCAGTATCTTGAAAACAGTAAAGTAGATGTGATCCTAGGTGGTGGAGAAGATTATTGGTACCCAAAAGGAAATGAAGGTGCACATCCAGATGCCCCGCCAGAAGATAAAACTGAAGGAAGCAAAGGAACGCAAGGAAACTTAGTAAACAAAGCACAAAAACTTGGGTATACGTACGTTAATAACGAAAATGAATTAAAATATGCTAAAGGAACAAAACTGCTTGGTCTGTTTGCTAATGAAGAAATGTTTCAACAAGCTCCTGAAGGACAAGGTGATGTGTACAACCCTCAAGTATCTCTAAAAGACATGACAAAAAAAGCAATCAATACGCTATCACAAAATAAAAAAGGATTCTTTCTTGTAGTAGAAGAGGAAGCCATTGATGAAATGGCTCATAATAATAATGCTGAACTCATGATTAAAGCAGGTAAGCAGCTTGATGATACGGTGAAGATGGCTAAAGCTTATGCTAAAACACACCCAGACACTCTCGTATTAGTAACAGCTGACCATGCAACCGGAGGTTTAGCACTTGAAAAAGTAGACAATAAAGATAACGGTGGAGATGAAGCATCAAAAGAAGACGGGCCATTTGCAATCGCTCATTCAAAAGAGCAGTTCGTTGCGGATTGGACAACTGAAGAGCATACGTCATCAGACGTTCCTTTAAATGCAATGGGTGCCGGCTCAGAAAGATTTACCGGAGTATATGAAAATACGTATTTACATGATGCTCTTCTAAAAGCAATGAATTTAAAATAAGTGAGATAAAAACACCGTGTTGATTTAATACACTTAGTATGTAAATCAACACGGTGTTTTTGCTTTGTTTGAGCAAGTTATGATGGAATTTCTTCAAAGGTATGCTACGATAAGAATTATCTTGAATTGAAGAGGTGTCACGATGAAAATAGAAGTTTGGTCAGATTTTGTCTGTCCTTTTTGTTATATTGGAAAGCGCCGATTAGAGCAAGCGCTTCAGCAATTTGCACACAAAGATGATGTGCAGGTTGAATTTAAAAGCTTCGAGCTAGATCCAAATGCCCCAGTTAATACTGGTAAAACGATTAATGAAGCTCTTGCTGCTAAATATGGAATGACGATTGAACAAGCGAAGCAAGCAAATGAAGGAATCGGACAGCAGGCAGCTAGTGTGGGCTTATCCTTTAATTTTGACGATATGAAGCCAACTAATACATTTGATGCTCACCGCTTAGCTAAATTTGCAAAAGCTCAAGGAAAAGAAGCAGCCATTACAGAAAAACTTCTATATGCATACTTTACTGAATCAAAACATCTAGGTGAAGAAGAGACGCTGATTGCCCTTGCTGAAGATGCGGGTCTTGATCGAGAAGAAGCACGTCAAATTCTCGCGGATAAAAACGCATATGCAAATGAAGTGCGCAGTGATGAAGCAGCGGCTCAGCAATATGGCATTAGCGGTGTTCCGTATTTTGTTATCAATCAAAAATATGCGATTTCAGGCGCACAGCCAGCTGAAACATTCGTAGGAGCTCTCCAACAAGTGTGGGAAGAAGAAAATCCGACTCCCGCTTTGAAGAGCCTGTCTCCAGAAGGTGCAGATGATGCCTTTTGTGCAGATGGTCAATGTGCCGTTCCTGATTCCTCTAAAAACCAACAATAAATAAAAAGCAGAGGCGGAAATTTCGCTTCTGTTTTTTGTTTATTTGCAAAAAATTTAACAAAAAGCAAACAAGTGTTCGTTTTTTGTGTTATAATAAGTTTAGAAGCAACATACCTCGATGAGTAAGCTCCAAAAATAAGCGATTAAAAGTGATCCCACCATGAACTAGCTTCCATTTAATCCTGCAGGGGGAATCTGAATGAAGAACAAAGTGCGCATTATCCCATTTCAAGTAGTTGAACAATTGAATCAATTTAATGAAGTCCCAGAAGGAGTGGCTCTAATTGGAGCAGAGGAAGTATGGAAGCAAACAACGGGGCGGGGAATAACCATAGCGGTTTTGGATACCGGCTGTGATATTACACATCCAGATTTGCAGGAACGAATTATTGGAGGAAGAAATTTTACACACGATGATCAGCAAAATCCAGATATTTTTCAAGATTATAATGGTCACGGTACTCACGTAGCAGGCACAATTGCAGCAGCGCATAATGGAACGGGTGTTGTAGGAGTGGCTCCTGAAGTGGGCTTGCTTATCCTAAAAGTACTTGATGGAAATGGTTCAGGTCAATACGAGTGGATTATTCAAGGTATTAACTACGCCATCGAGCAAAAAGTAGATATCATTTCGATGTCGCTTGGAGGTCCGGCAGATGTGCCTGGGCTACATGAAGCGATTCAAGATGCTGTTGATCAGAATATTTTAGTTGTCTGCGCAGCGGGAAATGAAGGAGATGGAGAAGGCTCCACAGATGAGTTTGCGTACCCAGGCTCATATAATGAAGTGATTAGCGTAGGAGCTGTTGATTTAGAGAAACGATCTTCGGTATTTTCCAACTCAAACAACGAAGTAGATGTAGTGGCTCCGGGAGAGAAGATCGTATCAACTTACTTGAATGGAAAGTATGCCGCACTGAGCGGAACCTCTATGGCAACACCTCACGTAGCAGGGGCCTTAGCATTGATAAAAGTTCTTTCAAATGAAACGTTTGGAAGAGAACTTACAGAACCAGAGCTTTATGCACAGTTAATCAGAAGAACACTTCCATTAAATGAATCACCAAGAGAAGTAGGAAACGGATTTGTGCACTTGACTGTTGTTGAAAAGCTGTTGCGTGAAATTCAACGTCAAATGACTTCAGAGGTGATCGGATGAGAAGCAGTTTAGATATGGTAATGATGGAAAAGCAGCAGGCAAAAGCTCTTTATCACGAATACGTAAACAATCGAAGTTATTATGATGAAAAGACGGATGAAGAAAATAAAAATCTTTATTATCAAGATACGCTCTTTGAAAGAGAAGCCATGCAAACTTTGTTAACGGAAACGCATCAGCATTTGCTAAGTTATTCGCCGCATAAATATGTATATCCATGGGTGGATCTACAGGAGAATGGGGAGCTGAAAAGTCTATACTCAGGGAAAGGTATGGATCCGTTAGAAACTATACAGCAAGATATTGATCAGCTTCAGTCCCTTAGTAACTCATCTCTTTCAAGCAATGATATACTGCTAAACTGTGAGCACGTTGTCCCACAATCTTGGTTTGGAAAACAAGAGCCTATGAGAGGCGATTTGCATCATTTATTTGCGTGTGAACCTTCTTGTAACAGTCGAAGAGGTAATTCTTCTTATATTGACTTCCCGGATTATACGCCGGAAGTAAAGCAATCAGATGTGAAAGAAGGGTGCGGCAAAGCAGAAAAAGGTAAGTTTGAACCCGAATATGGAAAAGGAATTGTGGCTCGATCAACTCTTTATTTTTTAATTCGCTATCATAATAAAATTGACTCTTCGCGAGTAGATCTTCCTCTTTTACTAAAATGGCATGAAGAATTTACTGTTTCACTTTATGAAAAACA
Organism: Priestia megaterium; assembly: GCF_023824195.1. Classification (NCBI taxonomy): domain Bacteria; kingdom Bacillati; phylum Bacillota; class Bacilli; order Caryophanales; family Bacillaceae; genus Priestia; species Priestia megaterium. The sequence continues at coordinate 1,489,897 of NZ_CP085442.1, forward strand.
TCGCAATGCAGCAATCTTTGAGTTGCAAGGCAACCGAAATCCTTTTATCGATTTTCCTGATAAAGCAGGTGCGTTAATGAGTTCTGCTTTCTAAAATAGCAAAGAGCTCCGCTTCAATTCGAAGCGGAGCTCTTTTGGATAATCTAATATGAAAATCCATATTTATCACTTAAAAGGGCATCCATTTTATTTAATAAGCGAAAATATTCTTCTTGTTCTTCTACAGTTAGAGCTGCTAGCATATCTTTTAAAAATCCATTTCGCTTCTCTGTAATCATTGAAACAAGTTTCTTTGATTCATCGGTCAATGAAACCCACACGACTCTCCGGTCTTTTTCGTCTCGCACGCGCTGAATGAGAGATTCTTCTTCCAATTGGTTTAATAAGCTAGTTGTAGCGCCCGAGGTTAAGTGAAGTTTATTTGAAATATCTGCTACCATATACTTTGTGCCGCTGGCAATGTAGTTTAAGATATAAAATTTAGTGGGTGTTAAGTGATAAGGCTGTGTTTTTAATGTTTCTTCGACTAAATGTCGCATATATTGAAAAAAAGATGTGTTAATTTGATAAAGGTGTTCAATTTTTGACTCTAAATTGTTATCCATGCTAGCTTCCATCTCCTTGTACACTACGGACATATATAAACTAACTCTAAAATAAAATGAAACAATTGTAAAGGATGGCAATGATTATCTTTAACCACCATTATTATTTTTAAATTAATATCTTTACGAAAAAATATCTTTATGATAAAGTTATTTAGGTAGTTAACCAAATAGATGATTATAAAGAAACATATCTCATAATAGATGGAGATAATATCTTTATGAAAAAGCTATATCGAAAAGTAATTTTATTAGTGAATTATTAAGGAGGAGTAATGAATGTCTAGAAGTCGCTTAATGGTAACAAATTTTATTGGAATCATCGTTATTTTAGCTTTATTAATTGGAGGAGGATATTATTACGTTCAAAAATCGAACTATATTACAACGGATAACGCTAAAGTATCCGGAGATGTATACAATGTAGTTGCACCTGCAGCAGGTAAAGTAGCAAGCTGGACAGTAGAAGAAGGAAATGATGTATCAAAAGATGCTGAAATTGCTAAAATTCAAGCTGAAAAAGGGTCTGTAGCTGCTATAGTACCAGCAGATGGAAAAATTATTCAAACAAACGTAAAAGAAAATCAAATGGTTCAAGCTGGACAGCAAATTGCAACGGAAGTAGATATGAAAGACCTATTTATCGTAGCAAATATTAAAGAAGATCAGCTTAAGGATATTAAAGAAGGCGACGATGTAGATGTAACGGTAGACGGAGACAGCAGTGCAAAAATCGACGGCAAAGTCGAAGAAATTGGATATGCAACCAATTCACTTTCATCTTTAACATCGAACTCAAGCTCAGATGGAAACTACACAAAAGTGTCTCAAACGGTTCCTGTGAAAATTTCTATTTCTAATTATTCAGAGCATGTACTGCCAGGTATGAACGCCGAAGTAAAAATTTCGAAAGACTAATTCTTACTACAACAGTTCAAGAAGGGAGGAAATATGATGACAGCCAGTATAGAAAACACAAGTGATGGATCCATCAAAAAGCATATTCCGCTATTGATTGTTTTAATGCTTGGTTTGTTTCTTGCGATATTAAACCAAACGTTACTAAACGTAGCCATCCCGCATTTGATTACTGAGTTTGGCGTAACGGCAAATACAGCTCAGTGGTTGTTAACTGGATATATGCTTGTTAACGGGGCGTTAATTCCGCTTTCAGCTTTTTTAATTGAACGATTTGGTGTGCGTCGCTTGTTCTTATTTGCAATGTTTTGTTTTACAGTAGGGTCATTGATTTGCGGAATTGCACCTACATTTTCGATTATGCTTACCGGCCGTTTAATTCAAGCTATTGGCGGAGGTGTCTTATCGCCTCTTGTTATGACCATTATTGTGTTTATTTTCCCTCCTCATATGCGAGGAAAAGGGATGGGGATTTTTGGTTTAGCCATGATGTTCGCACCGGCTATTGGACCAACGTTATCTGGATGGGTTATTCAAAACTATGATTGGCACATCCTTTTTAACGGTATGGTGCCATTAGGTGCCATTGTATTAATTATTGCTTTCTTTCAATTAAAAGACATTCAGCCTCCAAAGGATGTAAAAGTTCACATGCCTTCTGTTGTGACATCACTTGCAGGTATGGGATTATTGCTTTACGGATTCAGTGAAGCTGGAAATGACGGCTGGACGGATTCAGTTGTTCTTTCTACAATCATTGGCGGGGCAGTTCTTTTAATTATATTTGTTCTTCAACAAATTAAATCTGAAAAGCCGCTATTGGATATGCGTGTGTTTAAATATAATATTTTTTCACTATCAAATATTATTAGTATTGCGATTACAATTAGTATGTACGCAGGTATGTTCTTGCTTCCAATTTACTTGCAAAATATCCGTGGATATTCTGCTTTTGATTCAGGACTGCTGTTGCTTCCTGGCGCACTTGTTATGCTGGTTATGTCGCCGATTTCAGGTGCATTGTTTGATAAAGTGGGACCTCGTCCGCTAGCAATCGTTGGTATGCTCATTACATCTATTTCAACGTTTGAATTTACGAAGCTGACGATGGATACACCGTTTAATCATATTTTAGCGATTTATATTATCCGCTCGTTTGGTATGTCACTTTTAATGATGCCAATTATGACAGCCGGTTTGAATCAGCTTCCGCAGCGGCTAAGCAGTCACGGAACGTCAATGTCTAATACGCTTCGTCAAGTAAGTGGTTCAATTGGTATTAGTTTAATGACGACCATTTTTACGAACCGTACAACGTATCACGTAAATGAAATCAGCAGTTCCATGAATACGTCTGATCCATTCTTTATGAATAGCTTTCATTTATTTGTACAAAAAGTAGCTGCTACTTTGCATTTATCACAAGATCAAGCTCAGCAGCAAGCGCTGACGATTTTATCTGGAAAAATGACGCAGCAAGGTACGATTCAAGGTATTAACGATGCCTTTTATTGGGCAACAGCGATTTCTGTTATCGGTTTAATTTTAAGTTTCTTCCTTCGTGACGTACGTAAAGATAGAGTAGTCGAAGAAAAGAAATCAGAAGCTCAAGAGGAAGATATTCGTATGCTTCCAGCTCCAAAAAGTATAAATTCATAAGGAGCTATAGAAATCTAAAGTTCATCATAAAACATGTTGGAGAGAAAGGGGAAGTGAGGTGGATGGATCCATTGATATTTGGTGAAGAAATTCAAAGAATTTCAATATCTTTAAACAAAAAAGTAATGACAAATGTAAAAAGCCTTTTACAGCATTACGGAATTACCCCTTTTCAATATCATATTTTACTGATTGTTGAACGTGCACGTACAATGCCTGTCACCAAAGTGGCAGACGAAATGAAGGCGAGCCCAAGCGTTATCACAGCATCGATTACACGTTTGTATGAACTGAACCTTGTGGAGCGCTACCATTCAAAAAGAGATCGGCGTAAAGTTATGATCGAGCTTACAAACAAAGGGAAACAAGTGATTCAAGCTGCTGAGAAAGACATGCAGCAAGGGGTTGAAAAACTGTTTGCTTGCTATAAAGAAGAAGAACAGCAGCAATTTCTCACGCTCTGTCGGCAGCTAGATGAACATGTGACTTGAACTTGAGTAGAAAAAAGTATATTGAGTTAAGCGGAGTGAGTGTAAATGAATAAAGAAACGGTAAAAAACATTCGGAAAAACTACAATATGAATCAGCGAAACTTCGCTCAAGCAGTGAACTGCAGTTTTTCTTTAATCGCACTGGTTGAAGTGGGGAAGCGAAGAGTAACAAAAAACTTGGAAGACAAAATTAAGCAAGCATTTCAATTGAATGATCATGATTTAAAAACACTGCAAGGGTAATACAAAAAGTAGGTGTGAAACGAGCGCACCTACTTTTTCTCGTCTTGTTTTTTTGTAAGCGGATCTACCGTATGTTTGTAATCATAAGCTTTCGAAGTGGTAACTACGCACAGCAGTAAAATAACAAATACAATGATAATAGAGAGCGTAATAATGATGATCATATAAAACGTCCTTTCTTTTTCTTATTACGTATGCTTTCGGTCTTATTGGTAAAATTCCTTCTTTCTCCACATAGTGCAGAAACGACAAACGCATACTAGTAACAGTCTAGAATAAAGGAGTGTTCATAATGAATGAAAAAGAGTTGAAAAAACAATTAAAAAAGGTAGCGGATTATCCTGCATCTAAAGCAGATGGAGTAGATGAAGAGTTTTCTCGTGAATTAGCAGACCAAAACGATTTAGAAGCACAGGATAGAGCGAACGCTGCAGATGAAAGACAAAAAAAGCAAAACTGAAGCTGAGATAAAAGTATTTTAGCCCAAGTGACAAACGAACCACTAATCGAAATGTTTGATTAGTGGTTCGTTATTTTTGTTATGGTGAACGTAGGTTTCATCTTAGTTCTTTCTAGCTGTCGATTGGAGGGCAAGGCGAAGACTCCTGCGGGAAAAGCGGAATAGGTGAGACCCCGCAGGAGCGTAAGCGACGAGGAGGCTCACCGGCCGCCCGCGGAAAGCGAAGTCTTGCACGGAAATCAACAGCGGTGTAACGAGCGGTTCAGCTCATGCATTCAATTGGTTTGTCTTTAGATTGGATTGATGTTGTTATTTCTCAGCCTCGTTTATTATTTTTTCAAAAGCAAATAAACAAAGTAAGGAGCACCTATTATGGCGGCAATAATTCCTGCCGGTATACCGTTAGGATCGGCAATGTTATGTCCTATTGTATCTGCAATCAGCAAAAGCCAGCCGCCAAGTAAAATGGCAACGGGAATAAAAAGCTGGTTTCTCGGTCCGACTAAGCCTTTGGCAATATGAGGAGCAAGAAGCCCAATAAAGGCCACACCGCCTGTAACTGAAACTGCGGCTGCCGCTAATGCAACCGCGGCTAGAAGCAATGTTATACGCTCTTTCTCCATAGCGATACCGACTCCAATAGCTGCAGCTTCATTTAAGTTAAAAATGTTTAATGAATTTGCTTTGTACAATATAAAAGGAATCAAGACAAGAAGCCAAGGTAGAAGTGCCCATATAAAAGGCCAGTCTGACCCCCAAATGTTTCCTGCGATCCATTTAGCAATAAAATCAACTTTAGCACGATCAGCTGATGACATAATCACCACCATCATTCCAGAAAGAGCCATCGAAAAACCTACGCCTGTTAAAATAAGCTTCACAGGCTGCAGCCCTTGGCTTTTACTATATGCACAAAGATAGATAAGACCAGCAGTAAACAAGGCGCCGATGAACCCTACTAACGGAAGAGCATACACGAAAGAGCCAGCTTCAATTGGAAAAAATAAAAAGAATACGGCAATTGCGACGCCTACTCCTGAATTAATTCCTATAATTCCAGGTTCTGCTAAATCATTGCGCGTAACACCTTGTAAGATAGCGCCTGATAAAGCTAGAGCCATTCCTGCTAAAAGAGTAATGATAATTCGCGGAAGTCGAATTGAAAAAAGAACGAACTCATCTGCAAAATTCCCTTTGCCAAAAAGAGTAGGAAACACTTTATTATAAGGAAGGGATGCATCACCAAGCCCCATTCCTATCACAATCGTTCCAAGAATCAAAAAAGTGAGCAGCATCATAATTATTCGTTGTTTTCTAATAAGCGCTGGGTGAATCATGAGAATGCTTTTCCTCCTTTACGAACAATGACTAAAAAGAAAGGTAAACCAATCATCGATACAACTGCTGCTATTGGTGTTTCATAAGGAGCACTTACGGTTCGGGCCAACGTATCAGCGAGCAGCATAAACGCTGCGCCAGTGATAGCGGACATAGGGATAATATAACGATAGTCGGTTCCTATGATTCCTCGTACAATATGAGGAATCATCAAACCGATAAACACCATGTTTCCGACTAGCGCGACAGAAGCGCCGGCAAGAAGAATCATGACAACAAATAAAATGGTTTTGACTTTTGCAGTTTGCTGACCTAACCCCACAGCGACTTCTTCATTTAAGCTTAAAATAGTAAGCTGCCGAGAAAGCAGAAGGGCAATGAATATACCTCCGACAATAAAAGGAACAATGATTTGAAGCTGTTCCCATGAAGTGCCTACCATTCCGCCAGCAGTCCACATCGATACATCTTTTGAAATTTTAAAATAAATACCGACGCCTTCTCCAATCGCATAAAGAAATGCTGAAACGGCAGCCCCGGCTAGTACAATTCGAAGCGGAGAAAAACCGCCTCTTTTTATAGCAGCAATTCCAAACACCAAAATTGCGCCAACCGCAGCTCCGATAAAGCAAGCAATCGTAATACCTAAATAATTTACAGAAGGGATAAAGGCAATTGTTACAGCTAAAGCTGCATTTGCGCCAGAAGTTAAGCCTAAAAGTCCTGGATCTGCAAGAGGATTTCTTGTCATACCTTGCATAATCGCCCCTGATACTGATAAAGCAGCGCCAACAAAAACAGCGGCGATTTCACGAGGTAAACGAATATCTCGGATGATCGAAATCTGTTCGTTTACACTGCTTGATGAAAGTGCTAGCCACACATCTTTTATAGCTATATCAGCAGCCCCAAAAACCATTGAAGAAACAAACATTATGATGAATACGAGCAGCATACCTATTAATTTATATAAAAAAGGAATGAAACGCTGATTGTCTTTTTTCATAAAACACCCATCTTTTCATGTAAGAATAAATTTAGTAAAACAAAGCAAGAGGAATTCTAAAAAGAATTCCTCTTGAATGAATTACTTGCCAAGAAATTTTTGAGTAAAGAAATCTAGTTGATAATCTAATGTGATTGGATCATTAAAATAAAATTCTTTTGCATTTGCTTCAAATACGTGATCATTCTTTACAGCAGGAATATTTTTGTACGTATCTGTTTTCTCAAATGATGTATCTCCATCTTGGTTTTTGCTGAAGATTAAATAATCTCCGGCATATTCAGGAAGAACTTCTGGCGAAATCGCATAGTATCCATCTTTCAAAGCCATTTTCTTTACTTTCTCCGGCATTTTTAATTTCATTTCTTGATAAAGAATTTCCGTTCCGCGTCCCCAGTTATCGCCAAACACATACAACTGCTTGTCAAAGTTCTCAATAACTGAAACCGTGGTATCTTCGCCAATTTTAGCTTTGATGTCAGAACCAGCTTTTGCCGCACGGTTTTTAAAATCGTTTACCCATGCTTGTGCTTCTTTTTCTTTATTTAATAGTTTTCCGATTTCTACATGCTGAGTAAGGTAATCTACTTTATCGTATGTATACGTGACGGTAGGAGCAATTTTTTTTAATTTATCAACGTTTTTTGTAGTAGATAAGCCAATAATTAGGTCAGGCTTTAATTTAATGATCTTTTCTAAATTTTCATCTGATACTTCTTCAACGCCTTTTAATTTCTTTTCAAAGCGGGGATTCATTTTAGACCATGAATCAACTCCGACAATATTGACGCCTAACGACATGACGTTACCTGCGTAGGAGCCTAACACTACAACACGTTTCGGGTTAGCCGGAACTTTTACAGGGCCGTCTTCAGATTGATATGTGATCGTCTTGGATTCGCTGTTTCCTTTACTAGAATCGTTTTTGCTTTCAGTTGAACCGTTGCTGCAGGCACTAATAAGTAGTACGAATATGAGCATGAATGGAAGCAGTAATTTTTTCATTTAGTTATCTCCTCTTAATAAGTTATACGTGATGCACATTGGTTTATTTGTTCTCGGGTCTCGTCCGATTTCAGCGTCGATATGAAACACTTTTTTTAGAACGTCATGCGTAATGACTTCTTCACATTTTCCGGCTTTGACAATTTCACCATCTTTTAAAGCAATAATATAATCTGCAAAGCGAGCGGCTTGATTTAGATCATGAAGCACCATTACAATTGTACGTTCCTGCTCTTTGTTTAACTTTTGAAGAAGCTCAAGCACTTCTAACTGATGAGCCATATCCAAGTAGGTAGTAGGCTCATCGAGGAATATAATATCGGTTTCTTGAGCTAAAGCCATTGCAATCCACACTCGCTGACGCTGACCGCCCGAAAGAGAGTCAACGAGCCGGAATTTATAATCTTTTGTTCCGGTTACTTCAAGCGCCCAGTCAATCGTTTGATAGTCTTGTTTCGACAGACGCCCAAACCCTTTTTGGTAGGGAAATCGTCCATAAGATACGAGTTCTCCCACAGTTAGGCCTTTAGCACTTTCAGGGGTTTGAGGGAGAATGGCCATTTTTTTAGCGAGTGCTTTTGTATGTTCTATTGAAATATTTTCACCATCTAAAATAACGGAACCGGATTGATGAGAAATAATGCGGGTGATGGCTTTTAAAAGCGTTGATTTGCCGCATCCATTTGAACCAATAATGGTGGTAATCTTTTTGTCTGGAATGTTAACGCTTAAATCCTTTACTATTAGACGTTCACCATAACTAATATGTAATTTCTCTGTATATAGGCGAACCATATCTGACCCTCCGTTTACGTTTAATACAACAAACACCTGATAATGATTATCAGTATCGTTTACTTTACATACTATAATTCGAACGTTTCAGGATGTCAATAGTTATTTTTATTGTCAAAACGGTGAAGAAGATGTATATTCAAATGAGAATGATAATCAATAACAATTAATTGCAAGGAGTGGGTGTTCATGACACATAACGAACTGTTTGACGTGACAATTATAGGCGGGGGACCTGCTGGCCTTTACTCTGCCTTTTATAGTGGACTAAGAGAAATGAAAACAAAGCTAATTGAATATCAGCCCAAGCTAGGCGGAAAACTTCACGTTTATCCTGAAAAAATGATTTGGGATGTAGGAGGACAAACTCCTATTTCTGGTGCGAAGCTTATTGAACAGCTTGTTGAACAAGGGCTGACGTTTGATCCAACTGTTGTTTTAAATGAGAAAGTTGAATCCATTTCCCGCTTAGAAGATGGTACTTTCCAGCTGACGAGTTCTTCAGGTGAACACCATTACTCTAAAACCATTATCCTTGCTGTCGGAGGAGGTATTTTAAATCCGCAAAAGCTCAAAATTGAAGGGGCAGAACGATTTGAAATATCAAACTTAAACTATACGGTTAAATCTCTGCAGCATTTTAAAAATAAAACGGTGATTGTTTCCGGGGGAGGCAATTCAGCCATTGATTGGGCAAATGAGCTAGAGTCCGTTGCTAAAAAAGTATATATTTCGTACCGAAACAGTGAACTAAACGGTCATGAAGCACAGGTGAGACAATTAATAAACAGTTCAGCTCGGTGTCTGCTTAACACATCTATTACAAAATTAGTGGCTGATGCGGCGCATGAATTTATTGAAAAAGTTGAGCTGACTAATCATCAAACCGGTGAAATTTCTTATTTGCCGATTGACGAAGTTATTATTAATCACGGTTATGAAAGAGACACCGAACTGTTAAAAAGCAGTGAATTACATATTAAAACCATTGATGACTGCTATGTTGCAGGTAACGCAGCAAGCGAAACGTCTGTAGAAGGCATGTATGCAGCAGGAGACATTCTCATGCACGAAGGAAAAGTCCATTTAATTACCGGTGCTTTTCAAGATGCTGCTAATGCCGTAAACAAAGCAAAACAATTCGTTCAGCCCTCAGCTGCTAAGGCGGCTATGGTTTCTTCTCATAATGAAGTATTTAAAAAGCGTAATTCAGCACTAATTAAACAAATGATGAAGTAAAGCGAGGTGCAATGTGCATGTCGCTTCTTTCTCTACGATGGAATTATCTACATGGAGAGGCAGGGAACGAAAAAAGAAAAGAGAAATATAATAAAAGAAAACGCTTACATTTTTAAAATGACACAGCGCTTGTTTGCATAAGGGGGAAGCCGTATGAACGAAAAAGAGAAATATCAGTTTGAAACAAAAGCCATTCACGCAGGGTATGAATCAAAACATCATTTTGATAGTTTAGCTCCGCCTATTTATCAAACGTCTACATTTACATTTTCATCTCTAGAACAAGGTGCAAACCGGTTTAGCGGAGCAGAAAATGGTTATGTATATTCCCGGTTATCTAATCCAACGGTCACCATTTTAGAAGAGCGTATGGCACAGCTTGAAGAAGGAGAAGCCGCTTTGGCATTTGGATCAGGAATGGCCGCAGTATCGGCTGTATTGATTGGACTTACAAAAGCAGGCGATCATATTTTATGTTCTAAAGGAGTGTATGGATGTACGTTTGGTCTGCTGGAAATGCTTGAGGAAAAATATCAAATCCATCATTCTTTCTCCAACTTGGAAAATGAGGAAGAAATTCTTGCTGCTATCAGAGAAGATACAGCATGTATTTATATTGAAACACCGATTAACCCGACTATGACTTTAGTAGATTTAGAGTTAGTTACTTCTATCGCCAAACAAAAGGGAATTCCCGTGGTAGTAGACAATACCTTTTCAACTCCTTATTTGCAACAGCCGCTGAAGCTTGGATGCGACTTAGTCATTCATAGCGCAACTAAATTTATTGGTGGACACGGAGATGTTGTCGCAGGGATTGTAGTAGGGAACGAAGAGGTTATTTCCGTACTGCGCAAAACGACGCAAAAAGATATCGGAGGCATTCTTTCACCATTTGATGCTTGGCTGTTACTCCGAGGCTTAAAAACGCTGGCCGTTCGAATGGATCGTCACTGTGAGAATGCTGAACATATCGCAAAACAATTAAGTCTCCATCCCAAGGTAAAAGCCGTTTATTATCCAGGTGATAAAAAGAGCACTGCTTATTCTCTTATGCAAAAGCAAATGAAAAAAGGAGGGGGGCTTCTCTCCTTTGAAGTGAAAGGAGGTTATGAAGAAACCGTAAAAGTGGTCAATCAGCTTAAGCTCATTTCCATTGCAGTAAGTCTTGGAGATGCTGAAACACTTATTCAGCATCCTGCCTCTATGACGCATGCAGTTGTGCCGGAAGAAGCTCGGAAAGAAATGGGAATCTCAAACGAACTCCTTCGTTTATCAGTTGGACTGGAAGCTTGGGAAGATATTATGAAAGATTTACAGCAGGCATTAGATAGTATATAACAAACGCTCAAACAACGCTTGAAGTATCTTAAGGATATTTCAAGCGTTGTTTTTTGAATATCAACCGCATGTCATCACTCATACATCCTTTTTTGCGAGTGGAACTTTACCTACATCTTTAGACAAATGTCCTAGACAGAAGAGATGCCTTTCAATAGACTAAAGGTTATCTGTGAAAATACAATATTTAGGTAAGGAAGGTGCTCTGCTATTATGCTTCATAATCCAACTGGAAAAAAACGTCTAGGATTGGCGTTTCTTCTCAGCACGCTTGCGATATTAGGTCCGCTTAATATCGATATGTATTTGCCAAGTTTTCCTGCTATTGCTGATCATTTAGATGCGCGAGCTTCACTTGTACAGCTTAGCTTAACATCGTGTTTACTAGGACTTGCCGTTGGTCAAATCGTGATTGGTCCAATCAGTGATGCGAAGGGAAGAAAAGGACCTTTACTCATTTCCATCTCTTTATTTATGTTATCGTCATTGCTCTGTGCGCTGGCTCCTACTATCACGGCTTTAGTCATCGCACGCTTTTTGCAGGGGTTTACGGCTTCGGCAGGAGTTGTTCTTTCTCGCGCCATTGTCAGAGACGTTTTTAGTGGAAGAGAGCTTACGAAGTTTTTTGCTCTGTTAATGGTTATCAATGCCTTTGCACCAATGATAGCACCAATGGCCGGAGGTGCTATTTTACTTCTTCCTTTTGCAAGCTGGCATACTATTTTCTTGTTTTTAAGTTTAATAGGTCTTTTAATTGTTTTAACAATCTCAATGCGTTTAAAAGAAACTTTGCCAATTGAAAATAGAACGCCAAGTTCAATTGGTCATTCCGTTCGCACAATGGGCAGTTTATTACAAGACCGTTCTTTTATTGGGTATGCCTTAATTGTCGGACTGGTCCACGGAGGAAGCTTTGCTTATGTATCAGGCACTCCGTTTGTCTATCAAGGGATATACCATGTTTCTCCGCAAGTTTTTAGCATTTTGTTTGGCATTAACGGCTTGGCCATTGTGACTGGAAGCTTTATTATTGGGCGCTTTAGCGGAATTCTTCATGAAAGAAGCCTGCTTCGCATTGCCGTGATTACGGCTGTAAGTGCTACTAGCGTACTTCTTATCATGACCATGCTTAAAGGGCCGCTTGCTACGATTGTTATTCCCATTTTTATTTACATGATCTCTATAGGAATGACGATCACAGGCTCCGTGACATTGGCAATGAAAAATCAAGGACATAGAGCAGGAAGTGCGAGTGCCGTGTTAGGCATGCTTCCACTAACTTTAGGATCAATTGTTTCTCCTTTAGTGGGTATTAACGAAACCACAGCGATTCCGATGGCTGCTATTTTATTTAGTACGGCGCTTTTGGGTTTTGTAGCTTTCTTTACGTTAACTAAAAACAAGAAAGAAACAGAAAAGTGCGACGTTAACGAGTTTAAAACGGAGGTTTCTCCGTAATCACTTTTTTGATTGTTTGAAAGCATCACTCCTTTGTAAAAATGAGTGGTGCAAATTTATTCAAGTATTGGATAATATATGCTAACCTTAGGACATGATCGAAAGGAGTGGATAATAATGAGTAAAGTAATTCCTGAAATAACCCTTAATGACGGGGTAACCTTGCCTGCTATAGGTTTTGGTACATACAAGCTTAACGGAAATGAAGGCGTCAACGCTATAACGAGTGCGATTGATGTAGGGTATCGTCTAATTGATACTGCTTATAATTACGAAAATGAAGGCACTGTAGGGCAAGCTCTCCGAAGAACATCGGTTTCTAGACAAGAATTATTCGTTACGTCTAAACTCCCAGGGCGATACCATACGTATGACAAAGCAATTCCTACCATCCAAGAATCTTTATATCGCGCGAATTTAGACTATTACGATTTGTATCTTATTCATTGGCCTAATCCTAAACAAGATCATTATGTAGAAGCTTGGCAAGCATTGATTGATGCGAAGCGCTGGGGCTTAATTCGTTCAATTGGTGTTTGTAATTTTCTTCCCGAGCATATTGAGCGCTTGGAAAAAGAGACCGGCATTTTACCAAGTATCAATCAAATAGAACTGCATCCTTTTTTTAATCAACATCAATATCGAAATTGGTATCAAGAGAAAAACATTCAAATTGAATCTTGGAGTCCACTAGGGCGAGCAAGTGCTGTTTTAGAAAATGAAACAATTAAACAAATTGCCGACCGTCATAATAAGACAGTTTCACAAGTGATTTTGCGATGGCATTATCAGCTAGGGGCGATTTCAATTCCAAAATCGTCATCTCGCAAGCGGCAGCTTGAAAACATATCCATTTTTTCATTTTCTTTAGATGAAACTGAAATGAATATGATTTCAGAATTGAACCGCGAGGATGGAAGACTTAATAATCAAGACCCCGCTGCTTATGAAGAATTTTAACTATAAGGCCTCACTTATTTTTTAAGTGAGGCTTTTCTTCTATAATTTTTAGTTATTTAAGCTTGAAAATAGTCCGTTTAGTTCTAACGATTGTAGGAGAAAATGTGTTAAAATATTCCGAAAAAAGGAGTGGTGAACCATGGAAAAAGTAGTAAAAGCGATTCAAGACGAATATCCGGATGATTTTGCATGGTGTTACGGCTGCGGCCGATTAAATCAAGACGGCTATCATTTTCGGACAGGATGGTTAGGTGAAAAAACAATTACCCTTTATACACCTAAGGCTGAACATACAGCCATACCAGGATTTGTTTATGGCGGACTTCTTGCATCACTGATTGATTGCCATGGAACAGGCTCTGCATCTCTTGCTCTATACCGTAAAAATGGCTACGAAATAGGAGACTCAGCAGAGCCGCCGCGGTTTGTTACCGGTTCTCTCCACGTAGATTTTAAAAAACCAACGCCACAGGGTGAAGTACTAAAAGCGATAGGAACGGTTGAAGAAATTCACCCGAAGAAATGGAGAGTTAAAACAGAAGTATACGCGAGTGACATCATTGTTGCGACCGGAGAAGTTGTGGCAGTTGTTATGCCAAATACGTTTAAACGCAAAGAAGACTAAAAAATGAAAAGTGCAGTACAAAACAGTTACATAAAAGGGGAGGAAAAGGTATGGGTAAATGTAATTTAGACCACTCGGTAGAAGATGTAAAACAGAAGTTTAACTCGCAGTCACAATGGCTGCCAGAAGATGTTCGCTCGTTATTTCATGAGTTTCTCGTACGAAATCCTTCGCAAACAACATTAAACGAGATGTTTCATTTGCTGAAGAAATATGATTTGGTTGATGAACAAGAAAGAAAAGAGCGAGATCGAAAAATCAAATGGCTGATATTAAATAAAGAAGATACGAAGGCTTAAGTTTTTATCAATGAGTGACATTACTAGGTTTTAATAATAAATTTTTAATATTTTAAAAGGGGTTAAGACATAACTAAATGGATCCAATCTAAAGACCAACAACTAGTATACATGAGCTGAACCGCTTGTGACACCGCAGTTGATTTTCGTGCAAGACTTCGCTTTCCGCGGGCGGCCGCTGAGCCTCCTCGTCGCATACGCTCCTGCGGGGTCTCACCTGTTCCGCTTTTCCCGCAGGAGTCTTCGTCTTGCCCTCCAATCAACAACTAGAAGCAACTACATACAGTAAGCCTACGTTTACGACCACAATGAAAAAATCCGAACGAGTTGGATTTTCCATCAAGAATCTCGCTTCATCGTTCGGATCTTTCTTCAAATAAAATGCTTTTACCCCAGCCTCTTTTTAACGAGATTAAAAGTAATCACCACCACTTAAATCCGTCTTCTTTTAACAATTGATTTGAAGCTGCTGGTCCCATCGTACCCGCAGGATAAAAATGAAGAGGAAAGCGTTCATCATTAAAAACTTCTAAAATAGGTTGCACCCATTTCCAAGATAATTCAACTTCTTCCCAATGAGCAAAAAATGTGGAGTCTCCCTGTAAAGCATCAAATAACAGCAGTTCATAAGCTTCGGGTACTTCTTTTTGATTTGTTGAGAAATTGATAAAAATAGGCTCGATTTTATTATCATTCAAAGGATTTTTGCTGTTTAATTGTAGCGAGATACCTTCATTTGGGCTAATTTCGACAACTAAAAGGTTAGGAATGACTTCTTCATCTGTATAAACATCCTTTAAAGGATGTTTAAATTCAATGACGATACGCGTGCATTTTTTACTCATTCTTTTTCCTGTGCGAAGATAGAAGGGCACTCCTTTCCAAAGCTCATGATCAATCCATACCCGGACTGCTATAAATGTGTCATTAACGGAAGCAGCATTGATGCCGGGCTCTTCTTTATATCCTATAACGGAACGATCTTGGATTTTTCCCGCTTCATATTGACCTCTTATGACGTTCGAATGAATAAACTCTTTTTGTAGAGAGCGAAGGCTTTTCATAATTTTTATCTTTTGTTGGCGAGTTTTTGCGATGTTAAGCGTCTTTGGTAGCTGCATGGCAGTCATCATAAGCATTTGAAGCATATGGTTTTGGAACATATCCCTAATTGCACCGGACTGATCATAGTAATGCGCTCTTTCTTCTACACCAACTGTTTCACTAGCTGTAATTTGAACATTTGCAACGTAGTGATGATTCCATAGTGCTTGTAAAATAGGGTTTGCAGATGCTAAAGCCTCCAAATTTTGAATCATCGGTTTTCCTAGATAGTGGTCGATACGGTAAATCTCTTCTTCATTGAACGTTTCAGTAAGCTTTTGATTTAACACTTGAGCAGATTGTAAATCGTGTCCGAAAGGCTTTTCGATAATAAGACGTTTCCAGCCTTTTGTAGATCCTAATCCGCCGCTATTTATATTTGAAGCAATAACATCTACAAATTCAGGAGCCACTGATAAATAGAAAAGACGATTTTCAGGAATATTTAATTCTGCTTCGCCTTCTTGAATGGCATGAAGCAACTGGTCATATCCATCACTATTGTTGACATCCATTTTATGATAGCGAACTGTCTGAAGAAATTCTTTTATCTTGGATTCACCTTGTCTAAAGCGCCTTGAAAAAGTCTTTACTGATTCTTCTACATAGATTTGAAAGGCATCATCAGACCAGTTGCTTCTACCAGTACAAACAATAGAAAAGGAAGAAGGCAGCTTTTTATCTAAAAATAAATTATATAACGCAGGAAAAATTTTTCTTTTAGCCAAATCTCCTGTTGCTCCAAATAAGATAAAGGTCATAGAATCCACTTCTAACGCTTGTGGTGAATGAGACTTAAGACAATTATTACGTGAACGAGCTACACTGCCCAATTGATCTCCTCCTTTATTTTAACGGTCTATTGCAGTGAATATAGTCTTTTACCATCTTTACAGATTACAGTATAGCAGGTACAATTTTCCTTTATAAGTAGACACTTTATTTTCATATAGTGTCTAAAACTATACTATTACGCATAAAAAGGGAGGAAAAAGGATTGAGCAGACTTTTTAACAAAACGTTTAACTGTGAAAAGGAATTAACGTTAACGATTATTGGAGGCAAGTGGAAAATGTTGATTATGTGGCACTTAGGAAAAGAAGGGACGAAACGGTTTGGTGAGTTAAAGTCCATGATGCCGGGAATTACTCAGCGAATGTTAGTAAGTCAGCTGCGAGAATTAGAAGAAGATCAAATCGTTCACCGAAAAGTCTATCCGGTTGTACCTCCAAAAGTTGAGTATTCCTTGACTGAACACGGAAGAAGCTTGATGCCCATTCTTGAGAGCATGGATGAGTGGGGAAAAAATTATATGCAAACCGTTATAGAGCCTGAAATGAATAATTCCAGCCATATGGGTTAAAATCTTTTGTTGAAAAGATAAAACTAACCTAATTATTCAGAATTTTCTAAAATAAACACAAATGATACGCTGCATCGAAGCGTCCATAGTATATTTTTAGTGACTATATGTTTTAAAAGTGCCTACTTCTTTTTTGAAAGTAACGGTTTTACAATGAATTCATGCTAGACAACCCCATTTAATGAAGGAGTGAAGTAGGTATGGAACTTCAATTAGCATTGGATCTTGTAAATATTTCAGAGGCAAAAGAAGTAGTGCAGGAGGTTCAAGAGTATATCGATATTGTAGAAATTGGTACTCCAGTTGTGATTAACGAAGGGCTAAAAGCAGTCAAAGAAATCAAGGAAGCCTTTCCGTCTTTAAAGGTATTAGCTGATTTGAAAATTATGGATGCAGGTGCTTATGAAGTAATGAAAGCTTCTGAAGCGGGTGCTAGTATTATTACCATTCTTGGCGCTACTGATGATTCGACTATAAAAGGCGCTGTAGAAGAGGCCAAAAAACAAGGAACACAAATTCTTGTTGATATGATTAATATAAAAAACCTTGAACAACGTGCAAAAGAAGTCGATGCACTCGGTGTAGACTATATTTGTGTACACACGGGATATGATCTTCAAGCCGAAGGAGAAACCCCGTTCGAGCAGCTGCAAACGATTAAACGAGTTGTGAAAAATGCAAAAACAGCGGTGGCAGGAGGCATTAAACTGAATACACTTCCAGAAGTTGTGCAGTCAAAGCCTGATCTTGTGATTGTAGGCGGGGGGATTACAAGTGAAAAAGACAAAAGAAACGTTGCAGAAGAAATGAAAAAAGTAGTCAAACAAGCAACTTTGGTCTAAAAATAAGCAAAAGTATTTAAGCGTTCAAAATCAATTAATCGGTAAATGGTTTAAAAAGAAGATAGCTAAGTTATTTTAGCTATCTTCTTTCCGGCATTTTTAGTATAACCATTCATTGATAAGAGTCATTTTGACAGATAGATAGTTTCTTTAAAATTCGTTATTCGAAAGAAAAAAACGGCGGTTTTTCTGAGATTTTAAAGTTAAGAAAGCGTTATCCGAACATTAGCGGAAGAAAGTGCAAAAAAAATCTATGTCACACTTTTTAACAAAATACTTTAAAAATTCTTAATATTAAAAATATAATTAACTATCGACAATATTTAACATCTTTAAATGAAAAAAGGAGGGAGATATGAAGTGATGGAACATAAGAGGATAGTAGTGATAGGAGCTGGAATTGTCGGGTGCAGCATTGCCTACTATTTAAGTAAAATGGGGCAAAGAAACATAACAGTGATTGAGCAAGGCCCTTTGTTTGAAACGGGAGGATCTACTTCTCACGCTCCGGGGCTTGTATTTCAGCTTAGCTTTTCAAAAATCCTGACAACACTAGCTTCTCAAACAGTCGAGACCTTTAAAGAGTTGAGTATAGATGAACAGCGCTCTTTTTACCCAGTCGGCAGTTTAGAAGTTGCCCGTACACCCGAGCGATTAGAAGATCTAAAGAGAAAGGCTGGTGTTGCCAGCTCATGGGGAATCGAAGCTTTTCTTCTTTCACCGCAGGAATGCGCGGAAAAAAATTCGCTGATTTGTCCTGAGCGTATTTGCGGAGGTCTCTATGTTCCGTCAGACGGTATTGCCAAACCTTTGCATGCTGTTGATAAAATGACTCGCTTTTCTAAGGAATGCGGCGTAGAATTTTACGGTCATACAGAAGTGACGAATATTGAAGTGGCAAATGGTCAAGTAAAAGCAGTGTACACGAGTGCTGGAAAGTTTGAAGCAGATGTAATCGTCTGCTGTGCCGGATTTTGGGGGCCACGCATCGGAGAAATGGTCGGTGTAACAATCCCTCTTCAACCAATGGCTCATCAATATGTGTTTACAAATGATTTACTTGAATTGAATGGAGAAACGGAAGAAGCTGCGACTCCTCTTATTCGAGATCAGGATAATGCAATTTATTTTCGTCAGGTAGACAAAGGGCTTGGGATTGGATCATATCAGCATGACCCGTTTCCGGTCGAACTCAGTGACATCACCAAATACGGAGAAACAAAAGAAATGCCTTCTGTTAAACCTTTTACGCCAAAAGATTTTGAAAAACCATGGGAAGATGCAATGGAATTAATTCCGGCATTAAAACAAGCGGGAATAAAAAAAGGAATGAATGGTATTTTTTCCTTCACGCCCGATGGCATGCCGCTGCTTGGCGAAGCACAAGCAGTAGGGGGATTTTGGGTAGCCGAAGCCATATGGGTAACGCACTCTGCAGGTGTCGCGAAGCAAATGGCTGAATGGATGATGAATGGTGCACCGACTGTGGATTTAGAGCTATGCGATATTAATCGTTTCGATACGTATGCATGCAGCCCAGTTTATTACAAACAGCGGTCTATTGAAGAGTATGAAGAAGTTTATAGCATTCATCATCCATTTATGCAGCGAAAAGTATCGCGAAACATGCGCGTAAGTCCATTTTATATGCGTCAGCAAGAACTAAAAGCGTATTTTAACGAAAAAGCAGGGTGGGAGCAGCCGCAGTGGTATGAAGCTAACTATTCGCTTATATCCATATATGAAAAGATGATGTTAATAAGAAATGGGTGGTCCGCTGAATATTGGTCACCGATTATCGAGGCTGAACAGTTGCATACTCGTCAGTACGCAGCGATTTACGATACAACGGCAGCAAAGAAAAGGTTGGAAATTAAAGGGAAAGGAGCTCTCCAGTTTTTACAGAAACTAACGACAGGAAATATAGACATTGCAGTAGGTCAAAGCATACGTACATGTATGTTGCATGAGCTAGGCGGCATAAAAGATCAAATAATGGTTATTCGCAAAAGTATATCAACTTTTTTGATTGTTTGTACAGGAGCTGTAGAAGCAAGCTGGATTCAAAAACACGTGCCTCAAAACGGTCAAGTTGTTTTTCAAGATGTAACGTCAGGGACATGCAGTGTAGCATTAATCGGCCCTAAAGCTACAGAAGTAATGGAGTCCGTGATTCAGCGTTCAGACCTTCGTGGCGATTGGATTCAAGGGCAAGCGAAAACCCTGTTTATTGAAAATAGTTCAGTTCTTGCTCTGCGTGATTCCTACGGGGGAATGGAGAGATGGGAATTGATTACTACTTCTGATCAAGGCCTGAATTTATGGGATTTATTAATTGAACAAGGACAGCCTTATCAGCTGATTGCTGGGGGAGACCGAGCTCTTGAAAACCTTCGAATTGAATTTTTTTCGTTAAAAAGCGGGAAAGACTTTTGGAGCGAACATCATCCATATGAAGTCAACCTTCATGAAATGGTTGATTTAACAAAACCAGTTTTTATTGGAAAAGAAGCATTACTTGATCGTCAGCGAAAAGATTCTGAAACAGTATTAGCGACGCTCATATTAGATGATCCTTCAGCGATAGTAATGGGATATGAACCGGTCTTTTATGGAGAAACGGCCCTCGGATTTGTGACAAGTGCTGGCTATTCATACAGCTTAGGCAAAGGAATTGTACACACCTTATTATCTCAAGCTGTAAATGAAGAAATGGTTTTAGAAGTTGAATACTTTGGTCAGCGTTATAAAGCAACAATGATGACACACTCCCCAGCGGTAGTTTAATTGATCAATCGAAAGGTAGGAGGAATGCAGATGTCAACATATTATGATGTCATTATTATCGGATTAGGAGCTATGGGGAGTACGGCTGCTTATCAGCTCGCCAAAAAAGGTCAGCGGGTATTGGGGTTAGAACAATACGGTCCCGCCCATGACCTGGGATCGAGCCACGGCGGCTCTAGAATCATTCGACAGTCGTATTTTGAAGACCCTGCTTATGTTCCATTATTGCTTCGCGCCTACGAATTGTGGGAGGAAATTGAAAGAGAAAGCGGTCAAGAAATTCTGACGGTTACCGGTGGACTTATGATGGGACCTACTGATAGCTTGACGGTCTCTGGAAGCATTGAAAGCTCTAAACAGTGGAATCTTGCGTATGAGATTCTAGAAGCAAAGGATATTTACAAACGGTTTCCGGCGTTTACACCTTCACCTGCTACAATCGCCCTGTACGAAGAAAAAGCTGGATTTGTTAGGCCGGAAGCGAGCGTATATACTCACCTTCTTCAAGCAGAAAAGTACGGAGCTGAGCTTCACTTTTTTGAGGAAGTGGTGTCGTGGGAAGCTCATCCTTCTGGTGAAGGTGTGCGCGTTGTAACAGCTAATGGAATATATGAAGCTGGAAAAATCATTATTTCTGCAGGCGCTTGGGCACCCGATTTATTACGAGATTTAGGCGTTAGCTTACAAGTAGAGCGTCATGTGCAAATGTTTTTTGAACCAACACAAGGAATAGATGTTTTTTCAGTGGGAAAACAGCCGATTTATATTTGGGAAGCAGATGATTATGTGCAGTTGTATGGTTTCCCTTCTTTTGGATTAAAGGCTGAAGGAGCAAAAGTGGCGTTTTTCCGAAAAGGAACAGCGTGTACGCCGGAAACGATTGATCGAAATATATATGAAGACGAAGTGAACATGATGCGGCACTATCTAGCTCAAGGTCTTCCGCAGCTTAACGGTCGATTTTTACAAGGGAAAACGTGCATGTATACCAATACACCAGATGAACATTTTGTCATTTCACTGCATCCTGAATATCCTCAAGTAGCGATTGCAGCGGGATTTTCTGGACATGGGTTTAAGTTTGCAAGCGTAGTAGGAGAGATTTTAGCAGATTTAGTGATAGAGGGAAAAACCAATCACCCAATTGATTTGTTTACTCCGCAGCGATTTGCGGCGAATAAAATAGTATAAATCGTCGTCAGCTCTTGCGAATGGTTCTATTTAAATGTTTCTAAAGAAGCGAAGGAGGAATAGTAGATGGTTATGGAACATGGTTTAGTGAATGATAATGGGAGACTTGAGCCCACGTTGAAAGGAGAGCTGTATACATCTTCCGACATTTTTAAGTTAGAAAAAGATCATATATTTTCTAAATCATGGAGTTTAGTTGCATTTGAATACGAAATAGCAGAACCAGGACAATATATTACGACGAGAGTTGAAGGCGAAAATATTTTAATTACTAGAGGAAAAGATCACGTGCTGCGTGGATTCTTGAACGTATGTCGGCATCGAGGAGCTAAGCTGTGCAGCCAAGCATCCGATAAAGCAGGTGTCATTCGCTGTCCATATCATTCATGGAGCTATAGCTTAGATGGTGATTTAGTAGGTGTTCCTAACACAAGCCACTGTCGAGAAGAACTCGTGCATAACGAAAATTACGGACTAACATCCGTTCACATTGAAGTGTGGCACGGCATGGTTTGGGTTAATTTATCAGACAATCCTATGTCTGTTGAATATCAGCTAGACACACAAATTTTTGATCGTTTTGGAGAACTTTATACGTTTGCTAGATATGAAATTCAAAACTTAAAATCCGCTCATCGTGAAGAATATGAAGTCGAGGCAAACTGGAAGCTTATTGTAGAAAACTTTCAAGAGTGTTATCACTGTTCCTCTATTCACCCTGAACTTACGGCAACGCTGCCTGAATTTCGTTCGGGAGTCGGTACTCAAAGTTCCGTGGGAGGCGGAGCTAAGTTTGGGGATGAATTAGAAGCTTTTTCAATCAGCGGGAAAGGAAGCCGTCCTATGTTAAAAGGATTGCTTCCTGAAGATGACCGCACGTATTTTGGCATTACCGTTCTGCCGCTTGTATTTATCAATTTAACACCGGATCACGTTATTATTCATCGTATTATTCCAATTAGTGCGGAAAAGTCTAAAGTGATTTGTGAATGGTTATTCGACCCGGAAGAAATGGCTAAGCCTGATTTTGACCCAAAAGATGCCGTGGAATTATTTCACCGCGTTAATTTACAAGACTTTGAAGCGTGTGAGTGGTGTCAAGAAAATATGAGTTCAAAATCTTATAAAGAAGGAGGTATTTTAGTACCTATCGAACAGCACGTTTCTCATTTTTACAATTATGTATTGGAAGCAATCGGTATGAAGGTCGAATAGTAAGTAGAAGTGGCCTGACACGTTACCTCGAGGTGTCAGACCACTTCTAACAATCTAATTTAAAATAAGGGGGAAATAAATTGAGTACAAGCTCTAAACTAACAGAACCCATTATCCGCGTTACCGATGTTTCAAAAGTATTTGGTCACCAAAAAGAACAGGCTCTTAAGCTACGAGAAGCTGGACAAAGTAAATATGAAGTCGAACAAGCTACTAAGACAACCGTTGCTATTTACAATGCTTATTTCGAAGTGAAAAAGGGAGAAACCTTTGTGTTAATTGGATTATCAGGAAGCGGTAAATCTACTTTACTTCGATGCTTGAACGGGCTTGTAGAACCAACAGAAGGGACGGTATATCTAGAAAATACAGATATTTCTCATATGCCAAAAAGGCAGCTTCAGGAAGTCCGGAGAAATAAAATTGGGATGGTCTTTCAAAATGTGGGCCTCCTTCCAAACCGCACCGTGATTGACAATATTACGTTCGGTCTAGAGATACAAGGCGTATCGGCAAACGAAAGGGAAAAGCGAGGTAAAAAGGCGCTTGAAATGGTGGGCTTAAATGGACAAGCTTATAAAAGAGTTTATGAATTATCAGGAGGTATGCAGCAGCGGGTTGGATTAGCAAGAGCTCTTGCTTCTGAACAGGAGATTTTGTTGATGGATGAGCCTTTTTCAGCTTTAGATCCTCTTATTCGAAGAGATATGCAAAAGCTATTTCTTGATATTCAGGGAGAAGTACAAAAAACAGTTATTTTTGTGACGCATGATTTGGATGAAGCATTAACTTTAGGCCACCGGGCTGCCGTGATGAAAGACGGGGAAATTGTACAACTTGGAACCGCTGAAGATATTTTAAGTCAACCGGCAACTGATTATGTAAAGCTGCTTGTTCAAGACGTTAATTACGGCAAAATTCGCCTTGCTAAAGACGCGGTGGTTCCGGTAGAAACGGCAGCCTATGAGTATGAATCACCGCAAGTTGTATTAAGAAGAATGAGAACCAATCATTTATCTACTATTTTTGTTCTTGATAGTGCTGACCGCTTATTGGGCTTAATGAGCATTTATACAGTGATGGAGCTGATAGAAGCTCATAAGCATGATTTAAAAGGAAAAGAAATGACACAGCCGCATTGTGTTAATCCTGATATGTCTTTACAAGAAATGATTCCTCTATTTACAGACAGTCATTCGCCTGTAGTTATTGTTGATAATCATCATCGCCTACAAGGTATGATTTCCCCAAGCACTCTTATTGCAAATCTCACTGAACGCACTGCAGTGACCGAGCAACAAGAAGTTAAGTCATATCAAATGGAGGTCCGATAAATATGATGGTAAATTCCGCGACGATTCCTCGTATTCCTTTAGATAAATGGGCAAACTCATTTGTTGATTACATGATTGATAGTTTTTCAGGTGTATTTACTGGAATCAACCAGATAATGACGAGCTTAATAAGCAGTCTCGAATGGGTATTGACCGCTTCTCCTCCGCTAGTAACGGTCGTTGTTTTTGTTCTATTAGCGCTATGGTTAACAGATTGGAAGATAGCTGTATTTACGGGTTTTGGTTTACTTCTTATTATTAGCTTAAATTTATGGGAAGCATCGATGCTGACCTTATCTCTCGTTTTAGCTTCTACTATTATCTCACTTCTATTTGGCGTTCCTTTAGGCATATTATCACACCGCTTTAACAAAGTTGGAGCAGTGATAAAGCCCATTCTTGATATTATGCAAACAATGCCTGCTTTTGTTTACTTAATTCCGTCCGTACTTTTATTTGGATTAGGGAATGTTACAGCTCTTATTGCTACTTTTATTTTCGCAATGCCGCCTGCCGTTCGTCTGACACTGCTTGGACTTCAGCAAGTTCCCCAAACTACTTTAGAAGCGGCAGAAGCTTTTGGAGCGACGGAATGGCAAAAATTAATTAAAGTCCAGCTGCCGCTCGCTTTGCCTATGATTATGTCGGGTATAAACCAAGTTATTATGCTATCTCTTTCGATGGTTGTTATTTCTTCAATGGTCGGTGCAGGAGGCTTGGGTGCTGAGGTGTTAAGAAGCATCAGTATGTTGGATGTAGGCTTAGGATTTATCGGTGGGATTGCTGTTGTCATTATTGCCGTTATTTTAGATCGTCTGACGCACCTTTCTACTCAAAAAAGAAAAGGTATTCAATCAAGTAAATAAAATGAATAAAGGTGGGAGTATATGAAACAATCAAAAAAAGTTTCTTTTATTATGCTAACAATCGTCATTATGCTGCTTGTCTCCGCATGCGGCAATAGCAATACGGCAAGCAGCACGACGACTAAAAAAGAAATTACAATTGGATACATACCATGGGACGAAGCCGTAGCTGTTACGTTTTTATGGAAGGAATTATTAGAGGAAAAAGGCTATAAAGTTAAAGCAGTTCAAAGCGACGTAGCTCCGCTTTTCTCAGGAGTTGCTCAAGGAAACATTGATTTATTTTTGGATGTATGGATGCCGACCACCCATAGTTCTTATATGGAAAGATTTGGAAAACAAGTTGACGTTCTCGGCACTTGGTATGATCAAGCAGATAGCGGATTGGCCGTTCCCGACTACGTAGACGCGCAGTCAATAGCTGATTTGAAAAATAAGAAAGATGAGTTTAACGAAAAGATTATTAGTATTGAACCGGGATCTGGAATAAACGGTCTTACTAAAGATCATGCGATGCCAAGCTATGGGTTAACAGACTGGAGTTTAGTAGAAAGCAGCACAGCCGCCATGTTATCGGAATTAGATAAAGCCATTGCTAATGAAGAACCCATTGTTGTTACGTTATGGCGCCCGCACTGGGCTTTTGAAAAGTATAATCTCAGATACTTAAAAGATCCCAAAAATACGATGAATCCAACTGGACCTGAAAAAATACAGTCGATTAGCAAAAAGGCATTTAAAGAAGATTATCCAGAAGCAGCAAAGTGGCTGAAAGATTTTTCTATTAGTGCTGATCAATTGGCATCGTTGGAATCAGAAATTAACAGTGCAAAAGACGAAACAAAAGGCGTAAAAAACTGGATTTCTAAAAATAAAAAAGTGGCTGGAAGCTGGGTGAAATAAAGAAGAGAACGAAAATAAAAGAGCTGTCTCATAAGTGAAGCTATTGACTTAGAGACGGCTTTTTTGTGGGAATATAACTATTTTTATATGAAGCTTATCTCTTTCATTGAAGTGGGCATCCTATGTTAAAAGGATGGTGAAAGGCGATGGCAATCGACCGAATCTGTACAATTGGGCCTGCTAGTAATAAAGAAGATGTACTAGCGAAACTGTTAGAAAAAGGAATGACAATAGCTCGGCTGAACCTATCTCATGGGTCGCATGAAAGCCACAAGAAAATTATAGATACAGTAAGGTTTTTAGATCCCTCTATTCAAATCCTAGGAGATTTGCAAGGTCCTAAAATTAGGCTTGGAGTGATGAAACTAAAAGAAGTGGTGTTAAAAGAAGGAACCTCTTTTGTTTTGTATACAGAGGAGGTATCAGGAAATGAAAAGGGAGCCAGCGTTGATTACAAGGGTATCGTGCAGGATGTTCAAAAAGGAAGCAAAATCTTAATGAATGACGGCCAAGTAGAGCTAATTGTTGAAAGAGTAGAAGAAGATAAACTTGTCACAAAAGTAAAAAAAGGCGGCGTTATTTCTTCACATAAAGGAGTAAATTTACCAGCTACTCGCGTGCGTTTACCAGCCATTACTGAAAAGGATAAACAAGATATCAGATTCTTGGTGAAAGAAAAAGTAGATTTTCTTGCTTGTTCATTCGTAAGAACCCCTGAGCATTTAAAAGAAATTAAAGATTTTATCCATTTAAAACATCCAAATACCCCAAAGCTAATTGCAAAAGTAGAAACGATGGAAGCTATAGAAAATTTTCAGAGAATATGTGAAGAAGGCGACGGAATTATGATTGCACGAGGAGATTTAGGAGTAGAGCTTCCATATGAATGGATTCCCTTACTGCAAAAAATATTAATTCACGAGTGCCGGTTGCACGATAAATACGTAATCACAGCGACACAAATGCTTCAATCAATGGTAGACAGCACGATTCCCACAAGAGCTGAAGTGACAGATGTGTTTCAAGCGGTGTTTGACGGAACGAATGCAGTGATGCTTTCTGCTGAAACAGCAGCTGGAAAATATCCGATTGAAAGCATAGAAACTCTTTATAAAATATCTTATTTTGCTGAAACTATTTTAAATAAAAACGCCCCTAGCCTCTCAGAGTTTTTAACAATGTTAAAGAGCTCGAGATAAAAAGTGCAGCAAGTAAATATGTAAATTAAAAAAAGTGGCATTGCTTTCTACTGTCCAAGTACAATTTAAATAATGAATGCTTTACGTTTCGTATGTAAGTATTTATTTATACCTATGTTGTCATAATTTATGTGATTCCCCAAAGCATAAATTACTTTTCATTACCTTATTGTGTACAAATATATTACGAGATAAGCCTATGCCTTTAAAGGCATGGGCTTATCTTTATATGGAGTTTTAAAACGTCAATTTCTAATTGGGGAATTAATCTTCACCTCTTGCACAATAAATATTCTTCTGTACAAAAATAGAGTGTATAATAGGAATGTTGACTTGATAGGAAAAAGAGAGAAGCCTTATCAAGTAAAGGAAGATGGAGTGGAGAGTGTGTACTGAAAGTGAAATTGTCCAGCGGCAAAAATAAACATGTTTTTCGAATGCTTCTAGAAGAATATCTAGAATGAAAGTAGGAACATTATGGAAAAGAAAATGAGGTTTGGCATCAAATCCAAAATTATTATTGGATATTTAATTGTTATTGTCTGTTTATTTATTGCATTTATTGTTTTAAACAGTCAAATTTCATCTTTGCAAAAAGAGCGAAATTTTATCATTGATCATGATATTGAAGTGCATGATCTGACCAATCGAATTGAAAAACACCTGCTCGATATGGAAACCGGACAAAGAGGCTATATTATTACAGGAGAAGCGAGTTACTTAGAACCTTATAACAGCGCAGCATCAAGTTGGGAAAAAGATTATAATGCGCTGTATCAGCTTCTAAATAATAATCCAAATCAGCAGGAGAAACTGGAGAAGATTAAAGGGAGCATTCAAGACTGGATTGAAGCTGCTGGTGAACCGACCATTGCATTAAAAAAAGAAAATAATACAAAAGAGCTTCAGCAATTTTTTGAGAAAGATCCTGGGCGCCAGTATATGGACGATATACGCAGCCAGTTTACTTCTTTTAGAAATGTAGAGAAAAAATCGACTGAAACAAGAGCAGCAGAGTTAGACGAGAAAAATAAAAAAATTAAAATTGGACTTTACGGTTTGCTGTTATTTGTTACGCTTATTTCACTTGCTATCGCTATTGTTTTGTCCAATTCCATTGTGAATACGATTAAAGAAGTTACGCAAACGATCAAACGAATTACGGCTTCAAAAGGCGAGTTAAAAGGAAGAATTAAAGTTAGATCTAATGATGAAATTAAAGATTTAGGGCTAGCCACGAACGCGTTGTTAGAAAATATTGAAGAGCGAAACTGGCTTCAAACGAACATTGCTCATGCTGTAACGATGTACCAAGGCATAGCATCTGTAGACAAGCTTGCGGAAAAATTTCTCTTTACGGTTTCAGAAATGACAGGAGCTTCTTTCGGAGCATTTTATGTTCGAGAGGAAAATGATAAAGGAAACCTATTCGTCAAACAAGCTGCTTTTGCAGATAGAAAAGGCGACGCGGGAAGAGAGAGCTTTTTGATAGGCGAAGGGCTCATTGGACAAGCTGCTTTAGAAAAAAGAACCTTTGTCATAAACGATGTACCTGACACGTACCAGCTCATTACTTCAGGATTAGGAGACGTAAAACCTAAGAGTATTTTTATTGTACCCGTCTTGTTTGAAAATGAAGTAATTGCTGTTATCGAGCTTGCATCGCTGCACGAATTTACAGTTTTAGAGCAAGAACTTATTAGTCAAGTGATTGAAACGTTTGGTCTCACTATCAATGGTGTAATCAGACGTATGGAAATTGCTCGTCTATTAAAAGAATCTCAGGCGATGACAGAAGAGCTCCAGGCTCAGTCTGAAGAACTTCAAACACAGTCAGAAGAACTGCAAATGCAGTCTGAAGAGCTGCGTATGATTAATGAACAGCTAGAAGAAAGAACAAAAGATGCAGAAGAAAAATCGGTTGAATTAGAGGCTGCAAAAGAAGATTTAGAAGAAAAAGCGCATCAGCTGGAATTGAATTCTCAATACAAATCTGAATTCCTTGCTAATATGTCGCACGAGCTTCGAACACCGCTTAACAGCATTCTTATTCTGTCTGAAATGCTTGAGGAAAACGCGGCTAAAACGCTATCTGAAGATGAAGAAGAATATGCTCGTATTATTCATTCTTCAGGAAAAGACTTGTTGGCATTAATCAACGACATCTTGGATTTATCAAAAGTAGAGTCTGGAAAACTAGATGTCTTGCTTGCTGAGATGAATATGAGTGAGCTTCCAGATCAAATTGAACGTAATTTCAGCCACGTTGCTGAACAGAAAAAAGTACAATTGAAAATTAATAAAGCACAAGATGTACCGGACATCATTCACACAGATGAAAAGAGATTCCAGCAAATTGTGAAAAATCTTTTATCAAATGCATTTAAATTTACGGAATCGGGATCTGTCACAGTATCCATTCAACGAGTAGCTGACCATCGTCTTACAACAGCTATGCGTACAGTCGATACGGATTGCTGGCTAGAAATAGCTGTAGCTGATACAGGGATTGGTATACCAAAAGAAAAGCATCAGCTTATCTTTGAAGCGTTTCAGCAGGCGGATGGAGCTACGGTTCGCAAGTACGGAGGAACGGGACTTGGCTTATCTATTTGCAGTGAGTTTGCAAAATTATTGGGGGGCTGGATTTCCCTAAGCAGTGAAGTAGGAAAAGGAAGTACGTTTACCCTCTACCTTCCTAGTCTCTCTAACGGTCTTATTGACTATGAGAAAGTGAATTTTGCATATGAAGAAGTAGCAGTATCTGTAGAAGAAGCTGAACCTGAAGCAGAAATAACTGAAATTGATCATCCTGTACAACCAGTTGAACCTCCATTGCAAGATGATGAAAATGTGTTTCAGGATAAGCGAGTGCTCATCGTAGATGATGACCAGCGCAACATCTTTGCCTTAAAAACTGCGCTAGCTAAACAAGGTATGACCATTATGACAGCTCATAACGGAATAGAGTGTCTTGAAATGATGGAGAATAGTGAACCATTTGATCTCATTTTAATGGATATTATGATGCCGCAAATGGACGGGTATGAAGCGATGCAGAAAATTAGAGGAGAGCTAAAGCTTGTTGATTTGCCTATTATTGCACTAACCGCTAAAGCGATGAAAAATGATCGTGAAAAATGCTTGGAAGCTGGAGCATCAGATTATATCAGCAAACCTTTAGATTTAAATCAGCTGTTCTCCGTTATGCGTGTATGGCTAGTAAATTAAGCGGGGTATGAAACATAAATGGATATGAAGCACCTAGATTTAAGTGAAGACTTAGTTATGAATAAAAAAACAGATTTAGAGATAGATTTACTGCTGACGGCTATTTATCGATTAACAGGATTCGATTTCAGACAGTACGCTAAATCTTCTATCTGTCGCCGAGTCTATAATCGAATGAAAATTGAACGTATTCCAACCGTGTCTCGATTGTTAGAAAAAGCGATTCACGAAGAAGAATTTATGAACCAGCTTTTAAATGATTTTTCGATAAATGTAACAGAGATGTTTCGCGATCCAAGCTTTTTTAAAGCATTTCGCACAAAAGTGATTCCGGTATTAAAGGATTATCCGGAAATTCGCATTTGGCACGCTGGCTGTGCAACGGGCGAAGAGGTATTTTCTATGGCGATTCTTTTAGAAGAAGAAGGGTTAATGGATAAAACGGTCATTTACGCAACCGATATGAACGAAGATGTATTAGAAAAAGCAAAACAAGGTGCCTTTTCTTTACGTAAAATGAAGTCATATACAAAAAATTATATTCAAGCCGGTGGAAAGAATGCCTTCTCGGAATATTATCAGACGGATCATCACTATGCATATTTTCATCCGTCGCTGTTAAAAAATATTATCTTTGCTCAGCATAATTTAGTGACGGATCAGTCATTTAATGAATTTCACGTCATCATTTGCCGAAACGTCCTTATTTATTTTACAGCTCAGCTGCAAAATCAAGTGTATAATTTATTTTCAGAAAGCCTGTGTGCAAAAGGATTTCTTGGGCTTGGCGATAAAGAAACGCTTCGCTTTGCTGAAGGAGCAGCTTCTTATATCGAGTTTGCAGGGAACGAGCGCATCTATCAAAAGCAATAAAAAAAGACCTCATTTGTGAGGTCTTTTTTTATTGCGCTTGTGCTTGAATCATAAGCACGCACATGTCATCAGGCTGATTTAACTTTTGTTCTTCTGAAAAAATTTCATTCATAAATGCCTGCGGATTTGTCCATTTTTGTTCAGTAAGTTTTTGAAGACGAAGAGCAGATTCATTTTCGCAAGGGCCCATCGATTCAAGAGCTCCGTCTGTAAATAGCAAAATTTGCACATCGTTCTCAAAGCTGACAACAGATTTCTGAACGTCCATTTCTTCAAAAAACCCTACAGGGCAGCTTCCTCGTTGAAGAGGAACGAGCGTATGTTCATCCACTAACATATAACCTTCTGGGTGCCCGGCATTCACATATTCTACTGTCTTAGCTTCCGTATCAATCACTAAATAAATAGCAGTGAAATAGTAAGGGATCTCATCTTTTTCGCTGTGCAATAATTCCATGTAGCGATTCAACTCTGTAATAACCTGCTCAGGGTCTATGAGGGACTTGATAGCTTCTCTGAGCACAGACGAAATAAACATACAAACAAGCGAGGCAGAGATGCCGTGCCCCATCATATCAAAAAGAATAACTCCGTACCGGTGCTCGTCAATTTTGTGCCAATAGTACATATCACCTGCTAATTTAAAAGAAGGATAATATGAAACTTCCATTTGAATATCTTTCTCTCGTAAAGGAGGACTAAGTAAGTTTTGCTGTACGTGCGTAGCTAAATCTAACTCAGTTTGAATTTTCTTTTCATGTTCCGTGTGCCAGTCAATTTCTGCTTTAAGGCGTAAGGCTACCCGCATACGAGCCAGCAGTTCCACTTTATTAATCGGCTTTGTGACGTAATCTGTTCCACCGGCGTCTAGAGCTTCTACTAATTTGCTGCTGTCTTCTAGGGCTGTGACAAAGATAATTGGAATATGTTTTAAGCGTTCTACCTGTTGAATTCGCCTGCAGGCTTCGATTCCATCAATTTCGGGCATCATAATATCAAGTAAAATCAAATCGACCGAATTCGTTTTTGAGTTCTCATCGTCCAGGTTAAGATAGTCAAAAAGGGCATGGGCAGACGTAAGAGACACACAGTTATCGTAGCCAGCGCCTTTTAAAATTTTTTCAATCACAAATAGATTGACTTGATTGTCATCTACTAGAAGAATGGTCATGCGTTATTTCCCCTTATTATGTTTGAAGACTAATGATTGAGTATGTAGTTTTCAAGCATATTTTATACTTTTTCTGTTTTTCTATTTATCTATTATACAGAAAACACAGCGTTTAGGGTATTTTTTAAGATTATTCTTTTCTATTTAAAAAGTCATTCGTCCCCGTAAAAGGAGAAAAATGACTTTTTATAGCAACTTGTATAACGCAAATATCCCGAAAGTCAGTACAACGGCTCCCGAAATACGATTTACCCAGATCAAGCTGTTATTCGTAAACTTCGACCGGGCAAGACTAATAGCAAAACTGAGCGAAAGCCACCAGCAGGCCGATCCTAAAAATACGCCTGCAACCATTGTCAAAGCAGAAGCAACATCAAATGCTGATTTACTAATGCCTACACCAGAAAACACGCCAATAAAAAATAAGATCGTCATTGGATTCGTAACCGTTAAAAAAAGAACGGATGTATAAGAACGAAGCAAACCTTCTCCTTTAGCAGCAGCAGCGTGCTCTGCAGGTTGAGAACGAAAAGTTTGTACACCTAAATAACATAAAAATAATCCCCCAATCAGCTGAAGCCAAATCTTTTGGGTTAGTAAAAAGGTTGTAATGAACGTTAGGCCAAACGCAGCGATGCATCCATAAAGAGCATCTGCTGTAGCTGCTCCCAGCCCGGATACAAATCCGTATAATCGCCCTTTAGATAACGTGCGATTGATACATAAAATACCAATGGGACCGACGGGAGCAGCAACGGAAAAACCGATCACTAACCCCTTTAGAAAATAAAATAAGTTCATCTTTTACGTCGCTCCTATAAATTTTTTCTTTAGTATAGTACAAAAGCAATCGTGAATGAAGCCAATTTTGAGAAAGTTGTTAACACATGTTTTTAGTCTGTTCGGGTACATCATAGTGGGATTATAAAAAACATCACTAGCGAATTTATTTTAATCATTAAAAAGTTAAAAAACTAAATTATTTTACACAGAAAATTAAATGTAGTAAAATAATTCACTGTTGCATATATAGAAAGATCTACCACTAAAAAGTAGTCATTCGTAATGAGATGAAGAGAGGTTAGTCATCATGAGTAATCTGTTTGCAAAAAAAGATGTTAACAAGCTGTTAGAGGAAAATGCAGCAAAAGAATCAACTAAGACACTAGGGTTATTTGATGTGATTTTGATGGGAGTAGGAGCAACTATTGGGACAGGAGTTCTGGTTATAGCAGGGCTAGTTGCCGCCAGGGATGCAGGGCCGTCGGTCTCCATTTCCTTTGTTATTTCTGCAGTAGCCTGTATTCTTGTTGCGCTGTGTTATGCAGAATTTGGTTCAGCTGTTCCAAGTTCAGGAGGCGCATATACATACATATATGTTTCATTAGGAAAATTTGTAGCGCATTTGATAGGATGGTCTATTGTGGGCTGTTACACGGTATCTTTAGCTTCTGTAGCGGGCGGATGGTCATCTTATGTGAATAATGTGCTTACTGAATTTGGTATTAGACTTCCTGAATCGTTCACGGCTATACCGAGCGATGGAGGTATTATTAATCTTCCGGCAGTATTTATTGTACTGTGCATGTCGTTTTTATTAACAAGAGGGGTAAAAGAAAGTAAAAAAATAAATAACTTAATGGTTTTAATCAAGATAGGTATTGTTCTTTTATTTGTAGCCGTCGGCGTCTTTTTTATTCATACAAATAACTGGCACCCATTTACCCCTTTTGGTGTGAAAGGAATCTTTGCAGGCGCAGCTTCCGTCTTTTTTGCTTATAACGGATTTGATGCCATTTCTACTTCGGCAGAAGAAGTGAAAAATCCGCAAAGAAACTTGCCGCTAGGCATTTTGATTGCACTAAGTGTTTGTGCAGTCATTTACGTAGTAATTGCATTAGTATTAACAGGAATGGTTTCTTATAAAGAGCTAAACGTAGGCGATGCGTTGTCATATGCGCTCAATAGTGTAGGACAAGAATGGGCAGCGCTCATTGTATCTATAGGAGCGGTTATTGGTATTATGGCCGTCGTATTTGCTTATTTGTTTGTGGTGCCTCGCATACTGATGTCAATGAGCCATGATGGATTACTGCCGTCTCTTTTTGCGAAAGTAAACCGAAAAAACAGCGAACCTGTTATATCCACATGGCTTGTGGGCGCGTTAGGCGCTGTTGTAGCTGGTTTTGTTGATTTAAAACAGCTGGCAGATTTAGCGAATATGCTAGCGATTGTCACGTTTGCTGCCGTTTCATTTTCGATTTTGGCTCTTCGAAAAACTCAGCCTAACCTAAAGCGCGGTTTCAAAGTACCTTTTGTGCCATTTATTCCAATTCTTTCTATTCTTTGCTGTATCTTTCTTATGTTCAACTTATCAATAAAAACGTGGATGTATTCAATCGGCTGGATGCTGATTGGCGTCTTTATTTACGTTGGATACGCCAGAAAGAACAAGAGCGCTTAACAAAAAGACTCTAAGCCACGGGCTAGAGTCTTTTTTGTGTATATATTTCTCTTGAAAGTGAGCTATGAACATAACGTGAAAATTAAAATTTTATTTGAGACATATGTCCTTTTTATTTTAGGAAGTGTTATTGTTTAATAAAAAGAAACCGTTATGATGGAGAGGAAAACATGAGGGAAATTACGAGTGAGAAACAGCTGATGGAGTATATAAATACTTATAAATTAGAGTCGGTTTTCAAGAAAGAGTTAATACCGCATTTGTCACTGTATGATGTCGAGGCAGGAGAGCGTCTTTGTTCTCAAGGAGATGCGTCTCACTGTTTGTACATATTGATGAAAGGCAAGGTTAAAGTTTATACCATATCGCCCGAAGGCAAGACGCTTGTTCTTTCCTTTAAACAGCCCCTTGAAGTAATAGGCGATATTGAGTATGTACAAGATGTTGATATTATGAATACGGTTGAAGCCGTTTCACCTTTAGTTGTTATCGGTATACCATACAAACGATTAAAACAGCATGCGAGCAATGATCCACAGCTGCTGACGTTTTTACTGGAAATGCTCACAAAAAAGTTTTGCGCAAAATCGAACTCGCTAAGCTTTAATTTAATGTACCCAGTTGAAGTGCGGCTGGCTAGTTATTTGCTCTCTATTTTTTGTGAAGAATCGCATTTGGTTATGAACCAAAAAACAGAAAGCTTAAAAGATATAGCTAATTTAATCGGAACGACTTACCGGCATTTAAATCGTGTTCTTCAGAAATTTGTAGCACAAGGAGTTATTGAAAAAAAGAAAGGCTCCATTATTCTCAAAGATAAGGAAAAACTGAGCTGTCTAGCAAACGACAATATATACGAGTAGAAAAAGTAATAGATTAGTTGAAGGGGAGAGAGAAGAATGAAAACATACCGAACACTGCTATTTGACATTGATAATACGCTTTTAGATTTTAACGCAGCCGAAGAGCAGGCTTTACAGCTTCTTTTTGCTAACCACGATATTCCGCTGACTGAGGAAAGCAAAAAACGTTATAGTTTGATAAACCAGGGGTTATGGACAGCTTTTGAAGAAAATAAAATAAGCCGTGAGCAAGTTGTAAATACTCGCTTTTCTACTCTATGTAAAGAATATGGAATAGAGAAGGACGGAAAGCTACTTGAAGCGGAGTACCGAACGTATTTGAACAATGGCCATCAGCTAATTGACGGAGCAATTGAGGTAATTAATAACCTGAGCTGTCACTATGAGTTATATGTTGTTACAAATGGCGTATCGGCTACGCAATATAAGCGCCTTCAGGACTCAGGTCTATATCCTTATTTTAAAGAAGTATTTGTTTCAGAAGATACGGGCTTTCAAAAACCTATGAAGGAATATTTTGATTATGTTTTTTCACGTATAAAAGAGCTGTCCGTACATGAAACACTAATTGTTGGAGATTCTTTGAGTGCAGACATTCAAGGCGGGCAGCTAGCGGGTATTGATACGTGCTGGTTTAATCCTCAGGAAAAAAAGAATGATACAAATTGGAATTCAACCTATGAAATAGGAAGGCTTCAAGAGCTTTATGACCTGCTGAACGTAAATAATGAAGTAGCTTCGGTACAAGTGTAAAAGTGTATAAACGTTAGAAAACGCAAAAAGTGCTAACCTTTTCTTTAAACAAAAAGGGTTGGCGCTTTTTCTATTTTATGGCTTTCAAAGGCTTAAAATACTCTAGGGATATTGGTCTATAAATAGGATGGCCAAAGTAATCAATACAAATTTAAACAGTTTTATCTCAAAAGCAATAGGGTATTTTACCAATATCCCAGATAAAGTAAGTAACTAGGAGGTCGTAAAAGATGATTAATGGAAAAAGTTTATCTCGTTCAGGAAAGAGTTCATATAGAAGAGAAACAGCGGTTGGAAAAACAGGAATGGTAGCCAGTGCTCATCCAATTGCAACAGACGCCGGAGAACAGGTGCTAAGAGCTGGAGGCAATGCAATTGATGCAGCAATTGCTGTTCAGTTTGGTCTCAACGTTGGAGAACCGATGATGACCGGTATTGGAGGCAGCGGCTTTTTTATGGTATACCACAATGAAAGCAAAACAACTAAAATTTTTGACGGGCATTCTCAGGCTCCTAAAGCAGCTTATCCTGAAATGTTTCTTGATGAAAATAAAGAAGTTATTCCGTTTAGAAAGCGTTCCACTCATGCAACAGCAATTGGAATTCCAGGGATTTTAAAGGCGATGGAAGCAGCTCGTAAAGAGTATGGAACAAAACCCCTTGCTGAATTAATTGAACCGGCTGCCAAAGCAGCAGAAGCAGGTGTGGAAACAAACTGGGTTCTTGGAGATATTTTAAAAACATATGCCTATCGACTAGGAGAACATGCTAAGCAGCTATATTCCCCAAATGGCAAGCCTATGCAAGAAGGAGATATGATCAATAAAAAAGATCTTGCTAAAACATTCCGCATTCTTCAAGAAAAAGGTATCGAGGCTTTTTATGAAGGTGAAATTGCAGAAGCCATTATTTCAACGATCAAAGAGCACGGCGGTTTTATGGAACTGTCGGATTTGAAAGAATACCAGATTAAGATCGATGAGCCCGTGTGGGGAGATTATAAAGGATACCGAATTGCTTCTTCCAACATGCCTAGCGCAGGAGGAACCACCGTGCTGCAAATCTTAAAGCTATTAGAGGACTTTGATGTGTCTCAGTACGACGTGAAATCTTGGGAAAAGTATTATTTGTTTGCAGAAGCTATGCGCATTGCATTTTCAGATAAAATTGCATTCTCTGGAGATCCAGCCTACAGTGACATTCCATTAAAAGGGCTTTTAAATGACGAATATATAAAGGAACGTCAAAAATTAATTAATTGGAAGCATAAAAATGAGAAAGTTGATTTTGGCAACCCGTGGGATTATGAGAAAGGCCAAAAAGTGAACGTTGTGCGTCAGCCTTATGAACCTGAACGTGAGCTTAGCGAAACAACTCACTTCACGGTAGTTGACCGCTGGGGCAATATTGTCGCTTGTACATCGACTGTGGAACATCCTTTTGGTACAGGAATTATGGTTAAAGACCATGGATTTTTACTTAACAACGAGCTTACTGATTTTGATGCTATTCCTGGAGGATTAAATCAAGCGGATGCAGGAAAGCGTCCGGTTAGCTGTAAAAGTCCAACCATCGTTTTTAAAGACAGTGAACCCGTACTCACTTTAGGGTCTCCAGGCGGACCAACGATTGTAGGGTCTGTGTTTCAAACGCTTATTAATGTCTTAGACTATGGAATGGATATAAAAGAAGCGATTGAAGAACCAAGAATTTTTAATAGTACAGGATCACTTATCGGTTGGGAAGCCGGAGTGGACATGAATGCCAAAGGAGAGCTAGAAGCCATGGGATTTAATTTTGGAGATGAGCCATTCCCAATCGGAAATGTTCAAGGTATTCAAATTGATAAAGAAAACGGCCGTTTATTTGGAGCAGCTGATTCCAGCCGTGAAGGAAAAGCAACCGGCTTAGACTCTTAATATTTAAAAAATGCATTATACGCTCTCTCTTTTGTAAAAAGGGAGAGCGTATAATGCATTAAAAAAGATAAAAATGAGTAGGTAAAAAGAAGGAATATTTTTTTTCGAAAACATACTTTAGACCTTTATTATTATCATCCTAATATCCAGAAAGGAAAAAGAATAGAACGTTTTCATGTCCGAATAATAAAAAAAAAGTACTGATTTTTCAAGGGATTGATGAAAACATAATGGTCGGAAAGCATAAAAAACGGAATAGCGCTTTCAATGCCGGAAAGATAA
The DNA here is from genome assembly GCF_023824195.1 of Priestia megaterium. Taxonomy (NCBI): domain Bacteria; kingdom Bacillati; phylum Bacillota; class Bacilli; order Caryophanales; family Bacillaceae; genus Priestia; species Priestia megaterium. Next base: position 1,528,699 of record NZ_CP085442.1, read on the forward strand.
AGTGTTTAATCATGTAAAAAGTATAAAACGCAACGACTGGAAATCGTGGTTTGGAATGTAAAAAAAGCCGTACACTTTTTTTGAAAAACGGTTACATAAAAAAGGCTCTTACACGTAAACTTTGGTCCTAGTTACAGCTCAATGAAAAAGATGAAAATGAGAAATAGCTACATTTGGCATGTTTGACTTTCGTCATTTATCCAAGTAATCTTTTGGTTGAACGGAACCGGTTCTGTTTTCGGATTTTTGATAGCTAATTGAATTAATAAATTTATATTCTTTACTAACACAAAAGGAGAAAACATATGAAAATGAAACGAGTTGCTAAGCATACAACTGCTGCTACATTGGCTGCAGCCCTACTAGTAGGCGGGGGATATCAAACATTTGCTAAAGGAAATGACAGCAAAGACTTTAATAATAGCTACGGAATTTCGCATATTACTCGCGATAATATGGTGAAAATTCCACAGCAGCAAAACAGTGATCAGTTTAAAGTTCCTGCTTTTGATGAATCAACTATTAAAAACATTGCTTCTGCTAAGGGGAAAGATGCATCGGGAAATACGATTGACTTAGATGTATGGGACAGCTGGCCATTACAAAATGCTGATGGAACAGTAGCAACTTATCATGGATATCAAATTGTGTTTGCCCTAGCAGGTGATCCAAAAGATTCGAATGACACGTCTGTTTATCTTTTCTATAAAAAAGCTGGAGACAAATCTATTGACAGCTGGAAAAACGCTGGAAGAGTGTTTAAAGACAGCGATAAATTCGTTCCAAATGACCCGCATCTTAAAAATCAAACACAAGAATGGTCTGGTTCTGCCACGTTAACGAAAGATGGTAAAGTTCGTTTATTCTACACGGATTATTCAGGTAAACAATATGGAAAACAAACGTTAACGACAGCTCAAGTAAACATGTCTCAGCCAAACGATAATACGTTAAAAGTTGACGGAGTAGAAGATTACAAGTCAATCTTTGACGGTGACGGAAAGATTTATCAAACGGTTCAGCAGTTTATTGATGAAGGCGGTTATGACACAGGGGATAACCATACGCTAAGAGATCCTCATTACATAGAAGACAACGGACATAAGTACCTTGTTTTCGAAGCTAACACTGGAACAGAAGATGGCTACCAAGGTGAAGACTCTCTATATAACAGAGCATACTACGGAGGAAATAATCCTTTCTTCCAATCTGAAAAGAAAAAGCTTCTTGAAGGATCTAATAAAGAAAAAGCTTCTTTAGCAAACGGGGCTTTAGGCATTATTGAGTTAAATGATGACTATACGCTCAAAAAAGTAATGAAGCCGCTTATTACATCAAACACAGTTACAGACGAAATTGAACGTGCAAACATTTTCAAAAAAGATGGAAAATGGTACTTGTTCACCGATTCTCGCGGATCTAAAATGACGATTGATGGAATCGGACAAGATGACGTTTATATGCTAGGCTATGTTTCAAATACGTTAACAGGAAAATACAAGCCTTTAAATGATACGGGATTAGTTCTTCACATGAATTTAGATCCTAAAGATAAAACATTTACGTATTCTCACTTTGCCGTACCGCAAACAAAAGGTGATAATGTCGTTATTACAAGCTACATGACAAACAGAGGCTTTTATGAAGACAACCACTCTACATTTGCACCAAGCTTCTTAGTAAATATTGACGGTTCAAAAACATCTGTTGTAAAAGATAGTGTTCTTGAACAAGGTCAGTTAACAGTGGATGAAGACTAAGCGCTTTGCAATAGCAACAAAAGAAAATGGTGATTGTAATCACCATTTTCTTTTGTTTTATTCGATGTAGACAAAAAAGAGAAAGGCGGGGTTTGTTTGAAGAAAAAAGGTGCTTATAAATGGCTAACGCTTGCCGTTCTTTTAGTTGTAATAGCTGGACTCATTATAGCAGCCGTATCCAAAAAAGAGGATACAAAAGACCAAGGAAAAGAAAAAGAGAATAAAAGTGAATCCACTTATCGCCCCGTGTATCACTTTAGCACACCTGATAAATGGAAAAATGATCCTCAAAAGCCCATTTATTTTGACGGGAAATATCATTACTATTACTTATACAATCATGATTATCCTAAAGGGAACGGGACGGAATGGCGACATGCAACATCTAAAGATTTGGTTCATTGGAAAGATGAAGGAGTAGCTATTCCAAAGTATACAAATAAAAATGGCGATATATGGTCCGGATCCGTTGTAGAGGATAAAGAGAACACAGCAGGCTTTGGTAAAGGCGCAATTGTAGCGATTATGACCCAGCCTTCTGCCGATGGACAAAAGCAAGAACAGTATCTATGGTATAGTACCGATAGAGGAAAAACCTTTAAATCATATAGCGAAAATCCTATCATGCCTAATCCAGGCACCAAAGATTTTAGAGATCCCAAAGTCATATGGGATAATGAACATGACAAGTGGGTTCTCGTCATGTCAGAAGGTGAAAAAATCGGATTTTATGAATCTTCTAATCTAAAGGATTGGACGTATACGGGAGGATTTGTAACTAAAGATATTGGCATTACCGAATGTCCAGATCTTTTTCAAATGAAGGCAGATGACGGGACAGTTAAGTGGGTTCTCGGGACAAGTGCAAATGGAAAAGAAAGCGGAAAGCCAAATACCTATGCTTATTGGACAGGAAATTACGATGGAACAACATTCACTCCCGATATGGACGAGCCGCAATGGCTCGATCATGGCTTCGATTGGTACGGAGCAGTCACGTTTGAAGACGGTAAAAATAAAGGTTCCTTAGAAAAACGCTACGCTTTTGCATGGATGAACAACTGGGATTATCCAGATAAGTCGCCAACGATGAAAGAAGGGTTTAACGGCTTCGATTCAGTAACCCGTGAAATTACGCTTTCAAAACAAGACGACGATCAGTACAGCCTGTTATCAAAGCCTGTAGAAGAATTAAATCAGCTAACTGATTCAACAAACTCTCTTGAACAAGTAGAAGTAAACGGAGAGAAAAAGTTAAAGATAAAAGGTGAAGCTTATCAGCTTGATACAGATATTTCATGGTCAGATGCAGAAAATGTAGGCTTACGACTTCGGGAGTCCGCAGATCAAAAGCGGCACATTGATGTGGGCATTTTTGCAAAAGATAACGTCTTATATGTGAACAGAAGCTATAGCAATCAGCCTGATAAAAGCAAAAAGTATGTGGAAAGCCGTGATTACTTTGATGCAGGCAAGAAAAATGTTCATTTGAAGATATTGGTAGATAAAACAAGCATTGAAGTCTTTGTTGATGATGGAAAAACCGTGCATTCTAGCGAGGTGTTTCCGCGTCACAACGACCAAGGAATTACGCTTTTCTCTCAAGGAGGAACGTCTCTCTTTAAAAATATAGAAATCAAACATCTGCGCTCCATTCAGTAATTTCCCTATTTTTAAAAAGGAGGAGCAGAATATCGCCTTATTGTGGTTTAGGACTAGGCAGAAAGGGTACATGTCTACTAACAGCAAATGAAAGGGTGTTTATTCAAATGGAAGAGAAAATGAGACAACTAATAGAGGGACTTAATACCGATTTAGCGGGTGAATATTCGGCGGTTATTCAGTACACTTACTATGCGTCTACAGTAACCGGCCTAGAATATCAAATTTTAAAACCTTTCTTTGAAGGAGAAATTCCTGACGAGCAAGGACATGCCCTTTATTTATCAGAAAAAATCAAAAACCTTGGCGGTGAGCCAACAACAAAGCCGGCTGAGGTGAAGCACGTCTCAAACGTGACGGAAATGCTTAAAGAAGCGAGCAAGGCTGAAAAAGAAACTATCCAGCGCTACGAAGAGCGTAAAAAGCAAGCAGAAGAGTTAGGGTTAACAGAGCTTGTTGTAAAGCTTGAAGATATGATTGCAGATGAAACAAATCATATGGAAGAAATGGAACGTTTATTAAAAGATCCCCGACTAAGTTAATCATACAAAATACGTAAAAAGCATCCCGTACTAGGTGTTACGGGATGCTTTTTTGTAATTTAAAAAGGAAATAAAACATCATGTACGCATGTTTCTATCAATGAGAGGAAAGTAATATTTTTGAAATTATCTATCGCTTTGAAAAAATTTATAGTAAAATAATTATTTGGCTGCATATGGCAGCAACTATTTGCGGGGCATCACATACATATAAAGGCTAAAAGGGTATCCGTATATTGAAACCGCTTTTATCTTCTGTAAGAAAAACCATGGTATGCCCGCAGTTGCAAGGAGAGAGAAAGATGAGGAAACGAATCATGACAGCGCTGCTGCTTGTCACTGTTTTAGCTGCAATGGAAGGAACCATTGTCAGTACGGCTGTTCCAAGAATTACAAGTGATTTGTCGGGCATTGAGCTAGTTAGCTGGGTATATGCCATTTATATGCTGACAACTGCTGTATCTACACCTATATACGGAAAGTTAGCGGATCTATTCGGCCGCAAAAAAGTTATGCTTGTTGGAATCATTATTTTCTTAATCGGATCGATACTTTGCGGACTTAGCTTTTCGATGCAACAATTAATTGTCTATAGAGCTATCCAAGGGCTAGGCGCCGGGGTCGTTATGCCGCTTACAATGATTATTATTGGCGACTTGTATGAAGAAGCAAAAGAAAGAGCCAAAGCGCAAGGATGGATTAGCGCAGTTTGGGGAGTTGCGGGAGTTCTCGGGCCTCTTCTTGGGGGATTCTTAGTGGATACGCTGTCTTGGCGCTATATTTTCTTTTTAAATATACCGTTTGGACTAATGGCTTTTTTTGTTCTTTTAGTAAACTATAAAGAAGAAGTGGTAAAAGAAAAACGCTATATCGATTATATTGGAGCGGTGACGTTTTCAGTGGGAACAATTGCGTTTTTATACGCGCTTTTAACCGGAAGTCAGCATCAAAACTGGGGAGATCCGACCATTATAGGGTTATTTGTTCTAGCTGTTCTAACATTCATTGGCTTTATTTATATAGAAAAGAAATCGCCCGAACCTCTTATCCCGCTTGAACTGTTTTCCATTCGAAGTGTATCTGTTATAAACTTATTAACACTTCTTGTCGGATCAGTAGTTATTAGTATTACGGTCTACCTTCCAATTTGGAGTCAAGGAGTTCTGGGGAAAAGTGCAACCGCTGCAGGTTTTGTGTTAATGCCTATGCCCGTATGCTGGACGATTGGTTCATTGCTTTCAGGGAATTTAGTAGGGCGTCTTAAAACGCACTCCATTCTTACGCTAGGTACGGCAATCGTAAGTACGGCATGTTTTATGCTGTTTTTAGTCTCCACCCACTCACCCGTATTTTTAATTTATGTAGCCGTTGGGGTCCTTGGGTTAGGAATGGGTATTATTACGCCTATTTTTATGTTAGTTATTCAATCAGCGGTCCCAGCTAGCAAAAGAGGAGTAGCGGTGGCTCTTAATACGTTTACAAACACATTTAGTCAAACGCTAGGTTCCGCAGTGTTTGGTACAATCTTCAACTTAGTAACGCTGTCGCAAGCAAAGAAATTAGGGCAAGAAAATTTAAATGCTTCGTTTGAGACAGGCGGGGTACCAGCAGAAGAACTGTCAAAGCTGCATGAAATTCTTGCATCAGGTGTTCATATTATTTACAGTGGAACGTTTTTAGCTGCTTTACTAAGTTTTGCTGCCTCATGCTTATTAGTAAGAAACGAACATAAAAAAATAAAGACCATATCTATGCAAAAGTAACGGAAGAGGCTGTTACAAAAGTATTTTAGTTGAAGGACAAACCGAACGAGTTTGATTGAGAATCAAACTCGTTCGGATTTTTTTATGGGTATGGTGAATGTAGCTTTCATGCATATAGTTGCTTCTAGCTGTTGATTGGAGGGCAAGACGAAGACTCCTGCGTGGAAAGCGGAATAGGTGAGACCCCGCAGGAGCATATGCGACGAGGAGGCTCAGCGCCCGCCCGCGGAAAGCGAAGTCTTGCACGGAAATCAACAGCGGTGTAACAAGCGATTCATACGAACTTATTTATCCCATTTGTTCGTCTTTAGATTGGATTGATTTAGTTATGTCTCAGTCTCTTTTTTTAAAGAATTATTAAAGAGAGAAAAGAAAAAAGATATTGTCTAATAACGTTCTCGAAAGCTCATTAATAGAAACAAGGATTTTTATCAGTACAGAAAATTTTTTATTTTTTGTTTTTTTAGTATGGACATTTACCTAGTTGTTTATTATTATGAATTCTATAAGTATTGAATTTTAAGCGCTTTCAAAATAAACATTTGTCTTTCTCAGGAATACACTTGATTTTTAACTCATATACTGTAAGTGCTTAGATTAATCTTTTAATGGGGAAAAGAGAAGTTTATAAGAGGTGTTGAACAATAATGAGGGGGTATAGAAGATGACAAGCAGACGTTTAAAAGAATTCTTGAATAATAATTTAGAAGATTTAAAAGATAAAGGGCTATACAATGTCATTAATCCGGTAGAGGGGCCAAACGGACCTGTGATTCAAATTGACGGAAAGCAATTAATTAATTTATCATCCAACAATTATTTGGGTCTTGCTACAGACGAAAGGCTTATTAACGCGTGCAACGAAGCCACTGAAAAATACGGAGTGGGGGCTGGCGCTGTCCGAACGATTAATGGAACTCTAGATATTCATATTAAGCTAGAGGAAAAGCTAGCCGAGTTTAAGCATACAGAAGCAGCTATAGCTTACCAGTCTGGCTTTAACTGTAATATGGCAGCCATCTCCGCGGTTATGGATAAACATGATGCGATTTTATCAGATGAGCTGAATCACGCTTCAATTATTGACGGATGCCGGCTATCAAAAGCAAAAATTATTCCTTTTAAGCATTCGGATATGAAAGATCTTCGTGCAAAAGCAGGCGAAGCACAAAAATCCGGTTCATATAATAAAATAATGGTAATTACCGATGGTGTATTCTCAATGGATGGAGACATTGCTAAGCTTCCGGAAATTGTAGAAATCGCAGAGGAATTTGACTTAATCACATACGTAGATGATGCTCACGGGTCGGGCGTATTAGGGAACGGCATGGGCACAGTCAAACATTTTGGCTTATCTGAAAAAGTAGACTTCCAGATTGGAACATTGTCAAAAGCGATTGGAGCTGTAGGTGGGTATGTAGCGGGAAAAAAAGACTTAATTGACTGGTTAAAAGTAAGAAGCCGTCCGTTTTTGTTCTCGACTGCTATTACACCAGGCACGGCTGCTGCTTGTATTAAAGCAATCGAAATCCTAAGCACAAGTACAGAGCTGCAGCAGCAAATGTGGGAAAACAGTCGTTATTTAAAGCAAGGATTAAAAGAACTAGGTTTTAACATTGGAGAAAGTGAAACGCCTATCACTCCGTGCATCATAGGAGATGAAAACCAAACGCAGATTTTTAGTGAGAAATTAATAGAAGAAGGGGTATACGCTAAATCAATTGTTTTCCCAACCGTTCCAAGAGGGACAGGACGCGTTCGCAATATGCCGACGGCTGCTCATACAAAAGAAATGTTAGATGAAGCACTTCGTATCTACAAAAAAGTAGGCAAGGAAATGAAATTAATCTAAACGTTGAATCTAGGCAGTACACGAGGAGGATATTGACATGAAAAAAGTATTAATAACGGGTTCTTTAGGGCAAATCGGTTCTGAGTTAACGGCGAAAATGAGAGAGATATATGGTTCAGAAAATATTATTGCCACTGATATTCGCAAAACGACGAGCGATGTCGTGACTTCAGGTCCATTCGAGATTTTAGATGTAACAGATCAGACTGCGTTATTTACGATCGCTAAAAAGCATAAAGTCGATACTATTATTCACTTGGCTGCGCTGTTATCAGCGACAGCCGAGCAAAAACCGCTTCTAGCTTGGAATCTAAATATGGGCGGATTAGTAAACGCGCTCGAAGTAGCGCGCGAGCTTCAGTGTCAATTTTTTACTCCAAGTTCTATTGGCGCATTTGGTCCAACGACTCCAAAAGACTGGACGCCGCAGGATACAATTCAACGTCCTACCACGATGTATGGGGTTAATAAAGTAGCGGGTGAATTACTTTGCGATTACTACCACCATAAATTCGGAGTAGATACACGAGGGCTACGTTTTCCAGGCTTAATTTCATATGTAACGCCTCCAGGTGGAGGAACAACGGACTACGCTGTTGAAATTTATTATGAAGCCGTTAAGCATAAGCGATATACGTCTTATATTGACAAAGGAACATATATGGATATGATGTATATGCCTGATGCATTAAATGCTGTTATCCAACTAATGGAAGCAGACGGTTCTAAGCTGAAGCACCGAAATTCATTTAACGTTTCTGCCATGAGCTTTGATCCAGAACAAATGGCGACTGAAATCAGAAAAACGATTCCGGAATTTGTGCTGAATTATCAAGTAGATCCTGTTCGACAAGCAATTGCTGAAAGCTGGCCTAACCATATAGATTCCAGCTGTGCGATAGAAGAGTGGGGATTTAAAGCAGAATATAACCTAGAAAAAATGACGAGAGAGATGCTGGGAAAGTTAAAAGTTGAATCACAGCTTGTCTTAACGTAAGTAGAGAAAAATGATTTCTTCCTTGAAAATAAAGTAAGCGCTTACCAAAAGGTGGGTTACTTATTTATGCAAGTTCTACTTCGTAACAGTGGTGGACAGTACAAGTAGATCTCCTAACCCTTTAAGTGAGCGCTCGTTCGTTGAATAATCAGCACCCTTTTAGGTACCGTCTGTTAAAATAATAAGGGGATAGAAGGGAGGGAATGACAGTTGAGCAATAAATTTCAACAAGTTAATGATTTTTCAATGGGAAGATTAACATCTTTACTCGTTCTTTTACATAATACGGAACTAGCTGAAGGTATTGAAAAGGAAATCAATGAGAGAGGATACAGCTACACAGTAGGAAAAGTCGGAGCGATGGAGCTGTCTAAAGTCGTGGCGGCAATTGAAACGAGCGCCAAGACAAACAAAATTATTAATGCCCAGTCGTACCGGGAAGTTCACGCTCTTTATCATGCTATACTTGAAGCCATTCAAGGAGTTAGTCGAGGAACGCTGCAGCTGGGTGATATTTTACGGACGGTAGGACTCACATTTTCAATCGTGCGCGGAAAAATTGAGTTTTCAGGATCAAGCGACGAATGGATTAGCGTTTGTGTGTATGGAACGATAGGTGCGCCTAAAAAAGGCTTTGAACATGATACATTAGGCTTTGGTTTTAACCATATTTAAAAAATAATGAACGAAATAGTATGAATGTAAAAAGTGAGAGATGTACATAGCTGCTTTAAAGAAGATATTTTTCTTATTGAAAGGTTCTGTGCGGCGTGTTAACATAATGATTAATATAATAACTGCCTTTAAGACGGTCCAGAGAGGCCGAAAAGGACGGATCACTCATTTACTGCTTCTATGCCTATCTGTGCCCTTTTGCCCTCTGCGACAAAAGGGCTTTTATGTGTTACTTACCTCTTTTAAACGAAGTCCAGAGAGGCTTCAAAAGAGAATGGAGATATGTTATTTATCCATTCCTTCAAAAAAGAAAGAGCGTTGATACAGAAAGAATACACTGGAGGGTGGAACAACATGAATTATCGTAACAAGACAGTTGTAGCATCAGTAGCAGGTTTGACGTTAGAAGGGATGGACATTATGTTTATCTCGTTTGCTATGTCAATGATTATTGCTGAATTTCACATTGATTTAGCAACAGGTGGACTTATTTCTTCTATTACGAATATAGGAATGCTGATAGGTGGAGTCATCTTCGGAATTTTAGCAGATAAATTTGGAAGAGTACGGGTTTTTACCTACACGGTTCTTCTATTTGCAGTCGGAACGGCATTAACAGGTTTTGCAGCAAATGTTGAACAAGTGTATGCTTCACGTTTTATTGCCGGAATTGGGGCTGGAGGAGAGTACGGGATCGGTATGGCTCTTGTTGCAGAAGCGTGGCCGAAACATAAGCAAGGACGAGCTTCATCCTATGTTAGTATTGGCGCACAATTTGGAGTGATCCTTGCGGCGCTTTTAAGTTCTCTGATCCTGCCGATTTTCGGATGGAGAGCGCTGTTTTTTGTCGGAATTATCCCCGTCATTTTCGCTTTTATCGTACGAAAAAATTTAAACGAATCTCCTGAGTGGCTAAAAGCTCAAAAAGAGAAAACAGCGGTTGTTAAAAATAATGGCAAGCTTCGTCAATTATTCGCTACGCCTAGGACGGCGATGACGACTATTTCGCTGGCAGTGATGGCTACAGTTCAAATTGCAGGCTATAACGGACTCATGATATGGCTTCCGTCTATGCTTCAGCAATCACAAGGCCTTTCTGTTTCAAGTTCAGCTCTTTGGACAATCAGTACAGCCGTTGGAATGATTATAGGCATGCTAACATTTGGTCAATTTATGGATCGTTTTGGATCGAAACGTACTTTTGGAATCTTTCTTCTGGCTTCAGCTTGTGCGGTATTTTTATACTCTTATGCCGAAGGAAGTGCAGGGCTGCTTATAGGAGGAGCTGTGGTCGGATTTTTCTCAAACGGAATGTTCGCGGGATACGGAGCATTGATAAGCAGCCACTATTCAGTAGAAGTTCGCAGTACTGCAACGAACACCATTTTTAACTTTGGGCGAGCGCTCGGAGGATTATCACCCATTCTTGTCGGCTATCTTTTGCAAAGCTATGACATGACGGTAGCGATGACGTACTTGGCGGGGCTGTACTGTATTTCGTTTATTTTTATGGTGAGTCTTAAAAAAACGGGCGAAAAGAAAGTGAAACAAATGAACGCTCAATCTGTTCTTTAAAATAAAAGATAGATTCTATGCTTTTCTGGAAAAACCGCGCTTACTCAAAAGGGCGGTTTTTTGAGTGTATAAAAAAATAAGTTTAGGTGTTGTATCGTTGTTTTTTTCGCAGATACTTTATTAACAAAGACCTCTACATTATCTATAAAAATATTTATGGATAGGCAGATATTTTCTAATTTGTATTATAGTAATTTCTCTCTTACAATATGTTGTGTAAGGCGGAAACAGAAAATACTATCTTTATTTACAGGAGGACGTTACTATGTCTAAACATATATTAATGGTCGTAACAACGGCTGACAAAATGAAAGAAAATCATCCAACAGGTCTTTGGCTTTCAGAATTTGGTGAAGCGTACGTAGAGTTTGAAAAAGCTGGATTTACGATTACTGTAGCAAGTCCTCTAGGAGGAAAAGCGCCGGTGGATGCTCGCAGCCTTGAAGGAGAGACTTCTCAAGAAATCTTAAATACAGCTAAGCATCTAGAGAATACCCTAAAACTTGATACAATTACAGACAGTGCTAAATTCGATGCTGTTTTCTTACCAGGCGGTCACGGCACAATGTTTGATCTGCCAGATAATCAAACGCTCCACGCTTTAATCCGTGAACTATACGAAGGAGACAAAGTAGTAGCCGCTGTATGCCACGGACCCGCAGGCTTAGTAGGTGTTACGTTATCAGATGAAAAGCCGTTGGTCGAAGGAAAAGATGTCGCTGCGTTTACAGATGATGAAGAACGTGAAACAACATTGGACCGCTTCATGCCGTTTCTTTTGGAAACACGTCTGCGTGAACTTGGGGCAAATGTAGTAACTGCTCCAAACTGGACCGATAATATACAAGCAGATGGCAATCTAATAACAGGTCAAAATCCTCAGTCAACAATCAGTGTAGCAAAAGCAGTCGTTAACCAACTATTGAAATAACATGTAAAAAATCCTGTAGACTAATCAGCCTGCAGGATTTTTTAATAGTAGCAAGAAAAGTAGCTGCATATAGCGCGTACGCTTTATTACATTCAGCTAAAGAAATCAATCATCATGCAAAAAATGATAATTGTCAGTGTAATGAATACAAAAAGAGGGAAGCTTTTTACGGAGAATATTTTTTAAGAAATGAGGAAAAACAATGTCAGAAATTATTATCAACGCCATTTTGCAAGCTAAACCAGGAAAAGAAGAAGAGCTTCGATTAGAGTTAGTAAAAGTCATTGAACCGTCAAGAGAAGAAAAAGGATGTGTTCAATACACTCTCCACGAGGATACAGACAAAACAGGCTCGTTTGTTTTTTATGAGAAATGGAAAAGCAAAGAAGATGTTGAAGCGCATCTTGAAACACCTCATTATCAACAATACAGACAGCAAACGGAGCCATTAATTGAAAGCAGAGTGGTACATCGTTTACAAGAAGTACGTTGATGCGTAAACACCGTTCATATATGAACGGTGTTTTTTATGTAGAGAGTTAAGAAGTTATAAAGTAAAAATAGTTTCAGCTATGAAAAGCCGATCGGAAAAGGGATAAGACAGTGAAAAAAACGAAAAATCATATAAGCGGTGTTTGAGAAGCAGACAGGCGGGTAGATAAAAACTAGATGACATAGTTCAACAATTAACAAACTAAAAGGAGAGATCAAATCAATGCGTACAAACTTAAAACACTTTATTAACGGAGAATGGGTTGAATCAACAGGAAACGAAACGTCAGATGTGATCAATCCTGCTACTGAAAAATCAATTGGTAAAATTAGCTTAGGTACAAAAGAAGATCTAGATAAAGCCGTGGCAGCAGCTAAAGCAGCTCTTCCAACATTTTCAAGAACAACAAAAGAAGAGCGAATTAAAATGCTTCGCAATATTGCAAAAGGGTATGAAAAGCGTAAACAGGAGCTTATTGAGGTTATGACTGAAGAGCTTGGCGCTCCTTTAAAGATTTCAGAAGAAGTTCACTATGAAATGGGACTTAGCCACTTTAAAGAAGCAGCTAATGCACTTGAAGATTACACATTTGAAAAAGATCATGGAAGCTACAAGGTCGTGAAAGAATCTATTGGAGTAAGCGGACTTATTACACCATGGAACTTCCCAACAAATCAGACGTCTACTAAAATTGCAGGAGCTATCGCAGCAGGAAGTCCAATGGTATTAAAACCATCAGAACTTACACCGTATGCAGCGATGATATTAGCAGAGATCATTGAGGAAGCTGGTGTACCAAAAGGTGCCTTTAACCTTGTAAACGGAACGGGAAGCACAATTGGTGACGGTATTAGTTCTCACCCGGACATTGATTTTGTATCATTTACAGGATCAGGTGCTGTAGGCGAGAAAATTATGCAAAACGCGGCTAAAACAATCAAAAAAGTAGCGCTTGAGCTAGGCGGGAAATCACCGCTAGTTGTATTAGAGGATGCGGATGTAGAAGAAGCGGCTAAAATAGCAGTTTCACACATTGCAATGAATACAGGGCAAGTATGTACGGCGGCAACGCGCATTATCATTCCTGCCTCTATGAAAGAAAAATTTGAAGAAGCAGTGAAGAAGGTTCTACCATCATTCCCAGTTGGTGATCCGTTAAATAAAGACAACGTAACTGGACCGCTCGTAGCGGAAAAACAGTGGGATCGCGTACAGGATTATATTAAAAAAGGAATGGACGAAGGTGCAAAGCTTCTTACTGGCGGAACGGGCAAACCAGACGGCTTAGAGACAGGATACTTTGTTAAACCGACAGTCTTTACTGACGTTTCAAATGATATGGTTATTGCACAAGAAGAAATCTTTGGACCTGTAACAACTATTATTACGTATGATGATCTAGAGCAAGCTCTTGAAATTGCAAACGATACAATTTATGGACTTGCAGGCTATGCCGTCGGAAAAGACCAAGAAACACTTGACTATGTTGCTAAAAATATTAGAGCTGGTCAAATCATCGTCAACGATGCCGAGCAAGACAGAGCTGCACCATTCGGTGGATTCAAACAATCTGGTATTGGACGCGAGTGGGGAGCATTTGGTATTGAAGAATATCTAGAGCCAAAAGCGATCATGGGCGTTAAAGTTCCGGCAAAAGTATAATTGATGTAAAAAAAGAAAGGAGTTTTTCTCCTTTCTTTTTTTATGGATACATAAAAGAGAGCTATTTAAAAAAAGAATAACGAAAGCAAAGGTGGATAGCATAAACGTGTATCACGTATATGAAGTGACACGCTAAAGGAGGGAATTATAAATTGAATAGGGATATGCACGGAAGTTCATCAACGGAAAGTTTTATTCCCATGAGCTCTATAGCCAGTGGAAAAGGAGTCGAAGTGACGCCGGACGTCTACAGCTATACTACACAGATTGTTAACGTATGTTTTATAGGAAATCCAGACAAAGACAATAGTTTTGTACTTGTGGATGCGGGAATGCCTAATTCGGCTTCTATGATTATCAAAGAGGCAGAGGAAAGGTTTGGAAAAGGAAAAAAACCAAAAGCAATTATTCTTACACATGCACATTTTGATCATATTGGATCTATTATTGAACTAGTGGAGAAGTGGAAAATACCGGTATATGCACATCCACTTGAACTTCCATATGTGACGGGTAAAAAAAATTATCCTACACCAGATGGCACAGTCGAAGGCGGGCTTGTAGCAAAGCTTTCTCCACTATTTCCAACGGAAGCCATCGATTTAGGCTCTCATGTGCAAGCTTTACCAGCCGACGGCTCTGTACCCCATATGCCGCAATGGGAATGGATTCACACCCCTGGTCATTCTCCAGGACATATTTCTCTTTTTAGAAAGCAAGATCTTGCGCTTATCGCTGGAGATGCTTTTGTTACCACTAAGCAAGAATATTTACTGGATGTACTAGAGCAAGAACTGGAGATTAGCGGTCCTCCTCGTTATTTAACTACGGACTGGGCATCTGCCAAAAAATCAGTTGAAGTGCTTCAGTCACTTCATCCGTCTGTGGCGGTGACAGGACATGGAAAACCGGTTTCCGGCGAATGGCTTTCAACTAATTTATTGAGGCTTACGAAGAATTTCAATGAAATTGCTCGTCCTGATTACGGAAAGTATGTATAAGACTAAAGAAAAAATGTTAATCTTTACGCAGCTTTTAAAAGCTGCAGGTGAAGATCAAAAGCTCTACGAACTCAGTGAGTTCATAGAGCTTTTTTTATTTTTCGTATAAAAGTGAAAAAAGGTGGTTATTATCCTTATTAAAAATTTTGTTGAATAGCCTGCTGCGCTTCACGTAAATGTCTTAAGTGTTCTTCCATTCGTCTTAATTCTTTATCACCAGACGCCGCTTCTTTTTGTTCATTAATTTGCTGCTGAACCATATTCAAATGCATTTGAGCTTTTTGAAAATTGGCTGCATCCAAATTCATCTGCCCTTGATAAACAGCCTGTTCAGCTAATTGTAATGCTTCTTTAATATGAGTGTATGAATTCATGCTTCTCATCCTTCTGTATAGTATTTACAGTTAACATGCGCTGGTTTTTCGTAGCTATACAAAAAGATTTAGAAATAAAATAAAAATTACGTAGTACAAGCTAAGTAGGCTGCATACATTTATCATAGTTCAATTTATAAAACCTCAGAAGCAGGGAGGGATGCATGTGGGAGCTTTTTTCAGCTATATGTTATTAGGGCTATCGTTAGCCGCACCAATCGGTCCAATTAACGCCGCTCAGCTTGATAAAGGAATCAAAAATGGTTTTTTACATGCTTGGTTCTTAGGGATAGGAGCAACATCGGTTGACGCTCTTTATATGCTTGTGGTTTATTTTGGGTCCGTTCATTTTTTAAGCAGCGATTTTATGAAAACGTTTCTTTTTTCGTTTGGATGTTTCGTATTAATTTATACCGGTATTGAAGGGTTAATGAGCACAGGGAAAATTACACAGCATCGGAACGCAAAAGGAGATTCGGTATTAAAGTGTTTTTTTTCAGGTTTTTTAATTTCATTAACAAACCCGCTTACTATTCTTTTTTGGCTTGGTATTTATGGCTCTGTTTTAGCCAAAACAGCTAATACATACGAAACAGAACAGCTCATTTTATACAGCTGTGCTATTTTTACAGGGATTTTATGCTGGGATATTGCTATGGCAGCTTTAGCAAGCACTTTTCGAAGGTACTTAGCAGCGACATTTTTGACTGCAGTTTCCGTTATATCCGGCCTTTCTCTAATAGGATTTGGTATATATTTCGGCTGGCAAGCTGTACAGCAATTCATTATTTAAAAGGGGAGAAAGCAGAACTGAATTTAAAGCGTTTTCTATCTGCTGAAAAATAGTAGAAAGCTGCCTCTTTTTACGCATAAATTTTTCAAACTATCACACACTACATCGAGGTGTAAGGAGTGATAGTATGAAAAAGAAAATAGGCTGCGGAAGTCAGGTTGAAGGGAAATTAAAATGGTGGCAGCTGTCTTTAATCGGAGTAGGGTGCAT
The DNA here is from genome assembly GCF_023824195.1 of Priestia megaterium. Lineage (NCBI taxonomy): Bacteria > Bacillati > Bacillota > Bacilli > Caryophanales > Bacillaceae > Priestia > Priestia megaterium. Next base: position 1,544,992 of record NZ_CP085442.1, read on the forward strand.
AATCGGTACAGGCTATTTTTTAGGATCAAGTATTGCAATAAAAGCCACGGGTCCCTCTGTATTAATTGCTTTTTTACTAGCAGCAGTATGTACATTTATTGTATTTGACGCTCTGGCTAAAATGAGTGCTCAAGATCCTCAAAAAGGTTCGTTTCGCTCCTATGCTAAAAAAGCTTATGGAAGATGGGCAGGATTTAGCAGCGGATGGGTGTACTGGAGTTCAGAGATGCTGATCATGGGGAGTCAGCTCACGGCTTTATCTCTTTTTACACGTTTTTGGTTTGACGGTATTCCACTGTGGGTCTTTGCCTCTATTTATGCTGTTTTAGGCATTGCTGTTGTATTAATCGGAACAAAAGGCTTTGAACGAATGGAAAATGTATTTGCTGTCACAAAAGTGGCTGCCATTTTAATGTTTATTGTATTAGCTAGTCTCGCTTTATTTGGATTTCTTGACCAAGGTGCCAAACAAGGATTGCCGCGAACGATAAGTGAAGTACTTCCTCACGGGTTTTTAGGTTTATGGGGCGCTTTGCTTTATGCCTTTTATGCTTTCGGCGGCATCGAAGTCATGGGGATCATGACGGTTCGTTTAGAAAAAAAAGAAGACGCACCGAAAGCGGGAAGAAGTATGCTTATTCTCCTTGGAATTATTTATATTGTTTCACTGAGTTTAGCTATTTTAATTGTGCCATTTCATGATTTTCATGGAAATCAAAGTCCATTTATAACGGCTTTAGAAACATACCATCTTCCATTTTTTCCTCATGTTTTTAATGGAGCAATGATTGTTGCTGGGTTTTCAACAATGTCGGCGTCTTTCTTTTCTGTAACAACAATGATTGTCACTCTTTCAGAAGATGGAGATGCTCCTGCATTGTTTTCAAAACAAAAAAAGAAAAAGCTGCAATTTCCTTTACCGGCTTTACTTTTAACAACAGCGGGATTAGTTGTTTCTATTGTTCTTTCCTTGCTATTGCCCGGGAAAATTTATGAGTACATTACAACAGCAGCGGGACTGATGCTGATTTATAACTGGTTCTTTATTTTAATTTCTTTTCATCGCTTAATCAAACAAACCGTTTGGGATAAAGTAAAACAAGCTGTTGGCCTCTTATTAATCCTGCTTGCAGTAAGCGGTACGCTGTTAGAATCTGCAAGCAGGCCAGGTTTCTTTGCAAGCTTAGGCTTTTTAATTGTTATAAGCCTCGTTATTTTAAAACTGCGCCATAAGTGGAAAGAAGAAGAAGCCGCTAGCTAACATATATTTAATCTTTATGAGGGACACTATGCACGTTGTACAATTACAAAAATAAAAGGTGGTTATGATTATGCCAAAAAACAAGCAGACTCCTTCTTCACAAGTAGATCAAAAACAAATAGTAGATGACAAAGCAAAAGCGCTACGAGAAAATAATTATGAAGATGGTCATATTCGCAAGATAACTCAAAGCGGGGCAGACGGCCAATAATAAAAAAAAAGACGCGTTCGCGTCTTTTTTTGTTGAAGTGTATCCTTACCAACGATGAGCTTTTGCATTACTTCGCAAGATGATGTTCGTTTGAGACATCTCTGTATGTCCATTTACTTGGGACTTTGAACGCTTCGGTCTCGTCCAGTTGTGGCGGAATAGTTCTGAATGCTGATCTACTTGATTTTTATCATTCATCATAATCACCTCAAGGATAGGATACTTTCACAAGATATTCACGGTGAAATATCTCTCTTATAGAATGGGATAAAAAAGAAGAAATACACCTAACACTTTTAACCATACATATAAAGGGAGTGCCTATTCATAAACTATAAAGGGCAACTTCTAACTTTGGGCTAAGCTTCGGATTTATAAAGTAAAACTGCCTTAGTGGGGACTAAGGCAGTTTTACTTGAGTAATCAAACTTCAATAATGATGGGAAGGATCATAGGTCTTCTTTTGGTTTGGTTATATAAAAATTGGCCAAGCGTTGTCTTGATTTCTTTTTTCATAATGCTCCATTGGTGAACATGAGTTTTTTGTAATTGATTTACAATTTTAGTCACTTGTCGATTAACATCTTTCAATAACTGCTCTGAATCTCTTGTATAAACAAAGCCTCGTGAAATGGTATCTGGACCAGACACAATTTTCCCTTCCGCTTTATTCAGAGTAACAACAATAACCAGCATACCATCTTCTGAAAGCTGTTTGCGGTCACGTAAAATCGCGTTGCCAACATCTCCAATGCCAAACCCATCTACATATACATTGCCTGCAGGGATTTTTCTTGTTTGAACAGCTGTTTCGCCCTTGATGTCAACAATATCACCGTTATTTATAATAAAAATGTTCTCTTTTTCCACCCCTACAGATTCTGCTAATAAGCTGTGGTGATGAAGCATTCGAAACTCACCGTGAATCGGGATAAAGTACTTTGGTTTCATCAATGTAGCCATTAATTTTAGTTCTTCTTGATAGCCATGTCCTGATACGTGCATACCTGTTGCGCTTCCTGAACCATAAATCACATGAGCCCCGAGTGTGAAAAGACTGTCGACAATACGAGAGATATTACGTTCATTGCCAGGAATAGGCCCTGCTGATAAAATGACCGTGTCTTCAGGAAGAATCTCTACTTGTCGATGATTTCCGCTGGCTAATCTAGATAGAGCGGCCATCGGCTCGCCTTGGCTTCCAGTGCAGAGAATAGCGACTTGTTCAGGCGCAAGTGAATGTACTTCATAAGGTTCAATTAGCATCCCTTCAGGAATGGTTAAATACCCTTTCTCTAACGCAACTGATACAACGTTAACCATGCTTCTTCCTAGCAGCGCAAGTTTTCTGTTCGTTTTAATCGCTGCATCTACAATTTGCTGTACGCGGTTAACATTCGAGGCGAAAGTAGAAATAATTACTTTTCGCTTTGCTTTACGAAAAGCTTCTTCTACATGTTTGCCAACTAGCTTTTCTGAAGGCGTAAATCCAGGGCGTTCAGCATTTGTACTTTCTGATATTAAAGCCAGTACACCTTCACTGCCGATTTTTGCCATTTTATGAAGATCTGGATATTGGTCGTTAACAGGAGTTAAATCAAACTTAAAATCCCCGGTATGCACAACAGCTCCTTCAGGCGTATGAAAGACAATTCCAAGACAATCTGGAATGCTGTGATTCGTTTTAAAAAAAGAAAGCGGAATATTGCCTAATGTAATTTCTGACTCTTCGTTGATTTCAATAAGCTCCGTCTCTGCAGATAATTGATGTTCCTGGAGTTTAATGTCAATTAATCCAAGGGTAAGGCTTGTTGCATAAATTGGAAGGTTCAACTGTTTTAAAAGATAAGGAATACCTCCAATATGATCTTCATGGCCATGCGTAACAACCAGTGCTCGAACTTTTTCTCGATTCTCTTGCAAGTATGTAATATCAGGTATAATCAAATCAATTCCTAATAAACTTTCATCAGGAAATTTAGAGCCGCAGTCGATTACAATGATGTCATCATCATATTGAACGGCATACATATTTTTTCCTATTTCATTAATGCCGCCTAAAGCAAAAATGGATAGTGTGTTTCTATTTGTACTCAAACTTATTTCCTCCTATATTTTCAAAATGAATATGCAGAATTTCTACTCTTAGTATGAACATTTATTTCTGGTGCATTCTGTTAAATATGGAGATTTTATTTTTTATTCAATTTGAGGATGCAAGCAAAAAGAAAAGCAGGTCATTTTCCTAATACTACCTCTTATTTTCTTTTTATAACTCCATAAAATATAGATGTTACACATGGAGGTGGATGGAATGAGTAAACAAAATAAAAGCACAAACCAAGGAGTCAGCAGCAGTGCAGCTGCTGTCGATAATGTGAATAAAAGTATTTTATCAAACGATATTCATACAGATGAGCTTCAAAAAGCAAAGGTAAGCCGTCATAACAAATAAAAGATTGACAACAAAAAGAGCAGCTTTGAGCTGCTCTGGATAAAATAGAGATAGGGAAGTGAAAAAACGTGTCAGAAAACAAAAATTCTCAATATAAAGAAGAAAATAAGTCAACTCCTAGTCGCCCTCTTGAATATAAAGAACGCACAAATGAATCACAGAGTACAAGTCAAATGCTGCGCAGCATTCTCGAATATTCGAGTCGATATCGTTAATAAAATTTTACATATAAAACTGTAAGGATACGTGGGCAATATAAAAGTTGAAGCACCGCTTTAATACATAAAAAAGCAAGCAGCCATGCTTGCTTTTTTTTATGTATAGCTGTGTACATATTGAAAAAAAACCATACATACGTTATTTTAGATAAACGTATGTATAATGGTAAACCTGTACATGTATTTTTGGGAAAAAATTAAAGTTTGGAGAAAAGAAGTGGGGGATTTTATGAATTTACATGATTTTGTTCATGGAGTAGATCCAACAATAAAGCTAGTTATTGAAGATGAGTTTCCTGGAACGCGGTGTGTAGGCGGAAAGTACGTTCCTAGCACGCATTCTATTTTTTTATATGAAAAAGATATTAAAATACAGTGTCGGCACTTGTTTGGTTCAAATGAGTGTTTAGAATCTTATCAATGGATTATTTTAGCTCACGAATTAGGTCATGCGCTAGATGAAGACCTTTTATCTTTGAGTGCAAAATTTGATCAGACAGAAGATATAGGGCTTTTGTATCAAATTGAATGTAATGCTTGGAAGATAGGAAAGAAATTGATTCCTTTTATTAATTCAGAGCTATTCTCATCCATAAAAGATCAATCGTTAGCCCATTACCATAAAGAGATGGAGAAGATTAGTTAGAAGAAGAAAAGTTCCTGTGGCTTATACTATAAGGAACTTTTCTTCTTCGAGTTGTTTATATACTTCAAATACTAGTTAATTATTACGCTGGCTGCTGCTGGATCTGCCGCCTTTTTTTCCAATTTCCTCGTAAAATTCTTTACCTTGATTTTTGGAAGTAGCTTCTCCGCCTTTTTCACCAATTTCTTGGTAAAACTCTTTGTCATGATTTTTGGAAGTAGCTTTTCCACCTTTTCTTCCTGCTTCTTCACGGCTCATTTTTTCATTCTTTTTATTAGTTGCCATCTTGCATCCCTCCTAATAAATTTGAATTCATAGTCTGTCTTCCCGGTCAAAAAAGGATTAAACTGGTTATTTTATATTTTTTCTAAAAATTAGATTTTTCTCAAAATTATCAGACCACGAAGCCCTGTATAGTAGTATTTATTAAGTTAAAATTAATCTTAAAAAAATTTATATGAAATATGATATGGTTAATAGAAATAAGAAAAAGGAGCTTAGAAACATGTCAAAATATGTAGAAATGGATAACGCATCGCTGCGACAGAAAATACAAGAATACAAAGAATTAATTTGGAGAGTAGGGCCAGGAAGTGAAAGAACTATAGAAGCTGTTCAAGAGATTCAAGGAATGGAAAAAGAGTTAAAAGCACGCAATGCAGAATTTGAAGCTACGGATTGGAAAGCTTTTACTCGGGAAATAAAAGAAAACTACGATTTTACTTATTAAGAAGACACATTCATAATAATGTGATTAGGATAAATGTCTCCAAGTAGAAGGCTTTCTGCTTTCTACTTGGAAACGATAGAAGTAGTATGAAGACGATTAAGAAAAATGATCCAGTATCAGTGAAGCAAGTAATCCAAGTGCAGCAATTAATCCTGTAATAGAACCTCCTTCTTCATAGGCCTCTGGCATCATTGTAGAACCTACCATAGCAATAATACCACCGCCGGCAAAAGCAGCAATAGCAGCCATAAGTGTCTCAGATGCATGGTCTAAAAAAACAAATCCTGTCCATGAACTAAAAGCTGAAATGAACAAAACAGCTGCCCATAGTAAAAAAATTTTCTTTTTAGAGAATCCGCTTTTCACTAGACCGGTCGTACTGGACAGTCCTTCAGGAATATTACTTATAAAAATAGCGATAACAAGAAGCCAGCTAACGGTTGCATTTTCAATTAAGCTAGCTCCAATCATAATGGACTCTGGGATTGCATCCATTACGGTTCCTATAAATATAGCAATTCCAGAACTATTCGCAGCCATTTGTTTTGTAGACCTCTTTCTTTTATTCGCTCCTTGACGTGAAATTAGATAGTCTAAAAAAGTAAAAACGACAGCCCCCCCAAGGAACCCAAGAGAAGTAGCTTTTAACCCGCCGTTATGAACCGAGTCTCCAAGCAGCTCATAGGTAGATGCTCCGATTAATACACCCGTCCCAAAAGCCATAATATAACCAATTATCTTTTTGCCGATGGGCAAAAAAACTGCTGCCAAAGCACCAAGAAGGACAGCTGATCCTGAAATTCCGCCCCACATCGCAGCTTGCCACATGAAAAATCCCTCCTCATCTCTATTTTCTATGGATACTTTCCCTAAGAAGAGAAAGAAAAAACGTAAAAGTAGAAGAAAGGAATTTGTTCGATTAAGTAGCGGTTTCATTTCCTTATCTTTAAGAAATAGAGTGTTCCAGCATCCTACGCCTGTATTTATTTTTAATATTCATAAAATTTAAATTATACTGAAATAAAAAACTATTTTACTGAGATGATTGATTTAACAAAGGTGAAAGGTTTTGTTGAGTGTTTTTCTGAAAAAAACAATTGTATTTCTGGGGAAAATTTATTATTATAAAATAAGTAATTATACAGTCGAATAGCTAAAAATAGAAAAAATAGTTTAGTTGTAAAGGTACTAGGTAAAAATGGAAGGTTTTAAAAACGATAGCTGTTCCATCAGACACAAAAAGTATCTTTCCTAACAGAGCTATAACAAGTTTAGGAGGAGGAAATGGAATGGCAGACAAAGAGCTAAAAAGAGGCTTAGAATCCCGTCACATTCAAATGATCGCGCTAGGCGGAACAATTGGCGTTGGATTATTTATGGGATCAGCAAGCACAATTCAGTGGACGGGTCCATCGGTATTACTTGCTTACGCAATCTGCGGAATGTTTATTTTCTTTATCATGCGTGCAATGGGCGAAATGTTGTACATGGAACCAAGTACAGGTTCATTCGCTACATTTGGCCACAAATATATTCATCCATTAGCAGGTTATATGACTGCATGGAGCAACTGGTTTCAATGGGTAATTGTAGGGATGTCCGAAATTATAGCGGTAGGAGCATATATGCAGTACTGGTTCCCGCATCTACCTGCTTGGGTACCAGGTATTATCGCCATGTTGATTTTAGGCGCAGCAAACTTAATTTCAGTGAAATCATTTGGAGAATTTGAATTTTGGTTTGCGATGATTAAGATTGTAACGATTATTTTGATGATTATTGCAGGCCTCGGGTTGATTTTCTTCGGCTTTGGAAATGGCGGAGACGCAATTGGGTTATCAAACCTTTGGGCGCACGGCGGCTTCTTTGCAGGCGGATGGTCAGGCTTTTTCTTTGCACTATCTCTTGTTATTGCAGCTTATCAAGGAGTCGAGCTAATTGGTATTACAGCTGGTGAAGCAAAGGATCCTAAAAAAACGTTAACAAGCGCGATTCAAAGCATCATTTGGCGAATCTTAATTTTTTATATTGGAGCAATTTTTGTCATCGTGACGGTATATCCGTGGAATGAGTTAGATTCTTTAGGAAGTCCATTTGTATCTACATTTGCTAAAGTTGGCGTTACGGCAGCTGCAGGTATTATTAACTTCGTAGTTATTACAGCAGCGATGTCAGGCTGTAACAGTGGAATCTTTAGTGCAGGACGCATGCTTTATACGCTTGGTGTAAACGGTCAAGCACCTAAATTCTTTACAAAAATTTCCCGTAACGGTGTTCCAATTTACAGTACACTCGCTGTTATGATTGGATTAGTAATTGGCGTTATTTTAAACTACATCGCTCCACCGAATGTATTTGTTTATGTATACAGTGCTAGCGTGCTTCCGGGAATGATTCCTTGGTTTATTATTCTTATCAGCCAAATTCGTTTCCGTAAAGCTAAAGGTGCTGAAATGGACAGTCATCCTTTCAAAATGCCTTTTGCGCCTGTAACAAACTATGTAACCATTGCTTTTTTACTAATGGTGCTTGTAGGCATGTGGTTTAATGATGAAACGCGTATTTCACTTATTGTAGGGATTATTTTCCTCGCTCTCGTTGTCATTAGTTTTTACGCATTCGGAATAAATAAGCGTATGATACCCGATACAGAGAACGGTCAAATAAAGAAATAAATATGCTTTTTCATAAGTGAAAGGCAAAACAAAAAAACGGCTGAGAAAAGCCGTTTTTTTGTTTTGTTTAAATGAAAGATACAAGAAAAATGTCATTGAGCGCTGATAGTTTGGATAAACTATATTCGTTCATATAACGTAAAGGAGCGAATGTTATGAGAAGCCACAGATATATTATCAAAGATTCACTAAAAGCTGATGAAGTTGCCAGAGATTTGGAACTGCAGCTGGATATAAACCGAATGTCGGATGTCAGAATCCTTTCGGTAAATGCACAAAACGAAATACTCGTTCAAATGCAGGAGGAGAACGAGGAAGCAGGAGATGTTATTGATGTATTTATGAAAGAGTATAAAACAGGAGAAATTATTGAATAGCATGTAATTGAGAAGAATATTGAGGGGTTTCGTTGAATAAATAAAAAGAAAACACCTTTATTTTTTATTGAAAAAGGAACGCACGAAGAAAACTTCTTGTTTATCAAGAAGTTTCTTTTGTATCTGAACATTCGTTTGTATAGGTAGGGAGAGGTGATGAAGGTGAAAAGAAATAGTGAGGGTCACGTCTTTTTTATTATTCTCGGAGGCCTGTTTATTTTAATAGGCACACTCTTTGCAAATACTTCCGTTTATTTTCTCATCTCCGGATGGATAGCAGCTGTCTGTTGTTTAGGAATCAGCGCTGTACTAAAGAAAGGAAAAACAAAATCAGTCAGTAAAGAGGAGGAAGAATAATAATTTTTATATAAAGATGGAAAGTAAATATATGAAAAGGAAGAATGGATATCCATTCTTCCTTAAGTCATGGTGTGTATGAAATTGTCTTAGAAACGTCCGCCGCCAAGTTGTTGCTCAGCTAATTGTACAAGACGTTTTGTGATTTCGCCGCCTACTGATCCGTTTGCACGTGCAGTAGTGTCAGCTCCTAAATTTACTCCGAACTCGCTAGCGATTTCATATTTCATTTGATCGATTGCTTGTTCAGCTCCGTATACTAATAATTCATTATTATTGCTGCTTTTGTTGTTTGCCATTGTATTCAACTCCTTTCTGTAACGTTAAGGTGTGAATAAAGGAAGAAGAATATGCAACAAACTGATATTTATTTTATAAAAAACGTATTTTTACGTTGTTTTTCCTTCTAGAAGCTTAACTGGAAGACAGATTTCATGGGGTACATTACTAAATTCTCCTTCAATTTCTTTGAGTAAAATATCAATGGCTGTTTGAGCAATCGATTCAATGGGCTGTTGAATTGTAGTTAGACCAGGTAACAAAGTCTGACTGGCCTCCGTTCCGTCATAGCCCACGATTTTTAAATCTCTTGGGATGTTTTTTCCTCTTTTTTGTGCTTCCGCAACTACTAAAGCTGCAAGTAAGTCATCACTTGCAAAGATCCCATCTACTTCCGGATTTTCTTCAAAAACCTTAGAAATAGTTTCCCGCTGGATGTTGCGGTCGAAGGTATTTGAAATTTCATACGTAATAGGATGTTTTCCGTACTTTTTCATCACGTTTTCATAAGCTTTCCTTCTTAAGTTAGCTGGAGTTTCGAGTTTAAGGGGGCCGTTAATATGAATAATATGCTTACAATCTTTTGAAATGAGCAATTCCGTGGCTTGTTTTCCTCCAGAATAGTTATCAGAAGATACGGTAGGAATATTTTTTGATAAATAATGATCCACTGCTACCACAGGAAGACTTTGACTTTCTGAATCAAAAATACCTCTATTATAAGTAACGGCAATAACACCATCTACCTGATTTCTGATGAGCATCTCTACATATTTTTTTTCTTTATCAATTCGATTAAGGCTGTTACAAAGAAGTACTTTGTAGTTAAGGGAAGCACATATACTTTCAATGTGAAAGGCTAACTCTCCGAAAAAAGGATTGCTCGTTTGCGGAACAATCATACCGATTAAATTTGTTCGCTTATTAAATAATGAACGCGCAATATCATTTGGGAAATAATTAATTTCTTTCATTGCTTTATAAACATTTTCTCGCGTTTCTTTGCTTATGTAACCACGGTTATTTAATACACGAGAAACGGTAGTCGGTGAAACACCTGCAATTTTTGCTACATCACTAATTTTGGCTTTCATCTAGTTTCCTCCTAATTTCTCCAAAACCTTGCTTTTATAGTATATATCAGACATGTAAAAGCCTTAAAACAAATGCAATCAAGCAAGCAGCTTTCCAGTCGTTACGTTTTATTTTGATTGATAAAAATCTATGTAATAATTGTAAACGGTTTATTAAACAATTTAAACATACCACAAAGCCTACTTTTACACCTAATACAATCTTTTTGCAATATAAAATATGAAACCGGTTGACATATGAAACCGGTTGACATAAAATCAAATTGAAAGTGCTTTCATTTTGTTAGATAAAAGATTTTATATCTTAAGCTAAAGGGGTAACTAAAATGAAAAGTTCAAAAAGTTTATATTGGAAGCTGAGTGCATATTTTTTCTTCTTCTTTTTTACGTGGTCGTCGAGCTACTCTTTATTTTCTATTTGGTTAGGGCAAGAGATTAAGTTGAACGGATCAGCTACAGGCTTAATCTTTTCTGTAAACGCTATCTTTGCTTTGTGTATGCAGCCTTTGTACGGATATATATCTGATAGGATCGGTTTAAAGAAACACATTTTATTTTTTATTAGCTGTCTTTTAGTGTTTGTAGGACCATTTTATATTTTTGTTTATGGGCCTTTGCTTCAATACAATGTGTTGATAGGAGCTATTATTGGAGGCTTATATTTAGGAGTAGCGTTTTTGGCGGGCATCGGAGCGATTGAAACATACATAGAGAAAGTCAGCCGAAAATATAAATTTGAGTACGGGAAATCTAGAATGTGGGGGTCATTAGGCTGGGCTGCAGCTACATTTTTTGCAGGACAACTATTTAATATTAATCCTCATATTAATTTTTGGGTGGCATCCGTTTCAGCGGTTATCCTAGTGGCTATTATTTTTTCTGTGAAGGTAGAAATGAGCAGCTATGAAATGGAAAAAGCTGAATCCGTCACGCTGAGAGATGTAGGTAATTTATTCTTATTGAAGGAATTTTGGTTTTTTATGATTTATGTTGTTGGCGTTACGTGCGTGTATGGGGTATACGATCAGCAATTTCCTATCTATTATGCATCTTTGTTTCCTACTGAATCGATAGGTAACCAAGTATTTGGCTACTTAAATTCGTTTCAAGTATTTTTAGAAGCTGGAATGATGTTCGCAGCACCGTTTATTGTAAATAAGATCGGTGCAAAAAATAGTTTAATTTTAGCAGGATTTCTAATGGGATTTCGTATTATTGGGTCAGGGCTTGTTGTTGGTCCAATTGGAATATCTTCGATGAAGCTTATTCATGCATTAGAACTTCCTATTATGCTTATTGCCATCTTCAAATATTTGGCAACTAACTTTGACACGCGCCTATCTTCTATACTTTATTTGGTGGGATTCCAATTCGCTTCACAAATAGGTGCTTCAGTTCTTTCACCCATAGCGGGAGGATTATATGATAGCGTAGGTTTTTCCCGTACCTATTTAATTATGGGAGGTATGGTTTTGGTATTTAACGTTATTTCCATGTTTACACTACTAAACTCTAAAAAACATAGATTTATAAGAAAAGATGTACAAGAAAACACGCAGATTATATAGGGGGATATGATGATGTTAACGATAAATAAAATCGAGCAAGCTCAAAATTCATTAAATGAAGCAGAGAAAAAGGTAAATCATCAATATCGGTTAGGGTATCATATTATGGCGCCAGCGAACTGGATTAATGATCCGAATGGGTTGGTTCAGTATAAAGGAGAATATCATGTTTTTTATCAACATCATCCTTATGACGAGAATTGGGGGCCGATGCATTGGGGGCATGTAAAAAGCAAAGATCTTGTCCATTGGGAGCATTTACCGATTGCTTTAGCTCCTGGCGATACATTTGATAAAGATGGATGTTTTTCGGGAAGTGCTGTGGATAACGAAGGAGAGCTTACGTTAATTTATACTGGACATAATTATATAGACAAAGAACTGGATACTTTTTTTCAAAACCAAAATATAGCTGTTAGTAAAGACGGCATTACCTTTGAAAAAGCAGAGGCTAATCCAGTTATTGCGGAGCCACCAGCAGACAGCTCTCATCACTTTCGAGACCCTAAAGTATGGAAGCATAAAGATTTATGGTATATGATTCTAGGAAACTCAACAAAGAAACAAGAGGGACGTGTTATCTTATACCGTTCTTCGAATCTACGAGAATGGGAATATGTTGGTGTCCTTGCTAAAAGCGATGGGAATCTAGGATATATGTGGGAGTGTCCAGACTTTTTTGAGTTAGATGGAAAGCATGTTTTAATGATTTCTCCTCAAGGGATAGAAGCAAAAGTTGATTCCTATCACAACCTTTTCCAAACGGGATATTTAGTTGGAGAATATAGTTATGAAACCAATACATTTCATCATGGGTCATTTACTGAATTAGATTACGGCCACGATTTTTATGCTGTTCAAACGCTTTTAGATGATAAAGGGCGGCGAATTGCAATTGGCTGGATGGACATGTGGGAAGCTAATATGCCAACGAAAGAGGATGGATGGTGCGGTGCGCTAACGCTTCCGAGAGAACTAACTTTAAGAGGGGATAAAGTGTTAATGAACCCCGTCCAAGAGCTTACATCACTTCGGAAAACTCAATATAATATGCTAACCAATAAAGCTCTTTCTGAAAGCTATATAGTAGAAGTAAATGAGGACTTGCTAGAGATACAAGCTGTATTTGATTTAGCGGAATGCCAAGCTTCATCAGTAGGAATAAAAATTCGTGGAATAAACAATGAAGAAACGCTTATGTATTATAACCTTAATGAGCAAAAGCTATTGCTTGACTGTACTCACTCGGGAAAAGAAGATGGAGTTAGGAAAGTAGCGTTACAAGCAGGTGAGACACTAGCTTTACGAATATTTGTGGACCGTTCTTCCATTGAAGTATTTGCAAACGAAGGACAAGCTACCATGACGAGCCGTATTTATCCAAAAGAAAGCAGGCTTGGAATTGAGTTATTTATTGAAGGAGGAGATGTAATCGTAAAAGAGTTAACGTATTGGAATTTAAAAGATATTTGGAAGTAAAATATAGAGGAGGCTGGGACAAAAAGTATTTTAGCTAAAGTGAATGACGAACTATTGATCAAAATGTTTGATTAATAGTTCGTTTTTTGTTGGTATGGTGAACGTAGGTTTCATCTGTTTCGTTGCTTCTAGCGGTTGATTGGAGGGCAAGGCGAAGACTCCTGCGGGAAAAGCGGAATAGATGAGACCCCGCAGGAGCGAAAGCGACGAGGAGGCTCACCGGCCGCCCGCGGAAAGCGAAGACTTGCACGGAAATCAACCGCGGTGTAACAGGCGATTCATACTAGAGTATTTATTCCTTTTGTTCGTCTTTAGATGGGAGTAATTTAGTTATGTCTCAACCTCTTTTTTTGAGTATTTAATAGTCTTTTATCGAATTGGAGATAAATAAATGGATAAGGCACTTTAGATTAAAAGTATGTGCAAATGCGATATAATAATAAAAGACATATTGAAAGAGAAAATATCGTGCTTGAAGATGCCCAGAAGAAAGCAGGACAGAGAAGGGCTGCTGCGCTTATAAAACAACGATCAGTAATGAAAAGAATTATGTTTTAAGACACAAGAAGAAAAGGAGATACGATGACTAATCAAAAAGAAACAGGATGGAATTTACGTAATAGCTATGCGGAGTTACCAAACATTTTTTTTACGCCTCTTGATCCTAATCCAGTGAGTTCACCTAAAATAGTTAAATTTAACGACTCTTTAGCCGCATCTCTAGGGTTACAAAAAGAACAGCTGCAAAGCCAAGAAGGAGTTAGCATTTTGGGTGGAAACAGTGTCCCAAAAGGTGCTTTCCCACTTGCACAAGCTTATGCAGGGCATCAATTTGGCCACTTTAACATGCTAGGAGACGGACGGGCTATGCTGATAGGGGAGCAAGTTACGCCTTCGGGTGAGAAAGTAGACCTTCAGCTTAAAGGCTCAGGCCGAACTTCGTATTCCCGCGGAGGAGACGGTCGGGCAGCTCTAGGACCTATGCTGCGTGAGTATATTATTAGTGAGGCCATGCATGCTTTAGGTATTCCGACTACTAGGAGCCTAGCGGTTGTAACAACAGGCGAATCCATTGTTCGTGAAAAAGAACTGCCGGGGGCGATTTTGACGCGTGTAGCTTCCAGCCACCTTCGTTTTGGCACATTTCAGTTCGCTGCAAAATGGGGAACGGTCGAAAACCTTCAAGCTTTAGCTGACTATACATTAGAACGTCACTTTTCCCACATAGAAAAGAATGAAAAAAAATATTTATCATTGCTTCAAGAAGTGATTAAGCGTCACGCTACCCTAGTTGCTAAATGGCAGCTTATTGGTTTTATTCATGGCGTCATGAATACGGATAATATGACAATTAGTGGAGAAACAATTGATTATGGACCATGTGCATTTATGGATACCTATGATCCAGAAACTGTATTTAGTTCAATTGATGTACAAGGGCGCTATGCATATCAAAATCAACCAGGCATTACAGGGTGGAATCTTGCGAGGTTCGCTGAGGCTTTATTACCGCTATTGGATCAAGATATAGAAAAAGCAGTTGAAATAGCGCAAAGCGCCGTGACGGAATTTCCAAAATTCTATCGGGAAAACTGGCTGGCAGGTATGCAGGCTAAACTTGGGCTTTTTAACGAAGAAAAAGAAGATGAAGCATTATTCCAAGAGCTTCTTACAATAATGAAAACCTATAAAGCTGACTATACAAATACGTTTCGTGCATTAACTTTCGATAAGCTAGGAAATAGTGATCTGTTTGAAAGCAAAGAATTTGCACAGTGGCATGAGTTATGGCAGAAAAGACTAGGTAGACAAAAACAATCTAAAGCGGAGTGGCAAGAGCTTATGAAAAATAACAATCCGGCTGTCATTCCTCGAAATCACCGAGTGGAAGAAGCGTTAGACGCAGCACAAAAAGAAGACTACAGCGTCATGGAAACCCTTCTTGAAGTGCTTTCTAGCCCATATGAATCTCCGGGGAAGCCAGAGTATTGTACACCGTCTGCTCCGTCTAATCAGCCTTATCAAACGTACTGCGGAACTTGATTTGTTTAAATAAGAACTGCTATTTAAAAACAGCATAAATGACATCAAAAAGAGCTCTTTATAAAGAGCTCTTTTTGATTTTCTGAAAAATGTATTATTGATTCATTAAAATGATAGCGTTTTTTTTGTGAAAAGCTACATAAAATTTAACAGTATAAAAGAATCAAAATAAAAAGTAATTATCTGATTCTTTTGTCTCTTATTATTGCCAATAGAAACTATTATATAATAAATTATTCCACTATTTCACAAAAAATACATTAACGATATTTTTTTGCAAATGGCTTACTTTAACAGCTGTAGAAGAGCTTATAAAAAATAGCAGGTTAAATATGATGATGAATTTGCCTATTTAATCAAAAAGTTGAAGGTTTAAGACTTTATAACCAAATTAAAAATATAAGGGGAGAAAAATGAGAAGAGTACTCCATTTTACCTATTTGACTTTTCAATATTATGCAAGTAATCTTGGAAAGGTAATGGAACCGGTTCTGTTATTTCGCCAGATTGATATGACTTCTCGATACATAGAAAATGAATTGCTTGTGAGTGACACAAGACAAGGTATTATACAAAAGGGAGAAAAACAGATGAATATTAAGAAAATCGCAAAGCAAACTACAGCTTTATCTTTTGCTACAGCTCTGTTAGTAGGTGCTGGATCTCAAACATGGGCTGCTGAAAGCAATCATAAAGATACCAATAATAATTATGGAGTTTCCCATATTACGCGTGATAACATGCTGAAAATTCCTCAGCAGCAAAAAAGCGAACAGTTTAAAGTTCCAGCTTTTGATAAATCAACAATCAAAAATATTGCCTCTGCAAAAGGGTATGATAAATCGGGCAATTTAATTGATTTAGACGTATGGGACAGCTGGCCTCTGCAAAATGCTGACGGAACAGTAGCCAACTATCATGGTTACCAAGTTGTATTTGCACTAGCAGGTGATCCGAAAGATGCTGATGATACATCTATTTATGTGTTTTATCAAAAAATCGGTGAAGATTCGATTGACAGTTGGAAAAATGCAGGAAGAGTGTTCAAAGACAGTGACAAATTTGTACCGAATGATCCTCATTTGAAAAAGCAAACACAAGAATGGTCAGGATCTGCTACTTTAACATCAGACGGAAAAATACGCTTATTCTATACTAACTTTTCAGGTACAAACTATGGAAAACAAACCTTAACAACAGCTCAAGTAAATGTATCCCAGCCAAGTGGAGATACGTTAAAAATTGAAGGTGTTGAAGATCATAAATCCATTTTTGATGGTGATGGTAAAAAGTATCAAAATGTTCAGCAGTTTATTGACGAAGGCGCATATGGTTCAGGAGATAATCATACGTTGAGAGATCCTCACTATGTAGAGGATAAAGGGCATAAATACCTTGTGTTTGAAGCAAACACAGGAACTGAAGATGGTTATCAAGGTGAAGATTCCCTTTACAATCGAGCTTACTACGGTGGAAATAATCCATTTTTCCAATCAGAAAAAGAGAAATTACTGCAGAGCTCTAATAAAAAGAAAGCCTCTTTAGCAAACGGTGCATTAGGCATTGTTGAACTAAATAACGATTATACCTTGAAAAAAGTAATGGATCCACTGATTACTTCAAACACGGTGACAGATGAAATTGAACGCGCAAATGTATTTAAAAAAGATGGGAAATGGTACTTATTCACAGATTCTCGCGGATCTAAAATGACTATTGATGGTATCGGCCAAGATGACGTATATATGCTAGGGTACGTATCAAATACGCTGACAGGAAAATACAAACCGCTAAATGATACAGGACTTGTTTTACATATGAACCTCGATCCTAATGACAAAACGTTTACGTATTCACATTTTGCAGTTCCACAAGTGAAAGGAGACAATGTCGTAATTACAAGTTACATGACAAACAGAGGCTTCTATTCAGAGGAACATTCTACTTTTGCTCCTAGCTTCTTGTTAAATATTAAAGGATCAAAAACAGCTGTTGTGAAAAATAGTATTTTACCACAAGGGCAATTAAGTACGGATAAATAATTTTTAAAAACGAAAGAAGATGGCGGTAACTGCTGCTGTTTTCTTTCGTTTTATTATTTAATCAAAAATGTGCTGTAACCGCAGTGCTGATTAAAATAAAAAAGCAGTATATACATTAATAGTTATTTAAAGAAAATGAAACATTCAGACAGACTATAACTTTAAGAATGAAACCGGTTGACATGCAGGATTGACTAACTTAATATATTTACATATAATGGTTTGAAACGTTTTCATAGATTAGTATGACATGAGGGTACTTGTAGATGAAATAACTTGTAGTAGTAGGGAATGATCATTTCTTTGAAAGAGAAAATCCCAATCGTGAACTGAAAATAAAGAAGGTGCTTCTAATGAAACGAATTGATAAGGTATACAATCAGCTGTTGAGTAATTTTCAAGAGTTTACAGAAGTGGAACTTTTACATAAACAAGGAAGCTCAGCGATTGAAATTGCTGAACAGTTAGATTTAGAGAGATCTAATGTAAGCCTTGAACTTAACAAACTTGTCCGCATGCAAAAAGTAATCAAAATTAAAATGTTCCCCGTTCGCTACGTTCCGCTAGAGGTTGTCGAAACAATTTGTCGTCAAAAGTGGGATACGAATAAGATGGAAGTAGAAAAACTAGAGCAGCTATCTAATGGGGGAAAAGAAGAAGCTCTTCCTGCGAATCCTTTTGAATTAATGATTGGAGCTACAGGCAGTTTGAAAAAATCGATTTCTCAAGCAAAAGCTGCTGTTCTTTACCCGCCCAATGGATTACATATGCTGCTATTAGGTCCCACGGGATCAGGAAAATCTCTTTTTGCAAAACGAATCTATCAATTTGCCTTATATTCAGAGAGGCTAAAAACAGATGCCCCGTTCATTACCTTTAACTGCGCTGATTATTACCATAATCCTCAATTACTTCTTTCTCAGTTATTTGGTCATAAGCAAGGGAGTTTCACTGGAGCAACTGAAAGTAAAGTAGGTTTAGTAGAACAAGCAAATGAAGGTATTCTCTTTATGGATGAAGTACACCGGCTTCCTCCCGAAGGCCAAGAAATGCTTTTTTACCTCATTGATCAAGGTACGTACAATCGCCTAGGGGAAACAGATCATAAGCGAACGTCTAAGGTATTAATTATTTGTGCTACAACTGAAAATCCCGGTTCAGCCTTACTGCAAACTTTCTTAAGAAGAATTCCGATGACTATCCATATTCCTTCATTAGAAGAGAGGTCTTTAAAAGAAAAAATTCGCCTCACCACGTTTCTTTTAGAACAAGAAGCTAAACGAATTAATAAAAAGCTAAGTGTCCACATTGATGTATTAAATGCTTTAATCCACACTGAAAAATTCGGGAATGTAGGGCAGTTAAAGTCGAATGTGCAGCTCGTTTGCGCACACGGATTTTTAAATAACCTTGATAGTAAACATATGGTGGAACTTACAGTGCGAGATTTGCCTGATGATATTAAACAAGATTGGATTTCGAATAGTAAAAATATGGAGCGCAGCAAAAAAATTTCTGAATATGTAAACCTTAAAACGATTATCTCCCCGGCTATGGAGAGCCAAGAAATAAAAATGGAGGAAGACGTATCATTTAATTTATATCAGTTAATAGAAGAAAAAGTAGATGTTTTAACAAAAGAAGGTTTATCTCAAGAAGACATCAATCAGTATATTCTTACCGACATTCATTTGAATGTTCGGAGCTTTTTTAATCAGAAAAATGGCCAGAGCTCTAATTTAATGAAATTCGTAGAAGACGATGTGATTCAGCTTACAAAAGAATTAAAACATTTGGCTGAAAAAGAATTGAACTGTAAATTTGATCGCAGGTTTATTCATTTTTTAAGTATGCATATGGAATCCTTTTTAAAGCGAAAAAAACAAGTAGACGTATTAAATACAAAGGAGATAGATGAAATTCGCGAAACATATCCAAAAGAATATGCGGTAGCACTGCTTTTTAAAAATCGAATTGAAAAGTGGTTTAACATTATCGTGCCAGAAATAGAAGTCATTTATCTCACAATGGTTATTCAATCGATTCGAACGTTAGAAGAAAATAAACGAGTAGGGATTGTAGTTGCTGCGCATGGAAACAGCACGGCAACTTCTATGGTTGAAGTTGCTACGGAGCTTTTAGGAAGCACTCCTATTATAGCAATTGATGTGCCTTTGACGGTATCTCCGGTTGAAATTGTAGACAGGTTAATCCAAGGAATTAAGAAAGTAGATGAAGGAGAAGGCGTATTAATGCTTGTGGACATGGGTTCGCTTGCCATGTTAGAAAGCAAGTTGGAACAAAAAACAGGGACTAAAATTAAAACGATCAGCAATGTGACGACGTCTATGGTGTTAGACACCGTTAGAAAAGTAAATTATTTAGATTTAAATTTATATGCCATATTTGATTCGGTGCAAAAAGATTTTATGGAATTTATAGATAAGCAGCAGCACGTGTTTGGAAAAAAGAAAGCACTTGTTTCTATTTGTACAACAGGAAGCGGTACAGCAAAGCAATTAGAAAAAATCTTAACGATTATTTCACGCAAAGTATCTCAAGAACCTATTAAAATTCTAACCGTTTCTTCTATTAAATTAGCAGCAAACATTCGAGAAATTCAAAAAGAATATGAAATTGTTGCAACGGCAGGTACTAAAAATCCAAAGATTGATGCGCCTCATGTATCACTAGAAGTCCTCATTGAAGGGCAGGGAGAGCGAATACTTCAACAGGCAATTACAAAAGAAACGATACGCTATGATGACGAGAAAACCGAAGCGAATATTGTGGTGCGTGAACTTTGCGAGGAAAACTTGCGAAAGTACCTTCTATTTATTAATCCGTACCTCATAAGTGAAATTCTGTTAGAGTGGCTAAGTCACGTACAAGATGAGTTAGAAATGGAATTAAGCAACACCGTTATGATTCGAATTGTGATGCATACAGCCTTTGCTTTAGAAAGAATGATAAAAAATGAACCTCTTACTTTTCCAGAGGATGAAGAAATCACTCATCAATTAGAAAATATTTATCATAAAACGGAAAAAACATTACAAGTCGTCGAAAAAAAGCTGAAACTTACCTTAACAAGAGATGAAAAATTATTTATTGCCACTATTTTTGCGGATGAAATGTAAAAATCATATTATAACCCTAAGAAACTAGTTTGATTTATATGCCACTAGTTTCTTTTTTTATCCCACTTTTTAAATAACAGAAAAACCTGTATTAAAACGCATGACGTTTTGATACAGGTTTGTTTATTTTAAGAAACCTGTATCAACAACAAAGAAAAAGGTATTGAAAAATAAATGAAAGCGCTTAATACTCTTTGTTGGCACGATACTTGCAATAAATAAGTATAGAACGTAAAAGAGAGGAGCAAGTGTACATGATTTCAGTCATTATTAGTGGACATGGTGATTTCGCGCCAGCGTTAGAGGGGTCTTCCAAAATGATATTTGGTGAAGAGAATCACGTAGTAGCCGTACCTTTTCTAAAAGGAGAGGGTATCCAAACCCTTGAAGAAAAATATAAGCAGGCACTAGAGGAAATGCCCTTAGAAAATGAAGTGCTTTTTCTAGTCGATATTTTCGGAGGTACACCCTACAATGCGGCTACTCCATATATCCTTAAAAATAAAACAGCGGATATGGTATCCGGAGTTAACTTGCCTATGCTATTAGAAGTGTTAGCCATGAGGGAACACGTTACATTAAAAGAGATGCTAGGAAGATTAAAGCAAGTGAATGAAGAAAGTTTTCAAGTGTGCAGTGAACATTTGGAGAAAATCCAGCAAGCAAACCAAATCGGAGAGGATGGATTATTATGAAAATCGTTTTAGCAAGAATTGATGACCGCTTTATTCACGGGCAGGTATTAACAAGATGGATCAAAACAAATGCAGCAGATCGAATTATCATTGTTTCAGATGAGGTGGCAGCGGATGAAATGCGAAAAACGCTTATTCTTTCTGTGGCTCCTTCGAATGTAAAAGCGAGCGCTGTCTCGATTTCTAAAATGACAAAAGCATTTCACAGCCTTCGTTATCAGGATACAACAGCCATGCTGCTGTTTGAAAACCCCACAGATATTGTCGCTCTTGTTCAAGCGGGCGTACCTATTGAGACAGTAAACGTAGGGGGCATGCGTTTTGCTAATGACCGAAAACAAATCACTAAATCTGTAAGCGTTACCGAAAAAGATATCGATGCTTTTGAGAAACTGCAGGAACTAGGCGTAAAGCTTGAGCTGCGCCAATTACCTTCAGATTCTAGTGAAAATTTTATTCAACTACTGAGAAACGAAACAAAAATCAAATAAGGAGATGAGTTTATGTCTTCCATACAAATTATTTTATTATTAGTCATTGCAGCGGTAACTGGCATCGCAAGCGTGTTGGACGAAGGGCAATCCCATCGTCCTCTCATTGCCTGCACGTTAGTAGGCTTGGTGCTTGGAGATTTAAAAACCGGCATTATTTTAGGTGGAACACTGGAATTAATGGCTCTTGGATGGATGAATGTTGGATTGGCGATGGCACCTGATACGGCTATTGCTTCTGTTATTTCAACTATTTTAGTTATCACAGCTGGTCAGGGTATTGGTGAAGGCATTGCGGTAGCCATAGCTTTAGCAGCTGCAGGGCAAGTACTCACCATTTTTGTTCGTACCATCACAGTATTTTTAATTCATCGAGCTGATAAGTACGCGGAAGAAGGAAACTTTAAAGGAATTGAAATTATGCATATTACTGCTATGGGTTTTCAGGCTCTCCGCGTTATGATTCCAACTTTAATTGTTACATTAATCAGCGTAAGCGCCGTGCAAACTTTCCTCGGAAATATTCCGGAAGTTATTACAAAAGGCCTGCAAATTGGAGGAGGCATTATCGTGGTCGTAGGATATGCCATGGTTATCAATATGATGAACATTCCTCATTTAAAGCCCTTTTTCTATATCGGGTTCTTATTGGCGGCATTTACAGGGTTTAACCTGGTAGGATTTGGGGCGCTAGGTCTTTGTTTAGCACTTCTTTATCAGCAAGTAATGCAGCAGCGAAATCAAATGCAGCCGGCAGGCGTTCCCGCAGCTACAGGGAGCGAACAAGTATATGATGATGACGATGATGATTTAGATGCCTAAACGGCAAACTTAAGGGAGGGATAGAGATGGAAAATGAAAAAAGATTAACGAAAAAAGATATCTTTAGCATGTTCATTCGTTCGAATTTTTTACTCGGTTCATTTAACTTTGAGCGTGTTCAAGCAATGGGCTACTGTTATGTTATGATTCCAGCAATCAAGCGCTTATATGGACCAGGAGCTCAGCGAAATGCAGCATTAAAGCGTCATTTAGAATGGTTCAATACACACCCATGGATTTCCGCACCTATATTTGGCGTCACGGCAGCAATGGAAGAAGAAATGGCAAACAAAAAAGATTTTGATGAAAAAGCTATCAGCGGAATGAAAATTGGATTAATGGGCCCGCTTGCTGGTGTAGGAGACCCTATTTTCTGGGGAACGCTTCGACCAGTTCTCGCAGCCCTAGGCGCATCTCTTGCGTTAGGCGGGAATATTGCCGGGCCACTGCTGTTTTTCATCTTAATTAATGCAATTCGATTAAGTACAAAATATTATGGATTAAAATATGGCTACTTAAAAGGAACAGAAATTTTAAAAGATTTAGTAGGCAATCGAATTCAAAAACTGACGGAAGGTGCATCCATTTTAGGACTCTTCGTAATGGGAGCGCTGGTTTCGAAATGGACCACTATTAATATACCAGTGGTTGTTTCTAGGATCAAAGATGATTCTGGTAAAGTTGTGGTAAAAACCGTGCAAGACGTACTTGATAGTATTCTACCGGGGCTGCTTCCTTTAGCGCTGACTTTATTAGTAGCATGGATGCTTCGAAAAGGTACAAATCCGCTGCTTATTATCTTCGGTATTTTCTTAATTGGTATAGGGGGTTATTGGATCGGCTTTTTAGGGTGATAAATAAGAGGAGTCATCTATTCTTCTAGCATCTGCTGGTGAAAATGTTTTACATAACCAGTATGCAAATAAAGGAGGAAAGGAAGATGAAAAGAACCGTCAGAAAGTTATTGATGATTGGAGTCGCTTGTTCCATAAGCTTGTTTTCTGCATGCCCTGTATTAGCTGATAATACAGGGTATTATCAAGAAAAATACCGGAATCAATTTCATTTTTCTCCAGAAGCGAACTGGATGAACGATCCAAATGGAATGGTCTATTATAACGGAGAGTATCACCTTTTTTATCAGTATTATCCTTACGGTACCACTTGGGGACCTATGCACTGGGGGCATGCAGTTAGTACAGATTTAGTGAAATGGAAACACCTGCCGATTGCTCTTTCTCCAGACGAGAACGGAGAGATCTTTTCAGGAAGTGCCGTTATCGATTGGAATAATACCGCAGGGTTTGGAAAAGAAGCAATGGTAGCTATCTTTACACACTCGGGCAGCAAAGGACAAGTGCAAAGTCTAGCATACAGCAAGGACAGCGGAAGAACGTGGACCAAATATGAAGGAAATCCTGTTATGCCGAATCCCCCAGTTCCTGACTGGCGCGACCCAAAAGTGTTTTGGCACGAACAAACCAAGCAGTGGGTGATGTCTTTAGCAGCTAAAGATAAAATTATGTTTTATACATCACCTGACTTGAAAAATTGGAAATACGCAAGTGAGTTTGGACCTGATGGAGGCATCCAAGCAAACGGTCAAAGCGGTGCCTACTCATATACTTTATCCGAACAAAAAGGTCAATCCTTTACTCTAGAGGGAGAAATTACGCTTGTAGAAAAGAATGGACGCGCAGGCGCAGGCGGTCTTGTTTTTCGTTCTAATAAAGACGCAACAAACGCATATACCGTCAATTTAGATGCTGAAAAGAACCTCTTAACACTTAACAAAGTAGAGAAAGGAAACGTAACGCCCGTTGTTTCAAAGTCGATGAGGCTTGATACATCACAAGCATATCATGTAAAAGTAGAAGCAAACAGTCACTACTTTAAGGTATTGCTAAATGGAAAACAGGTTCTAGAAGGCAGTGATGCATCTTTTGAAAATGGTCAGTTTGGATTAACAGCATGGAATTCCACAGCTGTCTTTCGTCATGTTAAATTTACGAATCAATCTAATTTTATAACCAATCTATCTAACTGGAAACCTGTTACTGGAACGTGGAATGATACTGCTGCTGGAAAACTCGGTAAATCTGACAGTGATGGATATATTATAAGTGAAGAACAGGGTGTCCAGTTCATTTACGAGTCAAATATGACATTTTTAGATGCAAATGGTTCAGGTGCACTACTCTTTCGAGCAGACGCGGAAGCCAAAAACGGATATATAGCTAGCGTGGATGCTTCTAAGGATACAATCAAACTAGTAAAGCTTCAAAATGGCATTTCAACTGTCCTTGCCGAAACAAACGAAAAAATTGATACGAGCAAATCACATCAAGTGAAAATAACTGCATCGGGAAATAAACTTGATTTGCATATAGACGATAAATTCACTCTTACTGCAAAAGATGAAACTTTTTCAAAAGGATTGTTTGGATTACATGTTCATCAATCTTCAGTCCGGTTCCAAGACGTTAACATGACCAAGTTTATTGATACAGATGAAAAGGAAATTAAAAATGAAAGTTTTGAAACAGGCGATCTCACCGGCTGGAAAACGATAAAAGGAAATGCATTCACAAACGATCATATAACGGATGCAACCGCAAATTGGAGCGGTCTCTTTGAACAAAAAGGAAAGTATCATTTATGGGGGTTTTCTGATAAGCAAGATGGCGATAATGCCACTGGAGAATTACATTCATCTTATTTTAAATTGAGCGGCTCAGGTGAAATCAATTTGTTAATGGGAGGCGGAAACGACCCCACAAACCGCTATGTCTCCTTAGTCAGGGCATCTGACGGTAAAGAATTGATTCGTCAAGCGAATACAAAGTTTGCAGATGAAAAGTATCAGCGCTACGTGTGGGATGCTTCTAAGTATAGAGGAGAAGTACTGTACATTAAAGCCGTTGATCAAGCTGTAGGCGGATGGGGGCATATTAATCTAGATGATGTTAATGTATTTAATACAGAAAAAATGCCGGAGAAAGTAGACAGTGTAGCAAAAGAACCGGAGGAAGTTAAACAAAGGGAAGGGGGAGAGCTTTCAGATTGGAATACGGTGTCAGGAGAATGGGTGAATTCAACTCATGGAAGCAACGGAGGCATTTGGGAGTGTCCTACTTTACTCGAACTGCCGGTTGATGGAGACAGCATGAAGAAAAAATGGGTGCTGCAAGTAAGCATTAATGATGGAGCGGCAGCTGGAGGTTCAGGTATGCAGTACTTTGTTGGTGACTTTGATGGGAAAATGTTTAAAAATGAAAATCCACCAGAGGAAGTGCTGTGGACAGATTATGGCGCTGACTTTTATGCTGCTGTAGATTGGAGCGGAGTTGAAGCAGATAACGGAGAAAAGTATTGGCTAGGATGGATGAGTAACTGGCAATATGCAAACAATACCCCAACTACTACTTGGAGAAGCTCTATGTCAATTCCAAGAAAAATAGAACTAACCAACACAGCAGAAGGGCTTCGTTTAAAACAAATCCCTGTTTCAATTGATTCAATTCGCAATAAGCAAGAAAAAAAGGTGTTGAAGAATCTGATGGTCGTTGAAAATAAAAATCTTCTTTCAGGCATACAGGAAAACAAATATGAAATCATTGCAGAATTCGATGTTTCTAATATAGATGCACAAGAATTTGGTTTTCAAATTCAAAAAGAAGGCAGTGAAAATACAAAAGTCAGCTATAACGTAAACAAGCAGCGATTATTTGTTGACCGAACAAACTCTGGAAGTTTTGATTTTGGTGAAAATGTGAAAGGCAAACACTCTGCTTCTATGCTTCCAAAAGACGGAAAGGTTAAGCTTCATATGTTTGTAGACCAGTCATCTGTAGAAGTATTTGGTAATGACGGCACGGAAGTAATAACAGATCAGCTCTTTCCAACGCTTTCAAGCAATAAAATAAGGCTTTATAGCAAAGGAGGAGCTGTAAAATTGAATTCTCTGAAGATGTATCCATTAAAATCTATTTGGAATAAAAGTCCTGTTGAGACAAACTTATCAGGATGGAAAAGCATTAGCGGACTATGGGCCGATACGATTAATGGAAAACAAGGACGAAGCAAAGAAGATGCCTTTGCTTTATCATCAGAAAAAGCAAAGAATTTTATATATGAGGCAAAGATAAAGGTGTTAGACGATCCTGTTTCAAATTCTACAGGAGCAGGAGCGCTAGTATTCCGTTCGGATGAACAGGCAAATAATGCTTACGCTGCGAATGTAGATGTGCTTAATAATCAAGTGAAACTAATTGCGTTTAGAGACGGAATAGGCAAGGATCTCATTATTTACGATGATGGGGGAAAGCTGGATTTAAAGACAAATACGGATTATCGCTTGAAAGTAACGGCTGAAGGGGAACACATCCAAGTTTATCTCGATGATAAGCTTGTGATTGATGCAGTGGACCATACCTTTTCAGAAGGCTATGCGGGGTTGAATGTGTGGAATTGTACTAGTTTGTTTAATGAAGTGAAGTTTGAAACAGTGGATTAAGGGATTGTGAAAGCTGCCATGTACTAAGGCAGCTTTCTTAATCAGTTTATAGTAATTTTTCTAGGGGAATTAAGAAGCTGAACGCACTTCTTCTCTTAATTCATAATAACTAAGTTTTTTCTCAATGACTACAAATAGCCTTTCAAAGAAAAAGCAAAGAATCCAGTAAATAAGTGAAGCGACCAGATACATTTCTAAATATCTATACCCATCATTGGCGATGACTTTAGATATCGCCATAATTTCAACTACTTTTACCGCAAAAGCAAGAGAAGTGGCTTTAATTAAACTAATAAAAATGTTTCCAAGGTTAGGAATAGCGGCTACTAAAGACTGAGGGAAGATAATTCTTTTAATAGCTTGAAAAGTAGTCATTCCTATTGAATATGCAGCTTCAAATTGACCACGGTCAATGGTTTGAATAGAAGAACGGAATACCTCTGATTGATAAGCAGAGGTATTTAATGTGTACGCAATTAAAGCATAAATTAAAGGTGAAATAGTATCCCCACCTAAGTCCCATCCTTGAGTCTCGTTTAGAAATTCTATAAAAATAGGGATTCCGTAGAAAAATACATAGAGCTGTACGAGCAGTGGAGTGCCTCTCATAAATGAGACGTATATAACAGCTGTTTGCTTTAGCAGTGGAATTTTATATATTCTGCATAGCGCAATGAAAAGACCAAAAATACTTCCTAACGCCATTGAAATGATCGCTATGGTTAGTGTTAAAGGCACACCTTTTAAGACTTCAGGAGTTTGCTCCAAAGCAAATCGCAAATCAATAATAGGCAATCATGTTCACTCCTTTACTAGTGCAGGTTATTTAGAGATGCTGACGCCGCCTTTTTTAAAATGTTTCTCTAAGTAACTGACCGTGATTTCAATTACGATACACATGCTCCAATAAACAAGTGAGATCGTAATATAAATTTCAAACATTCCTATTCCATAGTTGTTGCCCAAGATAAGGCGAACTTGCCCCATGATATCAATAATCCCGATAGTAAAAGCAAGTGCAGTATCTTTTAATAATGAAATCGTAGCATTTCCTAAATTAGGTAGTGCTGCTACAAACGCTTGAGGAAGGATAATTCTTCTTAAGGTTTGAAAATAGTTCATGCCAATACTATAAGCTGCTTCGAACTGCCCTTTATCAATCGAAAAATATGCTGAACGAATAATTTCTGATAAAGGGGCGGCAGTATGTAATGAAAAAGCAATAACCAAGAAAGTGATGCGGCTCCAGCTGTTAATGTCGATATGGACAAGCAGCAGCAGCTGAGGAAGGCCAAAGTATACAAGAAACAGCTGAACAAGCAGCGGTGTACAGCGCATAAAAGATAAATAGATGGTTGCCATTTTAGAAAGAACAGGCTTTTTTTGAATGCGTATAAGGGCAATCAAGAAACCTAAAAGCAACGAAAAAAGTAGAGAAAGACCTAACATAAATAGTGTTAAAGGAAGTTTATCTACCACTTGCCACAATAGTTTTAACCAATCATGAAAATCAGTACTAATCATATCTCACCCCGCCTTAATGATGAATTCTTTTACTCATTTAATCTTGGAAATTGAAGTTTTGTTGATTAATATACTTTAAGTCTTTAAAGAAATTTACTTTAAACCATTCTTTAGCCAAGCTTTCTAGCGTTCCGTCATTTTGTAGTTTGACTGTCGCTTTATCAATCTCGTCAGCAAGTTTTTGATTATTTTTATTAAAGACTAACCAAGTTGGTTCTTTTGATACAATGCCCCCTACTTTTAAATTTAATTTGAGCTGTTTTTGTACTTCGTTAAATGTTGTTACGTTTAAAAAAATAGCATCCGATTTACCTTTATTTACCAACTTTAAATTTTCTGCCGTAGAAGGGTTATCAATGCTTTCTAATGTTAAAGGCTTAGTGGCATGTTCTTTGTTATAAGCATTCAAAATAGCGCGCAATCCACCCGTAGCCGATACAGGTGGAAACTTTTTACCTACCATATCGTCAAGTGTTTTGATATCGTTTCGTGATTTTTGTGTCACTAAAGCCGTTAAAGAATAACCATATTCATGTGCAGGATAAAGAAACTTTTCTTCACGTTCAGGGTTTTTAAAGAACCAGTTGATGGCGAAATCATATTTTCCCGTCGAGACACCTACCAAATTTGTTTCTTCTTCTCCAAGGGTATATTCAAATTTGTACTCTGGAAGCTTTTTTTCAAGCTCCTTTAAATAATCCATATCATATCCAATGGGCTCATTCTGTTCGTCCGTAAATAGAAAAGGCGGATTTACTTCATCACTCAAAGCAACTTTGACTACTTTTTTATCGCTATTTTCTGAGCTAGAGCTTTGAGAGCATCCTCCTAAAGCCATAATAAGTCCAATTGCCAAAGCTAAAGTAAAACATAATTTTTTCATCGTTTTATTCCTCCCGATACTAATTTCTGTGTGACGAATAATAAAAAAGCTTTTTCGGTGCCATTGGTGATCCCAGTAGGCAAGCATACTTTAGATTGCAAAACAAAAGAGGCTCCTCAAACGCTATGGATACGTTTGAAGAGCCTCTGGTTGACCAGACGGCCTGATTAATATGAAGTCTATATTAAGTTAATTATTCCTATTTGTAAAGTCAGTTTTTTGGGTAACATAAACATTTTGGTTAGGTTTTTTAGACTTTCTATCTAATGCTCGATTGAGGCACTCAAGTACAGCCAGCACAAATAAAATATGTAATCTCAAGGTTTAAAAATACTAAATTGACAGTCAAAAAGATGTTTGGTATATTTTTCAAAAGATTTAAAATTCTTATTGGAATTATCGGATTTAAAAATGTTTGTTAAACCTATAGCGGAAATAGAACAGTCGACCAGACGAATGGAGACAAAAATGACGGGGATTACCTCAGATTTTTTGTCTTTTTTAGTGGCCGCAGATTAACGCCATATGTTTAATACATCACAAATGATGGAGGTAGAGAGAGAAATGAAGAAATTTGTATGGCTTTTTGCATTATTAGCAGTGATTACTGTTGTGGGAGGGTGTGGAAATAAAGAAAAAGCATCTGGCCAAAATAGTGACAAGAAAGAAGATATAGTTCTTAAAGTGGGAGCAGCTTCCACGCCGCATGCCGAAATTTTAAAGTATGTGGAACCCGATTTGAAAAAAGAAGGTATAAAGTTGGACATTGTAAATATTAAAGACGGCATACAGACAAATGAACAAACAGCAAATGGAGAATTAGATGCCAACTATTTTCAGCATACGCCATACTTAGAGCAAACGAATAAAGACAGTGGATTGAATCTTGTCAGCGTGACAAATGTTCATATTGAACCGTTTGGAGTGTATTCTAAAAAAATAAAATCAATTGACGATTTATCCAAAGGAGCAAAGGTTGCTGTTCCTAATGATCCGGTGAATTTTTCACGTGCACTAGAGCTTTTCGAGGCTAATGGAATTATTAAATTAAATAAGAAACCTGGTGGCAGTTCTTATACGGTTGAAGATATTTCAAAGAATAAAAAGAAGCTAGACTTTGTTGCAGTAGATGGTCCGCTTCTTGTCCGTTCTCTTGATGATGTAGAAGCTTCAGCTATCAATACGAATTACGCTCTTGAAGGCGGATTTAAACCAACTAAAGATGCGTTAATTATTGAAAAGAAAGAGTCTCCTTATGTGAACATTCTAGTGACTACGAAAGAGAAAAAAGATGATAAAAATATCCAACGTTTAGCAAAAGCACTTACGACAGACAAGGTTAAAAAGTTTATTAATGACAAATACGATGGCGCAGTCGTTCCAGCTTTCTAAGTATAGGAGTAAAAGAGAAATAGGAATGACAGTTTGAAAGAAAAGGAGGGGTTCTTTTGATAACGTTTCAAGGTGTTTCAAAAGTATTCGAGAGTGGTTCAAAGAAGGTTGAAGCTCTCAAAGACATTGAATTAACCATACAAAAAGGAGACATATTTGGGGTAATTGGATTAAGCGGGGCAGGAAAAAGTACACTTCTTCGAACGATTAATCTGCTGGAGTACCCGACGTCAGGTGAAGTGATCGTAGATGGAGAAAACTTAGCAACGTTGTCTGAAACGGAGCTAAGAAAAAACAAAAAAAGAATCGGCATGATCTTTCAACACTTTAATCTATTAAATTCAAAAACGGTGTTTGAAAATATAGCAATGCCGCTTATATTAAGTGGAAAACCAAAAAAAGACATAAAGCTACGTGTAGAAGAACTTCTTCATTTTGTAGGTTTAGAAGACAAAACAGGTGTATATCCCGATCATCTGTCAGGAGGTCAAAAACAGAGAGTGGGCATTGCACGTGCATTAGCAACAAACCCTTCTATTTTATTATGTGATGAAGCAACTTCGGCATTGGATCCGCATACAACAGAATCTATTTTGAAATTGCTGAAAAGAGTTAATGAAGAATATCAAATTACGATAGTAATAATCACACACGAAATGGAAGTCATTAAGCAAATTTGTAATCGTGTCGCTGTGATGAAAGACGGGAAAATTATTGAAACAGGAAATGTATTTGATATTTTTTCAAATCCACGTACTGAAATTGCTAAAAATTTTGTTCAGTCCGTTGTTCGAGATGACATTCCGCAAAACGTGTATGAATTAGTACAAACTACAAATTCAAATCAGAAGATTTTTAAGATTAACTTTCTCGGCAGCAATTCTGGTCAATCTGTGATTTCAACCTTATCAAAGCGCTTTAATGTACAGGTGAACATTTTACTTGGAAACATTACGGAGCTACAGGGCATTCCATTTGGGCATTTAATTATTGAATTAATTGGCACGCAAGAAGAAATAGACAGAGCTGAACTATATGCACTGCAGCAAAATATAAAAATGGAAGAGGTGGTTGCAAATGTTAGAAGTAAGCCAAGAGTTGATATTAGCGGCTTTGTGGGAAACACTGTACATGGTTAGTGCTTCCCTGCTTTTCGGGGCTTTAATTGGAATTCCTTTAGGGATTTTACTTGTTGTAACACGCAAGGGTCATATTCTTGAAAATCGAGTTATTTTTTCAATTCTAAATCCTATTGTAAACATTTTTCGTTCGATTCCGTTCATTATTTTACTTGTAGCAATTATCCCATTTACAAGGTTCGTCGTCGGAACAACTATTGGTACAACGGCGGCTATTGTTCCGCTGGTTTTACATATTGGACCTTATATGGCTAGGCTCGTTGAAAATTCTTTGCTTGAAGTAAATGAAGGCATTATTGAAGCAGCGCAAGCGATGGGCGCTTCTAAAACCCAAATTGTATTCCGTTTTTTAATTCCAGAGGCCTTTCCCTCTCTTATTTTAAGCTTAACAACTGTCACAATTGGGTTAATTGGAGCAACTGCAATGGCCGGTGCTATCGGAGGCGGGGGGCTTGGTGATTTAGCTATTACTTACGGCTACCAGCGCTTCAGCACGATTACGATTGTAGTCACCGTTGTGCTCCTTATTATTATTGTTCAAGGTATTCAATCTTTAGGAAACGTTATCGAACGCAAGATTAGAAGAGTGTAAGGACGTATTTGAAGCAAGCTTTTTAAAAGGGGAGTTATAAATGAAAAAACCGATATTCCTGCTTTTGCTGTTGTTCATCCTCGCCATAACAGGATGTTCTAATTCCCTATCTAGTGCCGATAGTAAAGAAGCTAAAATTAAAATAGGCATCCGAAGCTCTGAACTTAGGACGTGGGAATTTATAAAAGAGAAAGCAAAAAAACAAGGGCTGGATATAGAACTTGTGAATTTTTCTTCAGCTTACGATCCTAATCAAGCCTTAGCTGAAGGAGAAATAGATGTAAATGCGTTTCAGCACGTTGCGTATTTAGATTCATTTAATCAAAAGAACGGAACGGATATTGTGCCAATCGGAACGACGATCATTGCGCCTCTAGGTCTTTATTCCGAAAAATATAAATCATTAAAAGACATTCCAAATGGTGCTCAAATTGCTGTTCCAAATGATCCTTCCAACTGGGGAAGAGCATTAGTTTTGCTGCAAGAAGCGGATTTAATTACGGTGGTCGAAGGCTTTGACGGTAACGGAGGAGAGGATAAAATTAAAAGCAACCCTAAAAATTTAAAGATTGTTCCCGTCGATTCTGCAAGCACTCCCCGCGTTATGCAAGATACCGCGGCTTCCATTATTAACAACGGTGTAGCTGTGGAAGCGGGTCTAAGCTTAAAGGACGCACTTATTCATGAAAATAAAACAGCGAAGCCCTATATTAATGTCATCGCTGCAAGAAAAAAAGATCAGGATAAAGCGTATTTAAAGAAGCTAGTAAAAGTGTATCAATCAAAAAATACGGCTGCCTTTATTAAAAAAGCATACAAAGGAAATTATATTCCGACGTTTATTAGTTTGAAAGAATTGAATACGTACAAAGACACGTATAAAACAAAATAAGTACTAAATAGGGGGTGGAAAAATGGCCAAGGAACGAAAAATGAAACTTGCCGCTTATTTGATTGGCACAGGCATGCATGTAGCTTCATGGCGTCATCCTGATTCAAAGCCTAACGCAAGTATCGACGTTTCTGTGTATCAAAAGCTTGCACAAACCGCTGAAAGAGGAAAATTTGATATCGCATTTATTGCCGACAGTTTAGCAGTAAATACGGAGTCACATCCTCAGATTTTAAATCGATTTGATCCTATTGTAATCATTACAGCAATGGCAGCAGCTACTGAGAAAATTGGCATTGTTGCCACATCTTCAACTACTTACAATGAACCTTATACACTAGCGCGACAGTTCGCCTCTGTCGATCATGTAAGTGGAGGGAGGGCGGGCTGGAATGTTGTGACGACAGCAGATGCAACAGGTGAAACGGCGTTAAACTTTAGCCGGGATACTCATTGGGAACATGATCACCGTTATGAACGTGCGGAAGAATTTATTGATGTTGTTCAAGGGTTATGGGATTCGTGGGAAGATGCTGCCTTTTTATATGATAAAGAAAACGGAGCGTTTTTTGATGCTAAAAAGGTACATGAACTTAACTATAAAGGTAAGTATTTTTCTGTAAAAGGGCCGTTAAATATCGCTCGTTCCGTCCAAGGACAGCCAGTTATCGTTCAGGCCGGTTCTTCTGAGCCGGGACAGCGCTTAGCGGCAAGAACGGCAGAAGTGGTATTTGCTCACCGAGATAACATAGAAGAAGCCAAAAGTTTTTATAAATCCCTTAAATCAAGGCTTTCTGAATACAATAGAACAGAAGCGGATTTACATATTCTTCACGGCATTTCCCCTATTGTAGGAGAAACAGAAGAAGAAGCGATTCAAAAATACAACGATTTACAAAAGCTAGTGAATCCGTATGAAGGATTAAAGTTCGTTTCTGGGTATATGGGGAACGTTGATTTTACGAAGTATACCCTTAATACTCCTGCATCAGAGGTGGAGTTTTCATCGGTGAATGGCATCCAAAGTCAGTTTGATGAAATGCTAAGAATTATAGCGAAAGAAAAACTAACGGTAGGGGATCTTTACACGCGATTTTTCGGTGCTGCAAGAAGAGATAACTTTGTAGGGACCCCCATTCAAATTGCGGACGAAATGGAAAAATGGTTTCAGGAAAAAGCAGCGGACGGATTTATGCTGCAGTTTCCTTTGCTTCCAGCTGGCTTAGATGATTTTGTGAATTTTGTTGTACCAATCTTACAAGAAAGAGGTTTGTTTCGGATAGACTACGAAGGAAACACTTTAAGAGATCATTTGGAGCTTAAGAAACCTAGAAATAGGTTTGTTGGTGAAAGTGTAAGACCTATAGTGTAGAGAAGAATGCTGCCTTATAGCAGCATTCTTTTCTTTGTGAATTTAATCGGTTAAGAAACGAAAGTTTAACATATGATAAATATCTTACTAGTCTAATTAATCGTACATTTTAGTTCTTAAAAGGTCTTTTGAAAAATCCTCATAAAAATATGATAAAATCGGATAGGATATATATTTCGAGGAAGGAAAGTGTTTTTTTATGATTATTGGTAACGAACAAGATTTAGAAAGTTTACGTAAAATTGGACGCATCGTTGCACTTGCACGCGAAGAGATGAAAAACCAAGCAAAAGCTGGCATGACAACGAAAGAGCTTGATATGATCGGTAAAAAAATATTGGATGAACACGGTGCTACTTCTGCACCTGAAAAAGAATATAATTTCCCAGGTGTAACGTGCATTAGTGTAAACGAAGAAGTGGCTCACGGTATTCCGGGAGATCGAGTATTACAAGATGGCGATTTAGTAAATGTGGATGTATCTGCCGTACTTGATGGCTATTATTCAGATACGGGCATTTCATTTGTCATTGGGCAAGACGAAGAAAAAGAAAAGCTGTGCCAAGCTGCAGTTGATGCATTTTGGGCAGCCATGAAAAAAGTAAAAGCTGGTTCAAAACAAAATCAAATTGGTCGTGCTGTATCTAACTTTGCACACAAAAACGGATATGCTGTTATTGAGAACTTAACAGGTCATGGTGTTGGCCGCAGCTTGCATGACGCTCCTAACCACATTTTAAACTATTATGATCCAATGGATAAAGCACTTTTGAAAAAAGGTCTTGTTATTGCTGTCGAGCCATTTATTTCTATGAAAGCTGATCATATCATTGAACGCGGAGACGACGGCTGGACATTTGTTACGCCGGATAATAGTCTTGTGGCACAATGTGAACATACCATTGTTGTCACAAATGGTGAACCAATTATTCTAACTGAACTATGAGAGTGCAGCATATTACCCCACGCACCTGCTAATTTCTAAAGATTTTATTAGCAAAAGCTACCTCACTGCAATGATCGTTCATTGCAGTGAGGTGGCTTTTTTCAGGAAAACTTAAAATGTAACTTCTTATTCAAGTGGTCTGCTCCGCATCAAGTAGACACTAGTAAAAAACTACACAGATATTTCGATGTTGATTAATTAATAAAACTCCCTTCGTTCGAATAATAGACAGATATTATATACTTTGTTCTCGGAACCTGTGTTTACACGTTACCTGTTAAATAACGATGGATAGAAGTAAACACTTTTTCTCTTATCAGCTCTTTTTCATTAAATAAATGATGTTTTCCATTCTCTATAAGTTCAATATCTATATTTGGAAACTTCTTCAGTAAGAAACCAACATTATACCTCCAATCCACTGTTGTATCTTTTTTTCCTTGAAGGATGAGAATAGGAATAGGACTGGGGCTCCCTTCCTTAATTAATTCATTCCATCTTATCAAGGCTTCTACCCAACCGAGGGGGAGCTGATCATACTGTAACGGATCATTCTTCACAAAATGCAAAAACTTTGAATCTGATGAATTGTTTCGAATTATCCTTTTCAAATTCGTGGTGAACACTTTTAAGAACTTTATACAAATGGTGATTGCATTCCAGTGATAAGGACGAACGAGGGGACAGACAAGGACCGCCTTTCGAACTTGAGATGCTTCATGGTTATTCAGTATATAATCGACTGCAGCAGCAGCGCCAGTACTATGAGCTACAATATAGATAGGTAGAGAGCTTGAAGACAGGTGTCTACGCATGACTTCTCGAATACTTTCTACATAGAGAGAAAACTCCGATACGGCTCCTCGTTCTCCTGTTGACAATCCATGTCCTGGTAAATCAAATGTCAACACATGAAACCCTTTTTGAATCAAAAAACGAATAACCGTACTTAGTACTCCAGCATGATCATAATAGCCATGAAGAAGGAGTATATGAGCTTTTATCTGTAAGGGACGAAAAGATTGGATAAACAACCGTTCATGAGCAACCGTTTCAAATCCGTAGCGATACATTAGCCCCTCTGTTGGAAGATTGTAAAACTCACTGTAACGTTTCATATTTTCAGTCATGGGGCGTGAATCGTATGTAAAAAGCAAATGCTGATCGTTTTGAATATTTTTAATAACTTGTTTCATATTCCACCTCTGTATCTCAGTAATTTATCTCATTGAATAATATTATATTCCCCATTTAATAACAGAAAATGAAGAACCAAATGATTGTATTAGAGAATAAAAAGTTTAAGTAAGTTTGAAAAGCCCCTAGATTTAACAAAAATCTAGGGGCTTTTATTTTTTGTAATCAGCATGGTGAACTATTAATACAGGTGTACATTAAGTATATTATTCCCATAATTAAACTGATCGTTAGTCTTTAATTTATATATCGTAGAGAAAGTATGAGTGTCTATTATTGGTTAGATAAACCGTTTTTCATTTGGCTTCTACTCTTCATTGTTTGCATGGTTGGAGATGCCATTTTGTTCCCCGTCCCTCTTATTAGCCAAATGGCCAAAGTCCCAATTCCTACACCTAAAAGTGAAAGTAGTATGCCTCTGTTATTATTTCTCTTTCCAAACATTCCATTAAAATTAAATAAAGAAGTTAGCCACTGTAAGTTGTTCATTATGCAAATCCCTCTTTTATAGTTGTTTGAAAGAAACCGTTCTTCCAACGGCTTTATTTTTTGACGATGTTACTTATATATACGCGGAAAATGATACTATCCCTATTTGGGATTTTAAATTATTACCTGTAATTATTAAAAGAATAATGTGGATCTTAATAGATATACGACTACTGTAAGGGGTGAAGAATAAGTGAAGAAAATATTTATTTGGTCTCCTATCAACCATTTTATCAGTAGGGTTTCTTTTTGGTTGTAATGATAAAAAGGATGAAGCTGAACCTGATCCAACTGAAGAACCTTCTGAACAAAAGGCAGAAAATGCTCGTAACAACAATGGACCACGAGATGTTGGATACCAACCCGATAGGGATCAGAATGATAATTTAGATAATGATAACCAAATACGATTAGAGGTAGCGGATGAGGCTGCAGATCGTATTGCTAAATTAGACGAAGTAGACAGTGCGAACGTGATCGTTACAAACCAAAATGCCTATGTGGCAGTTGTTTTACAGGATGGAACAAAAGGAGAAGTAACAGATCGTTTAGAAAAGAAGATTGCAGATCAAGTAAGAGCTACAGATCCAGATATTCGGGACGTATTTGTATCATCCAATCCTGATTTCGTGAATCGTATGAAAGATTATGGAAATAAAATTAATAAAGGTGCTCCAGTAAAAGGGTTATTTGAAGAGTTTACTGAAACCGTTCGAAGA
The DNA here is from genome assembly GCF_023824195.1 of Priestia megaterium. Taxonomy (NCBI): domain Bacteria; kingdom Bacillati; phylum Bacillota; class Bacilli; order Caryophanales; family Bacillaceae; genus Priestia; species Priestia megaterium. The sequence continues at coordinate 1,583,236 of NZ_CP085442.1, forward strand.
GTATTTCCTAACGCTCGTTAAATAAAAACGATTAAGCGTAACAAGTCAATTTACTATGTTCTAGAAAAGGAAACCTCCTTATAAATTAAGGAGGTTTCCTATGTATTTATCTCTACGTTAAATGTAATATTCTAACAATTATTTTGTGTTCAACTCTTTTTGTCGTCGTAAAAACACAGTTCATATAACAGGTTCCTCTTCAGAAAAAAAATCTTACATATAACTAAAAAGTAAGGAGAAAATGTTTATGGATTATAAAGTATTTAGGACAATCAATCAACTGGCTGGTCGCTATTCTTCATTAGATATGCTGATGATATTGATTTCAAAAAAGGTTCGTTATGTTTTCATGTTTGTGTTGATTTTTATGTGGTTTCGAAACTATTCACAAAAAAAAGTGACATTATATGCAGTGATATCTGCGGCCTTTACGTTATTTATTAATACGTTGATTAAATGTTTTTATTTTAAGCCTCGTCCATTTATGGAGCGCCGTGTCGGTATACTCATTCCTTCAAAGATGGATTCTTCATTCTTAAGTAAACATACGTTGCTTGCTTTTGCTGTATCCACTTCTATCTTTCTCCATAAACGTATTCTTGGGTCAGTTATGTTGGGATTGTCCTTGTTAACGGGATTCTCAAGGATTTGGCTAGGACATCATTATCCTTCTGATATTATCCGAAGCGTCTTCATTGGTAGCTTGACAAGCACTATCGTTGACAAATTCCCAGGTGCTTTAAAGGTAATGAAACGAAAAATAAAAGTATCATCATGTTCCAATATATAAATGAAGCGTTTTGAATATCTAATTGTGGTAGACTCGGTTCTGGATTAGCTTTATAAGTCACATTGTTTATCCTTTTAGTGATTATTATATAGTTGTTATGGTGGAGACTTTTGTGGATAGTGATGATAATAAGCTAAAGCGGCTAAGGGATTTTCCGAAGCGTCTTATTTTTAATTGTGAAATATATATTCAGACTGATGAGCTGAGCAACCTTATCAGTCTTCGTAGTTTATCATCCGTTCTTATACATATGAGATTTTAGGATTCTTCATTTTTTAAGTGCCTTTTAGCTTTATAAACTGGATTTATTTAAGACAAACCCTGTAATTAGTTCATTAAACTGAATCCCTTTTTTTGTAGGCAGTTGGTGACCCTGCTGTGTAAAAATAAAGAATTCAGCATGTTTACATTTATTTTTATACTCTTTCATATAGCGGATAGTCCAATCCTTTTTTCCACCATACATAAACAACAAAGGTACTGTTAAACGATGAAGTTTGTCTAAACAGTTATATTGTAATGAATGATTATAATACTGATACCATGATTCTTGATCGGCTTTTTTCATATAATTAACTAGGTTTCTTCTTAGTGTCTTGTCTCTGGTATGACTTCTAGCAATGCTTGTTATTAATATATTTAGGTGTTCTCTTACCATATATAATCCTATTTTATGTAATAATTGTCCAGGCATATCTCTTACTATAGGATATGCTCCTGAGAAAATTAATAATTCTATTCTATCGGAATGATAAATAGCAAGCTCTTGAGCAATTAGACAGCCAGCAGAATAGCCACATATAATGGCCTTGTTTAAATGTAATGCATCCATAAAGCGTAATATTTCGTTTGCGTAGAAGGGAATTGATACAGTTTGTGCAGCTTTTGGGCTTTGTCCATGACCACTTAAATCAGGAAAGATGACTCTCATATGCTTGGATAAATCGTATTGATAGTAAAACACTTTATTTCCCATCCCAGGTGGATGAATAAAGATGATAGGTATACCCTGTCCATACTCTTCATAATACAAATATTGATTAGTGTCTATTTCAACAAAAGGCATGCTTATTTCTCACTCCAAAATCGATTAATAACTACTTTTTAGTTAAAGTTAATTCGGTTGATGAAAACTGAAATTTTTCTTCATCTTACATTTAACTTAATACAATTAACTATTTGTTCTGTATTGTTTAATCTCAAATAACTTCTTTTAGTATTTAGTATGGGATTAGTATAGTGGCACTATACACACTAAAAAAGATTTAGATTTAACAATTACTAATAAGATTTCCTATAATGTCCATTATACAGATTGGAAATAAATACTTTATACAGGCTAAAAATAGAAAAAACTGCTCTTATCTAAGCTTTACTATCTATATAATTTGTAACGAAAAAACATACAAACAGAGTTAAGTTTTAATAATCAATGAAATTTTTAACTAGATATAATAATTTTGGAAAATACAACAAAAGATAAGGATAGGTTTCATTACGCTTTTCTATGCAACCTTACATAAAAGGAAGGAGCTGTCTATGTTGTTTCGAAAGGTTCGAAGAAGATTCCATAAGCTAAAACAACTCTATACGGATCAACAGATTAACGAGCAACAAGTACTGCTTTCTTTAGACTTAGATGAAAACCTACAGGTTCTTCGCTCCATCTATCAGGACTGTTTTGATGTAGTCTTTCGGACGTTTTTAATAGGTGGACAAACAAAAGCCGTCCTTATCTATATAGAGGGTTTATCTAATATTGAGGAGATTGATGAGAATGTTCTCGCCCCACTTACGTCAGAAACAGAAGAAAGGGTTCGTAGTTTACGTGAAATGTTAAAGAAAAAGATACACATTTCAAAGATGAAAGAAGTTAAGACGTTCGCAGATTGTATAGAGAATATCTCCATCGGGAACCCTGTGCTTTTCGTACAACATGAAGCATCTGGACTTGCCTTGGGGTTGGCAAAGTGGGAAAAGAGATCGATTGAAGAACCAACCGCAGAAAGTGTTGTACGGGGACCAAGGGAAGGTTTTGTGGAAACATTAGGAGTCAGTACTTCCCTCCTCCGACGGAAGATCAAAAGTCCTCACCTCAAAATGAAATCGATGAAAATCGGGAGTTATACTAACACCGATGTTGTAATTGCCTACATAGAAGGACTTGCGGATCACACCCTTATTGAGGAAGTCGAAAATCGATTGCAGCGCATCGAAATAGATAGTGTATTGGAAAGTGGATATATTGAAGAACTGATTGAAGACAATTCCTATTCTCCTTTTCCTCAACTTGTCAATACAGAACGGCCGGATGTAGCTGCTGCTAATCTCTTAGAGGGGCGTGTAGTGATTCTAGTGGATGGTACTCCTTTTGTCTTAATTGCGCCTATTAGTTTTTTTTCCCTACTTCAGTCGCCAGAAGACTATTACCAACGCTACATGATTAGTTCAATCATCCGCATTTTACGCTTTGTATTTATGGTACTTTCTCTTCTTTTACCTTCGCTCTATGTAGCAGTCCTTACCTACCATCAAGAGATGGTGCCGACGGCCTTGCTGATTAGCGTGGCATCCTCACGGGAAAGTGTTCCCTTTCCAGCACTTGTTGAAGCATTAATGATGGAGGTTACATTTGAAGCACTACGTGAAGCAGGAGTCAGACTTCCAAAACAGGTCGGTGCCGCTGTTAGTATTGTCGGTGCTTTGGTCATCGGTCAAGCTGCAGTTCAGGCCGGTCTGGTTTCTGCTCCAATGGTCATTGTTGTTGCGATTACAGGAGTTTCGTCCTTTATGGTGCCACACTATACGCAAGGAATTGCGTTAAGAATGCTACGCTTTCCTATCATTCTGCTTGCTGGAACGTTGGGTTTGCTTGGAGTTATGCTTGGGGTGATTACAATCGTCGTTCACCTATGTACGTTGCGTTCTTTTGGGATTCCATACTTGACACCAATCGCTCCGATGAAGGGGCGTGAGTTGAAAGATGCCTTGATTCGAGCTCCATGGTGGAAAATGGACACACGCCCCCATTTAACCGGGGAGTTCAACTCATACCGACAGTCCCCTGGACAAAAACCAAATTCCAGTAAAGGAGACGAATAGTAGAGTAAATACATGATGAGAAGGATGTGAACAAGAATGAATCTCTTTCTATCTCGAAACGTCATAAAAACGTTGACCATTCTTCTCTTTTTTTTGGCTAGCTTTCTACTGAGCGGTTGCTGGGACAGAAGGGAAGTAAATGACACAGCGCTTGTGTTAGGGGCTGCTATTGATAAAGAAAAAGGGGGGGGAATTAGGCTTACTGTTCAAATTTTGATTCCTAAGGCTGTGAATGGTCAGCAGCAGGGAGGAGGAGCAGCAGGAACAGGCTCCGAGAGCTTGGTGAGATCGGCAATTGGAGAAAATATAGCAGATGCTATGTCAAAGGTGCAGACAAAAATCCCACGTAAAATCTTCTGGGGTCACTGCAAAGCGTATATTATCGGTGAGAAGTTTGCTAGAAATGGTGGTATTCATAAGCAAATTGACTATTTACTTCGCCATCCAGAACCTCGGGAACGTGCTCATTTGTTTGTCAGTTATGGAGAGGCAGCCGATGTTCTAGCATTACAGCCACCTTTAGAATCATACGAGGGAGAAGTGCTACGAAAGTTATCTGAGATGAAGATTGGTATGGATGTTACAGTGAAAGATTTTGAACAGATGTTAACAGGGGATTCTGGAGTGGCTCTCCTACCTTTAATTAAAAAGTTACCGCCGTTTCTTGGGAGGAAACCACAGGAAACGATTGCTTATATAATGGGGACTGCTATTTTTAAGAAAGATAAAATGATCGGTCAAGTTGATATTAAGGCTACCAGAGGACTTTTATGGTTACGAAATGAAATCGAAGTGACTTCGGTTACAGTAAACCCTAAAAAAGGAGAATCCATCTCGCTAGACCCTATTCGACAAACGACGAAACTCATCCCTATCCTTAAGAATGGAAAATGGAAGATCCTAGCGAAGATTACATCGGAAGGGACAATTGTGCAAAATGGCAGTGATCTTGATGTTATGAGTCCACAAATTACGAAGAGAGTGGAGAAAGACGTAGAAAAAGATATCAAAAAACGCATTAACCAGTCTCTTAAACAGGTGAAGAAAGGGATGAATGTGGACGCATTTGGTTTCGCAGATGCGTTTCATCGAAAATACCCTAAAGAATGGTCGAAAGTCAAAGATCATTGGGATACAGTCCTTCCGGATGTGGAAGTGAAAATAGATATTAAAACGCGTGTACGCCGACCTGGTTTATCTACTACGCCGGCGGGCTTGAAAGAAAAAGAGGTAGAAAAGAAATGAAGTGGATAACGGTAATAGGAATAACCGTATGCGTGGTTCTTATCTTTTTGTATGAATGGCCAAAAATGGATCGAAATCAGAAAAAGGAGAAAGCAGCCTTTGTGATCTTAACAACGATGGGATGGCTGCTTGCCATCCTCCTTCTGTTCTTTCCGGATATGCCAGGTCCTACACAGATGATTGACATGCTTTTCAAACCACTTGGTAAGATGTTGGAGAAATAGCAGGGGCATAGAAGATACGGAAAAAGAAGGAGAAAAGAGAATGATCGAAAAAGGGAAAATTTCTTCATTTCAGATGGCGCTTATGATCGTACCAACGATAGTAGCAACCGCTATTCTTACCATCCCAGCCATTACGGGCAAGTATGCAGGGCGTGATATGTGGATTTCGCCAATTTTAGGTTCACTCAATGGATTTTTTACGGCGTTTATTGTGTATCAATTACATAAACTCTATCCGAAGGAATCGATCATCCAATACAGTAGACATATTATTGGTCGGATTCTAGGAAAAGTGCTTGGGTTTGTCTACTTGTTCTTTTTTTTGCATATATGTGGCACCATATCCAGGCAGTATATAGATTTCATTATTAATGCTTTTTTGCCTAAAACCCCGATGATTGTAGTTATTGGGAGCATGGTTCTTGTATGTGCTTTCGCTGTACGAGGCGGCGTGGAAGTATTGGGAAGATCTGCCCAACTGTTCGTTCCAATCTTTATACTTCTTCCCCTGTTACTATTTATACTACTCATACCTCAATTCAAACCAGAGAATATGTTTCCAATTATGGAGCATGGTATGATGCCTTCGATCCTTGGAGCAGCTGTACCACAGTCTTGGTTTAGCGAAATGTTTCTTATCTCCATGCTTCTTCCTTTTTTGACAGATCATAAAAAAGGAAAGAAGTGGAGTATGATCTCGGTGGTTATCACTATGTTAGTCATGGTTTACACCAATATAGTGAACATATTCTTATTTGGAGAATCAGCAACCAGTTATATCTATCCGGTGTTTACTGCTTTCCGATACATTAGTGTTGCTACTTTTTTTGAACATCTTGAAGCCTTTGTAATTACTATTTGGGTAATGGGAATATTTATTAAACTTTCAGTATTTTACTATGCACTTGTCTTAGGAACGGCCCAATGGCTACATCTATCTGACTACCGCCCCCTTGTATTTCCACTTGGTTTTCTGGTGATTATATTCGGTATATGGGTAACTCCTAGCATGTATGAATTAACTCGATTTTTAGGTAATATATTTCCTTTTTACGGAACATTCATTATGACGTTCATTCCGGTTTTACTACTACTCATCGCTATTATCCGGAAAAAATAATTAGAAAGGAAAATGTAATCATATGCCTATAAATCAATAACATACACAATATTTTGTCGATTTAAATATTTGTTAGAGATAATAAAAAAATAGAATGGGGTAAAAAGAAATGATTGAAAAAGGGAAAATATCATCTCTTCAGATGGCGATGTTACTATACTTTATTGTATTAGCTACAGCTATTCTGACTCTTCCATCAGTCGCCGGAAAAGATGCGAAGCAAGATCTTTGGCTATCACCAATATGGGCCTCCCTCATTGGTTTTCTGACATTAGGTATTTTTTTAAAATTAAACAAGTTTTATCCTAATGAAAATATTATTCAGTACAGTGAGCGTATTATTGGAAAGCTTGCCGGAAAGACTCTTGGATTTATATATTTGTTTTTTCATCTTTATTTGAATGGTATTGTTCTACGACAGTACGCGGAGTTCATTGCAAACTTTCTTCCGAAAACCCCTATACCTGTAGTAATAGCCAGTATGGTGTTAGTTTGCATGTTTGTTGTATACGGAGGAGTAGAGGTGCTAGCACGTGCCACACAAGTTTTTCTTCCATTATTTATTCTTCCTCTTCTTCTGATGGTACTTCTACTGCTACCTGATATAGAAATTGATAATATATTTCCTATCATGGGGAATGGTGTTTTACCATCTCTACAAGGAGCTACTTCTATTCAGTCATGGTTTAACGATTTTTTTTATATTTCTTTTTTTCTTCCTTTTTTGAAAGATCGAAGTAAGGCAAGAAAATTGGGTGTGATTTCTATTGTAGCTGTTGTACTAACTATGGTGATTACAAATTTAATTACCATTCTTGTATTAGGCAGCACTACTCAAGAGTACATTTATCCCGTAATAAGTGTTTCAAGGTATATCAGCATAGCTAATTTTTTTGAACATGTCGAATCAATGGTGATGGCAGTCTGGGTTACAGGTATTTTTGTTAAAGTTTCAGCCATTTATTATGTACTTACACTTGGGACAGCGCAGTGTCTAAACGTACGTGATTATAAGCCATTTGTGCTTCCATTTGGTTTTCTCCAAGTTATAGTTGCTTTGTGGATATCTTCTAATTTTCAACAACTTGTTTCCTTTTTGTCTACAAGTGGCATTGTTTTCTTTTTTTCTCTAGAAATTGTAATTCCACTTTTTCTCCTCCTTATTGCTTTTATAAAAAAAGGGAGAAATGGGGGGCTTAATAGCAATGGAACTAAAAATCAAAAGAATCATTAGCGAAGATTTGGTAAAGCAGCTGCTTTCTGCAGAAACCCGGCGCTTTGCTTCTACACGTTATAAAAGAATTGAAAAATAGAAAGACCAGAAAAATCCATGAAAAAGTTACGCGGAAAAAATGGTCAAGAGACGTGAACTACGTACTTCTACTTCCTCGATTCTCCAATCCTTGTGTTTCCACGCAATTCCGTAATCCTCTTCATGTAAACAGATTGCATCAGAAATCGTTTTTATAGTGCCTTTACTACCTGGCATCTTAGTGTCGAAATAGCGAATTCCCCCTAGACAGCCACAGCCAAGCATTAAAGAATCAGCTACTTGCTCATCTTAATTTTTTAACTCTTTATAAAACCTTAAAAGTTAATAATAGGGTCATTTTGCTTGATATTTGTTTTATACATTTAATGAAATTGATTCTTACTTTACACTAGATAAGAAGAAAATTTATTCTAAACAAGGTTAGTATATTTATTTGCTGAGAAACTGAGGGAGTTAGATGGCAAATGTTCTTTTTTTCAACTTTCCCGGTGAAGGGCACGTTAATCCTACCATTGCATTAGTAGAAGAGCTTGTGAAAAAGGGAGAAAAGGTGGTCTATTACTGCATAGAAGAATATAGACACAAGATTGAAAAAACAGGCGCTTTATTTCGTCCTTATGAAAACTTTCTACTCCATATAAATACAGAAAAAGGATGGCAGAGAAAATAGATCCTCTTGAAATGCTTTTGCATATGGGAAGGGCTATGGATAAGATTATAGAAGAGGTTTTAAAAGAAATAAGAGCGGAAAAGTACGATTATGTTATTTATGATAATAATTTCGCTGCCGGATGGATTATAGCTGATATATTACGAATACCCAAAGTATGTTCTTGTACAACTTTTGCAATTAATAGCCAAATTTTTTCTGTGTTTATGAAGAACAGGGGAGAAATAGATAAGGAATCTCCAAGATACATGGAAATCGAACAAATTTCAAAAAAGTGGAAAGGTCAATATGGAGTTATTCTTACTGATAGAAAAAATACCATGACGTGTCCTGGAGATATAACGATTGTATTTACCTCCAAGCTATATCAACCCATGGCCGAAGAATTTGACGACTCTTTCATATTTGTTGGCCCTTCTATTGCGCCAGGTAAAGATGTCGAAGCTTTTACGTTGGAGAACATTCGACAAAACAAACTCATCTTTATTTCGATGGGAACGGTATTTAATCATCAGCCTGAATTTTATACTACTTGCTTTGAAGCATTTGGAGATACTCAGGTCACAGTCATTCTATCTGTAGGAAGGCAGACAGATATTTGCCAATTTAATAATATTCCCCCTAATTTTATAGTGCGTAATTATGTACCCCAATTAGAAATTCTACAACAGGCAGACGTTTTCATTACCCACGGCGGAATGAACAGCTCCAGTGAAGGACTCTATTTTGGTGTTCCTCTTGTTGTCATTCCTATCATGGCCGATCAACCAATAGTAGCCAAGCAAATTGAAAATTTAGGAGCTGGATTACAGCTTAATCGTAAAAAGTTAGACGCTGCTACATTACGAAATACAACAGAAAAAGTGTTACTAAATAAATCATTTAAAGAAAGCAGCTGCAAAATTGGAGAATCTTTAAAAGAGGCTGGAGGATATAAAAAAGCAGTAGAAACAATTTTAAAATTCAAGAAGGGCATTAACAAAAACACCTCTAGTTAACGAAATAAAGTGTATTAATTTATTTTTTTATATCAATTATCAATTATAAACAAATGTGCATTTTGAATGAAGAATCCTTTGGTAATAACGTTTTTTTCCTAAATTAATATAATATTATTAAAACGAGGAATAGCAAAAGTTTTAAAAAACTTAAAATCGCTTGTAATGGGTTATCCTGCTGTTCCCACAGAGTATGGTCTTTATTTATATGTGAAAACGAAAGTTTAATAACGATGAGAGTTATTATAAAGCGTTAATCCGTCATATTAATAAATAGCCTGTTTTGATCAATTTTTTCAAAGCAGGCTTTTCTATTTGTTCTTTTATCAGGTATGAGTAAGATAACGAAATTTTTCTTTAAATTAGAGAAAAATAAAAAGGTCTTTGTATTACATTTTTTGTAGTCAAATGCAAAAAATAAGTATATAATCAATATTAAATTTGTACCTATAAATTTAATATATTGGAATGAATTTAAAAAGTCAGTATGAAAATAAGGAGTGCTATAATGAAATTCGCAAAGGATTTTTTATTTGGAGCTGCATCAGCTTCTTATCAAATAGAAGGAGCTTGGAATGAAGACGGTAAAGGCGAAACAAACTGGGATGTTTTTTCAAAGATTCCTGGAAAAACATATAAAGGCACAAACGGAGATGTAGCCATTGATCATTACCATCGCTACAAAGAAGATATTAAGTTAATGGCAGAGATGGGACTAGAATCGTACCGCTTTTCTATTTCATGGGCACGTATCTTGCCAACTGGCGATGGAGAAGTGAATGAAAAAGGCTTGGAATTTTATAATCAAGTGATTAATGAATGCTTAAAGTATGGAATTGTTCCATTTGTAACGCTGTATCACTGGGATCTGCCTTTGACGCTTGAAGAAGACGGCGGATGGACAAATAAACGAACAGCCGATGCTTTCGTTAAGTATGCAGAGGTTTGTTTTAAGGCATTTGGAGACCGTGTTAAACATTGGATTACGTTCAATGAAACCGTTATGTTTTGCGGATTAGGCTATTTAAAAGGAGCACATCCGCCTGGTATCCAAAACGATGAAAAAAAGTACTTTCAAGCTACACATTATGTGTTTTATGCACATGCAAAAGCCGTAGAGATCTATAAGCAGCTGGAGCAGTATGGAGAAATTGGTATTACACATGTCTTCTTACCGGCTTACAGTGTTGATGATAAAAAGGAAAATATCTTAGCTGCTAGACACGCGAATGAATACGAAACGTTTTGGTATTATGATCCGATTTTAAAAGGCGAATATCCATCTTACGTCGTACAGCAATTAAAAGAAAACGGATGGACCCCAAGCTGGACGGAAGAAGAGCTAGATACATTAAAAAGAAATGCCGAAAACAATGATTTCATTGGTCTTAATTATTATCAACCGATTCGAGTAGAGAAAAATCAAGAAGTTGTTTCGTCTATGGAGCACTCGAGGGAAACATCTACTTTAGCTCCTGGAAATCCATCGTTTGACGGCTTTTATCGCACAGTAAAGATGACAGATAAAACCTATACAAAATGGGGATGGGAAATTTCACCTCAAGGATTTTTAGACGGGCTGCATATGTTAAAAGAGCGTTATGGTGATATTAAAATGTACGTAACAGAAAATGGTCTTGGTGATGAAGATCCGATTATTGATGGTGAAATTGTAGACGTTCCCCGTATTAAATATATTGAAGAACATTTAAAAGTGATTAAGCGCGCAATAAAAGAAGGCATTCATCTAAAAGGATATTACGCTTGGTCTGTTATCGATTTATTAAGCTGGTTAAATGGTTATAAAAAACAATACGGATTCATTTACGTAGATCATGACGATAACTTAAATCGAAAGAAAAAACTGTCGTTTCATTGGTACAAGCATATTATTGAAACGAGAGGAGAAGAGCTATAAGTAAAAAGAAAACCTCTTGATTTTGATCAAGAGGTTTTGTATATAATAGAAGCAGTAAATGATTGAGAATGTAAACTAGGGAGATTATATGGCTATAAAATATAAAGAAATTGCAGATCGTTTAGAAAGGGAAATTCGAGAAGGGACGTTTGATCAAACAAAAAAGCTACCGACGGAAGAAGAACTGATAAAAAAATTTGAAGTGAGCCGTAATACAATTCGAAAAGCAGTGACTCAGCTCGTCAATCGCGGCTATATCTATCAAGTCCAAGGAAGCGGCATGTTTTTGCGTGAGGAATCAGTCACAGATTATATTAATTTAGGCAGTCTTAGAGGATTAACGAAAGACTTAACGTCGAAAACAATTGAGACAAAAATTCTTTCTTTGCACGTGGTAGAAGCTGATGAATTAACCGCAAAAGGTTTACGGTGTGAAGGAGGAACCAAGCTATATTATGTGAAGCGGCTGCGAATTGTAGATGAAGAACCTTTTTCTATTGAAATCAGTTACTTTAAAAAAGATGTGGTACCTTATCTAAATGAAGATATTGCATCAAATTCTATTTATAGTTACCTGATAGATCACTTAAAATTAAACATTGGGTTTGCTGACAAAGTCATTAACTGCGAAAAAATTGATGAAGAAAGTGCTGAACTCCTTCATATCGACCCATTCGACCCAGCACTGATTATCGAAAATACGGTGTGCTTAACGAACGGAACGATCTTTGAGTTGTCAAAATCTATCTTTCACTTTCAAAAAGCAAAAATCTTAAATCGTATCAATTTTAAATAACATCAGCATTAACCGGTTAAGTTTATTTTTCTTAACCGGTTTTTGATTGTTTAAGAATGGAATGAGGTCGTGGATATGAGGGTCTTTTCTATGATAACTAATTGGAGATACGAAAGAGAAAAATGATTTTTCTTTACAAGAAGGTAAGAGGAGGTAGATTAAATTTCTTTATATCAAATGACAAGCCGTAGCTTCTTTAATGCCGATACAGGGGAAATTTCACATAATGAATGGTTTGAAATATAGTGTAATTGAATATGTTCAAGGGAATGCTAAACATAAATCAAAATGAAAAGGGGTATAAAATGTGGAATATGTAAGAAGAGAATCGGCTATAAATGAACTGACCCATCATATGGATGACATTTTAACCAAATACAACCTTCAAGGCGTCTCCGTATATGAAGAAGAAGGAGAAGGTAATCACTATTATCTTGGCTACACAGTAAAAAAGAATGATCATGTGTTTATGATTAACAGACCTTATATAAAAGATAAAGACGGGAAACTAGCAATAGAAAAGCAAGAATGGACCGTTCAAGGTAACGAAGGAGAAACAGATGGACACACTTCACTTGAAGATGCATTTCAAAAAATTGATGAAATCATACATTAAATAAATTTGATGAATTTCAGTACGGATGTTCTTCTTTGAATGCGTGAGTATGAGCAGTAGAGGCGCTAATAGTTGACGTGCTTCTTTCACCTATAATATTTAAATGGTCTTTGCTTTGAAGTCTAGAAAATTACATGTAATAAAAAATTGTTTTTTAAGGTTTTACTATATAAATACGGGGTACATATATAGTACAGCAGCTATCATGCAAATGGTTGTTGTGAAAGGTTAAATACTTAGCGTATGAAGGGACTGATTGGTTTTGAAAGGCTTAACAGCGACTTCAGCAAACGTATTACCGCAAATTGAAAGTAGATATTCGTATCTCACGCAAGGCACTTTGGTTATGAACCGATATACGTAACGAAAGGGCCTGACTAGGCAAACAAAGGAAAGACTGAATCAACGAGAAGAAGCCTGCATCTAAAAATGTAGGCTTCTTCTTTTTTACAGATGAAACTAAGATGATGAATGAGTACATAACGGGTATAAATTAAGAAGATTCACATTCAGTCAATTTTCCGTGCACGTTTTTCTTGAAAAAAGGTCATAAGTTGAAGATACTGTATATAACTATGTAAAAGAATTTTTGAATGCAAAATAGTAAATCTGCTTGAGGTGAAAAGGATGAGAAAAGCAAATAAAAGTGAATTTCTGTGGAATACGTTAGACGGCTGGCTTTTTATCCCTAGGAACATTCCTTTACTATTTCTTTTTGTATTTCTCTTAGGGGTTTCTTACCTAGGTTGGGTTAAGCTGTTTCATAAATTCGTTTAGATACACCAATGAGCTGAAACAAAAAACTGTTTCAGCTTGTTGGCGTGCTGATTGATTTATTTATTTTCTGTATAGCTGTACCGTAATTTACCTAAATTATTCATTCCATCCCTTGCATACATCAACCCATTTTAAGTATTTCGAAAATTCTTCTAGTTCGGGTATTGTTAATTCGATTGCACTGTTTCCACTTCCACAGGCAGGGAAAACGGTGACAAAACGTTTCAGCGATTCGTCTAGATACACGTTAACACCTTCATTAACGGCAAACGGGCATACTCCGCCTACAGCATGACCAATCAGAGTTTCTACTTCACTTGCTCCAAGCATTTTTGCTTTGGTTCCAAACTCTTCTTTATATTTTCTGTTATCAATTTTCGCATCTCCTGCTGCCACAATCAGTAAAACAGTTCCTTCTGCGTTAAAAGAAAGACTTTTTGCAATCCGTTGCGGCTCGCATTTTAAAGCTTGCGCTGCCAGTTCTACAGTAGCACTGGACTCATCCATTTCGATAATTCGATTCTCCATACCATATTGTTTAAAATATGCTTTTACTTTTTCAATCGCCATTTTTTATATCCATTCCTTTCGTTAACTCGGGTAAATATGTATGATTGCCTTACAGAGAATGTGCAGTTGTTCTTTACAGTGAAAAATTCTTATTATTTTAATATACAGAAATTATACACAACTTTGAAGCTAAAAGCACATATTCGTTTTAATTAAAAAAGTTACGTAGGTAAAGTATTTTTAACTGATTAAAGCAGGATTACGGAACCCTTTGACGAATGTAACTATGTCGGCTGCGAAAACATAGGCATTAGAACGAAAGATAAATGATGAAATTGAAAAGGCGCAAACGTTCTAGTGAAATGAGGAGAAGTAATGCCAACTTTACACACTGTCGTCAGTTTTTTTAGCAGTACATGTATGGCAACGATGAGTATGATTTATTTGTTTTCCCTTGTGCCGCGCGCATGGTCTTTTAAATTTCGATTTGGAGCCATGATTATAGGAATCCCAGTCGGCATTATAATGGGACAGGTTGCTATGCTGATCGGCTGGCACCATCATTAAAACTTTGAACTTTTTAACAAAAAAGGAGACGTGTAAAATGAATATTGTTACATTAAACAACGGTTTAAAAATGCCTCAGCTTGGATTTGGCGTATGGCAAGTAGAAGATAACCAAGCAGCCTCTGCAGTGTCAAAAGCAATTGAAGTTGGGTATACCTCTATTGACACAGCCATGATTTATAAAAATGAAGAAGGAGTAGGTCAAGCGATTAAAGAATCTTCTGTTCCTCGAGAACAGCTGTTTATTACAACAAAAGTTTGGAACAGCGACCAAGGCTATGAAAATGCATTACGTGCGTTTGATGAAAGCTTAGAACGATTAGGACTTGATTATGTCGATTTATATTTGATTCACTGGCCTACGCCTCAATATGATGAGTATGTGGAGACGTATAAAGCATTAGAAAAGCTTTATCACGATGGAAAAGTAAAAGCAATTGGCGTCTGCAACTTTGAAATTGAGCATCTGGAGCGCTTGTTAAACGAATGTGATGTAACGCCTGTTTTAAACCAAATTGAGTGCCATCCGTATCTTGCTCAAAATGAATTAAAAGAGTTTTGTGCCAAACATAACATTTTCGTGGAAGCATGGAGTCCTCTTGATCAAGGAGGAGAAGTGCTACAAGACGAGGTTATTCAAAAAATTGCTGAAGTACATAGCAAAACTCCGGCTCAAGTTGTATTGCGCTGGCACTTACAGAACAACACAATTGTCATCCCTAAGTCAGTTACACCGTCTAGAATAGAAGAAAACTTTAACGTGTTTGATTTTGAACTAACTGCCGATGATATGGCAGATATTAATGGATTAAACCGCAATCGCCGCAAAGGTCCGCACCCAAGTGACATGAACGTCCGATAACGTTTAAAGAAATAAGAATGTGCAGCCGTGAATCATCGCTGCTATAAGAAATAACGATTTTATTTCAGATTATTTTAAATTTTCTTAAAAAACAATTGACAAATGATTAATTCGACGTAATACTAAGTGTAAGTACCCTAGTTGCTTTAAGTTGTACAGCTTAAAGTTTATAGTGATTTAGTCATTTAGCGATTGTTTGTATGTATAAGGTGAAATGCTGATTATTAATAAAAGCCCATAGTGTAAGTAGGTTAGTTTATAGGGGGCTATATCAAAAGGAGCTTGTTTCCTCTTTGATATAGCCCCTTTTTGTGTTCAAAAAGAAAAGGTAGTCTACAGTTTAACAAGGGAGCGGGTATGATGTTTATTCAAATCGACGGAAATTCACTGACGTTCGACCAAATCTACAAAGTTATTTATCAAGGATACTCCGTAAAAATTAGCGATCACGCAGTTGAACATATACAAAAAAGCAGAACGTTAGTTGAAGAGAGTATTACGAACAACAACGTAATTTACGGAGTAAATACTGGATTTGGAAAGTTTAGCGATACGGTTATTTCAAAAACGGACTTAGCTGATCTGCAGATTAACTTGATTCGCAGTCATGCCTGCGGACTAGGAGAACCATTCTCTTTAGAGGTAAGCAGAGTCATGCTGCTGTTACGAGCGAATGCATTAGCTAAAGGGTATTCAGGCATACGACTGGAAACCCTGCAGCTGCTTATCAATTGCTTAAACCAAAATGTAGTGCCGGTTATCCCAAGTCAAGGTTCACTTGGAGCTAGCGGTGACTTAGCTCCATTATCACATCTAGCGCTGCTGTTAGTTGGAGAAGGAGAAGCTGTATATAATGGTCAGCGAATGCAAGGAGAAGAAGCTTTAAAGCTAGCGGGGCTTGAACCTATCCAATTACAAGCGAAAGAAGGGCTAGCTTTAATCAACGGGACTCAGGCAATGACAGCTGTAGGAGTAGTTTCGTACCTTGAAGCTCAAAAGCTAGCAGATCTTGCTGACGGGATTGCAGCACTGACGTTAGAAGGTCTGCGAGGCATTTTAGATGCATTCATGCCCGAGTCTCATGCGGTAAGACCTTATCCGGAACAACAGCAGATAGCTGCCCGAATTCTTTCGTATTTAGAAGGCAGTCAATTAACTACTTCTCAAGGTCAAATAAGAGTGCAAGATGCGTATTCACTGCGCTGCATTCCTCAAGTTCATGGTGCTATTTATCAAGTTTTAAATTATGTAAAAGAAAAGCTGTTAATTGAAATTAATTCAGCAACCGATAATCCGCTCATCTTTGCCGACAGCGGCAAAGTAATTTCTGGAGGGAACTTTCACGGGCAGCCCATTGCGTTTGCTATGGATTTTCTAGGAATTGCAATGGCGGAGCTTGGGAATATTTCTGAACGGCGCATTGAACGAATAGTAAACCCTCAGCTTAGCGGGCTGCCGGCATTTTTAAGTGCAGATCCTGGTTTAGAGTCCGGGCTCATGATTACTCAATACGCTGCTGCTTCATTAGTTTCCGAAAATAAAGTATTAGCGCATCCATCAAGTGTCGATTCTATCCCTTCTTCAGCGAATCAAGAAGATCATGTCAGCATGGGAACGACTGCTGCACGTCATGCTTATCAAATTATCCAAAATACACGAAGAGTTCTATCGATTGAAGCAATTTGTGCGGCTCAAGCAGCCGATATTCAAGGAGTGGATAAACTTGCTTCGGAAACAAGAAAAGTTTATTCGAAAATTAGAAAAACCGTACCAACCATTACTAAAGATCGAATTTTCTCACGTGATATTGAGGCGTTAGCAGCTGATTTCAAAACCTTTGTACAAGATACTAATTATGAACTAGCGCTGTAATAAAAATGTTAGTTTAACAGTTTTTCATTTTTATAGAGGAGGAAAACAAAATGGAGACAAAACAAAGTGGAATGAAGGCACCTCGTGGAACAGAACTAACGACAAAAGGCTGGGTACAAGAAGCTGCTCTTCGCATGCTTTTGAACAATTTAGATTCCGAAGTAGCGGAGCATCCAGAAAAGTTAGTCGTATACGGAGGAATAGGAAAAGCAGCCCGGAACTGGGAAGCATTTGATCGTATCGTTGCAGCGTTAAAAGAACTAGAAAAAGATGAAACGCTTCTCATACAGTCCGGCAAGCCTGTTGCGGTTTTTAAAACGCACAGTGATGCGCCTCGTGTTTTATTAGCAAATTCAAACCTTGTTCCCGCTTTTGCAAATTGGGAGACGTTCCATGAGCTTGATAAAAAAGGGTTAATGATGTACGGACAGATGACTGCAGGAAGCTGGATTTATATTGGAAGCCAAGGCATTGTTCAAGGAACGTATGAAACATTTGCTGAGTGTGCCAACCAGCATTTTAACGGAAGTTTGAAAGGAACGATTACGGTAACAGCTGGATTAGGAGGAATGGGAGGTGCACAGCCATTAGCCGTTACGATGGCAGGCGGCGTTGTAATTGGAATTGATGTTGATCGCACGCGTATTGAAAAACGTATCGAAACAAAATATTGCGATATGGTAGTCGAAAGTGTAGCTGATGCAATCACGTTAGCTGAAGATGCAAAAAGATTGGGCAAAGCGCTTTCCATTGGATTAGTTGGAAATGCAGCCGAGATTCTTCCTGAAATGATAGAGCGAGGATTTATCCCAGATATTGTGACGGATCAAACATCGGCACATGATCCGCTTAACGGATATTTGCCGATTGGAGTCAGCTTAGCAGAAGGAGAAAGATTGCGGAATACAAATCCAAATGAATATATAAAACAATCAAAAGCGAGTATGGCTATTCACGTTCAAGCTATGTTAGAGATGCAAAGAAAAGGCGCGGTTGCTTTTGACTATGGCAATAATATTCGCCAAGTGGCGTTGGATGAAGGTGTCACGAATGCATTTGATTTCCCGGGATTTGTCCCAGCGTACATCCGCCCGCAGTTCTGTGAAGGAAAAGGACCGTTTCGATGGGTCGCTTTGTCAGGAAATCCAGAAGATATTTATAAAACAGATGAAGTCATTTTACGTGAGTTTTCGGATAATACGCATCTTTGCAACTGGATTAAAATGGCGAGAGAAAAAATTGAGTTCCAAGGATTGCCGGCTCGTATTTGCTGGCTAGGCTACGGAGAAAGAGCGCGCTTTGGAAAAATTATTAATGATATGGTAGCAAACGGAGAACTGTCAGCGCCTATCGTTATTGGCAGAGATCATCTAGATGCCGGTTCTGTGGCGTCGCCAAATCGTGAAACTGAAGCAATGAAAGATGGCAGTGATGCAGTAGCAGACTGGCCTATTTTAAATGCATTAGTAAATACGGCAGCAGGCGCAAGCTGGGTATCTGTTCACCACGGAGGAGGAGTAGGTATGGGGTATTCTCTTCACGCTGGAATGGTTGTAGTAGCAGATGGGACGGAAGAAGCCTCCAAACGTCTAGAACGTGTTTTAACAACAGACCCAGGCATGGGTGTTGTTCGTCATGTAGACGCCGGCTATGATAAGGCCATTCAAACTGCAAAAGAAAAAGGAATACAAATTCCCGCGTTAAATGAATAAAAAAGGAGGGATACGTATGACTATTACGTATATCAAATGCGCTGAACAAGTCATTACGCTTAAAGGAGGAAGTCAGCCTAGACGAGCGGAGGAAATGTCAGATCTAGGAATTATTGAAAATGGCAGTGTACTCGTGAAAAATGGAAGAATTGTATTTGTTGGGCCTGACGTCAAAGCACAGGAATACCTTGAGCATATCCATGAACCTATTAATATAATTGATGCCGAAGGAAAAATCGTAACGCCTGGGCTGATTGATCCCCACACTCACCTTGTGTTTGGCGGCAGTCGTGAAAAAGAATTAGAAATGCGCTTAAACGGGGCAAAGTATATTGATATTTTAAAAGCGGGAGGAGGAATTTTACAAACAACCGTTAGTACACGACAAGCAACAGAAGAGGAGCTAATCAAGCAATCTACAAAACGTTTAAATAAATTTCTGCAGTACGGAGTTACAACTGTCGAAGCCAAAAGCGGGTACGGTTTAAATCTTAAAGATGAAATCAAACAATTAAAAGTAGCGAAGAAACTGAATGAACAGCATCCAGTAGATGTTGTTTCAACCTTTATGGGAGCTCATGCGGTGCCAGTTGAGTACAAAGGAAATGAAGATGAGTTTGTTCGTTTGGTTATCGAAGAAATGATACCAGTCGTTGCAAAAGAAGCGCTAGCGGAGTTTTGTGATGTATTTTGTGAAGAAGGCGTGTTTACAGTTGAACAGTCAGATCGTATTTTACAAGCTGGAAAAGCATACGGACTAAAACCTAAAATCCACGCCGATGAAATTGTGTCTTTTGGCGGGGCAGAATTAGCGGCTAAAGTGGGAGCTGTGTCCGCGGATCATTTGTTAAAAGCATCAGATCAAGGAATTAAGCAAATGGCTGAAAGCGGAGTTATAGCCGTCCTATTGCCGGGTACTGCATTCTTTTTAATGGAAGAGCCGGCGCGTGCTAGAAAAATGATCGAAGCAGGAGTGCCTGTTGCTTTGTCTACAGATCGAAACCCAGGGTCTTCTCCTACGGAATCGCTGCCGTTTATTATGAATTTAGCTTGTTTAACGATGAAGATGACGCCAGCAGAAGTCTTAACAGCCTGTACGATTAACGCGGCTCATGCCATTTGCAAAGCAGATCAAATCGGAAGTATTGAAGTAGGTAAAAAAGGCGATTTAGTGCTATTTGATGCTCTCAATTACCAAACGTTGCAATACAACTATGCAGTAAATCTTGTAGATACGGTATTAAAAGATGGAAAAGTAGTGGTTAAAGGCGGTGCGTTGCATGAACTATCCGTACCCACAGCTTGATCGTCCGCCTTTTTGCTGGCAGCGTCAAAGCACTCATGACCCAAAAGTAAGCGACTGGATTCAAACAGTTGAAGACCCAAGTAACTTCGACTTTACACCGGTAGATATTACGGTCTTGGGCGTACCTCTTTCAAGATCTTCCATTAGCGCTTCTGGAGCCAGTGAGACGCCAATGGCCATGAGGAAGCTCTGGAAATCCTTTAACCCGTATCATATTGAGTATGATACGGATTTGACTTCCTTGTCAGTGTTGGACTTAGGAGACGTCAAACAGCACGTAACGGATATAGGGAAGTCTCATCAGTATATAAAAGAAGCGATGATGTCTATGCGGAAATGTCATCCGCATGCGCTGCCTATTATGCTTGGAGGAGATCATTCTATTACAGCTATGTTGGTAAAAGGGTGGAAAGAGTCACATCCCGAACAGAAAATAGGGATTTTACAGTTTGATACGCACTTTGACTTACGCAGCTTAGAAGACAATGGACCTTCTAACGGCACGCCTATACGAAATTTAATCGAAAGCGGCACTATTGACGCAAGACATGTATGGAATATCGGGCTTCATGGATTTTATAATTCAAAATCTTTAAAGGAATATGCAGATAGCAAAGGCGTTCATTATGTAACGTTACTGCAAGCAAGAAAAGCAGGAATAAATCATACCGTGAAAGAAGCATTAAAACAGCTGAGTAAAGAGGTAGACATGATCTATTTAACAGTTGATATGGACGTGTTAGATATTGCTTACGCACCGGGAGTTCCAGCAGGAACGACAGGCGGAATGAGGACAGATGAGTTGTTTGAAGCAGTATACACCGCCGGGAGTCATCCGTTTGTTCAAGCGATGGATATTGTTTGTTTAGATCCGCTGCGTGATGTAAGAGAAATTACCGTGAAAGCAGGCGTACACGTATTTTTGAATTTTTTAACGGGCGTTGCGAACAGAAAGTAAGAATGTACGTACTATCACTTGGTTATTCCTATAAGTGTTTCATTAAAAAGTTAGGTGGTATGGCTGAACGGGAGAAAGGCAGCACTAGCAAGCCGTGAATACGGCTATCTGGTGCTGCCTTTCTGCCATGAAAATTTATTGTCTAAATGAACTTTACGAAGCAGAATACTTTCTAAGAGCTTCAAGCATTAGATTCCAAAACCCATCTACATCAAGGGTTAAACCAAACTTCGCATTGGTTTTCCTTCCTGTAACTCCAAGCAAATCAACTGAAGTCGTTCCAGCCGTGTATTCTCCGCGTGTTTCTACTACAATATTAACTTCTTTGAGCGTAAATAGTTCTGGAGCTACACAATAAGCAACGGTCAACACATCGTGAACGGGAGGGCCGTCAAAGCCAAAGGTTTCTTTATAGGTAGATTTAAAAAATGCTAATAGTTCACCGACCTTTTTTGCTACATTATTATTAATGCTTATCACTTGGTTAATAACGTCATCTGTTGCAACAGCTTGATGCGTAATATCTAATCCCATTACTACGAGTGGAATGCCACTATTGAATACTTTTTTAGCAGCTTCTGGATCTGCCCAAATATTAAACTCAGCCGTTGGCGTCCAGTTTCCGAATGTTCCACCGCCCATAAGGATAATCTCTTCAATGTTTTCTTTAATTTCTGGAGCTTTCATTAAAGCTAAGGCAATGTTTGTTAAGGGACCGGTAGGCAAAAGCGTAACAGGATCTTTTGACTCTTTTACCATTCTTATAATAGTATCTACCCCGTGTTCTTCGCTCCAACTGCGAGAGAGCTCAGGGAACTCAGGGCCATCTAATCCTGAATCACCGTGTATGCTAGGCGCGTTTTCACGCATGCGAATTAATGGTTCGCTTGCGCCTTTTGAGACAATCACGTTATGTAACGATACTAAATCACAAACTTTCAAAGCATTCATCGTCGTTTTTTCTATTTCTGCATTTCCTGAGACAGTTGTGATCGCTAAAATATCTAATTCTGGTCTTGCGGCTGCTAAAATAATTGCGATGGCATCATCATGACCTGGATCACAGTCCATAATAATCTTTCTTTTTTTCATTATGATCACCTCTATAGAATGGATAAATTACTGTTAATTTTGCAGGAATTTTATTTTTTCTAAAATAGCTTCTGTAAACTCCGACGTAGAGGCATGTCCGCCTAAATCTTTTGTTTTTACTTCATCTTGGAGCGTTTCATAAAGAGCGTGTTCTACTGTGGTTGCCACTTCTGCAAGTTTGTGATCCGTATGTTTTTCAGCAAGCCATTTCAGTAGCATGACCGCTGAAGAGATAATACCGGTTGGGTTTGCTATGTTCAAACCTGCAATATCCGGTGCAGAACCGTGAGCTGCTTGTGCCATAGCGATACGTTCATTTGAGTTAAGAGAAGGAGCTAACCCTAAACTGCCTACAAGCTCGCCAGCTAAATCTGACAGAATATCACCGTACATGTTTTCGGTTACAATGACATCAAAATCGGCTGCACGGCGTACTAGATGAGCAGCCATGGCATCAATATGATAGTCATCCACCTGTACTTCAGGATATTGGGCAGCTATTTCTCGACAAACGTTTAGAAATAATCCTGTACTTAATCTCAAAACATTTGCTTTATGTACGATTGTTACTTTTTTACGGCGCTGCATAGCCAACCTAAAAGCTTCATGCGCAATTCTTTCTACGGCTTTTCGCGTAAATACGCCTGATGTCACCACGACGTCTTGTGTAATTTGCCATTCCCCGTGTCCAGAAAACATATTACGATCGGCATAAAATCCTTCTGTATTTTCTCGGACAATCACTAAATCAGCTTCTTTCACGACGCTTTTAATGCCTGGCATTGTTTTAGCAGGCCGTATATTTGCGTAAAGATCTAAACTGTGACGAAGCTCTCCGCTAGGATTACGCTTTTCTTTGTGCTCGGGAGGGTAAGTTGCAGAATCGTGCGGGCCAAGTATCCAACCATGCGTATGTTTTAAAGCATTTATCGTTATTTCTGGAAGAGGATTGTTGTATTGTTTAATTCCTTCCCATCCCATAGGCAGATAAACCCATTCAATTTTAACTCCTGCTTTGCAAAAAGCATTTTTAACTATCTTAACTGCGGCGTCAACAATTTCTGGCCCGATACCATCACCGGCCAATACCCCTATACGATAAACAGTCACTTTTTTGAACACCCTTTCATTATGCGCAATGCCTTTATAAATAGATTGAAGGTTTATAGTATTAATCTACTTAAAGAAAAGACAATAATAAAATAGTATTTTTTTATGTTTATAGATTGAATTTTTTTATTGTTCTTTCGGCTGCTTATGGAAAGAAAGAACTAGCTAACGCTTATGCTCTAGATTTTCTATCAATCAGCTTCTTAATTGGCGCTATTCCATTAAACAAAACACCCAATTACCACCTAAAACACGATTTAATTATACCATAATTCAGAAAATTAAGCGGTTATACGATTGGCACGAAAATTGCTTGTACTATATATGAAGAACACAAAAGAAAGGGGACATAGATAGTTGCAGACAGGAAAGCTATTTTTAAAGAATGAGGTATCTGCTTAAAGTTGTTATTTGATAACGAAGGGGAGAAGAAGAATGAGTGAACCGCAAAAGGAAATGAGTTCATTAAATAAGGTAAGAAAAAAAGAGAGAAAAATAAACGTTTTTGCTTTATTGTTAGGTTTTCTTGTAATTGCTACTATTTTAACGTATATCTTGCCAGCTGGAGAATACGCACGTGTGGAAGTAGACGGACGAACAACGGTAGATCCTCAGTCGTTTAAATGGATTGATTCTACGCCAGTTGGATTCTTTGATATGGTCAAAGCGATACATACAGGAATGGTAGAAGGAGCCGACATTATCTTTTTTGTATTAATTATTGGCGGTTTCTTTGGTGTACTAAGTGCTACGGGTACAGTAGATGTATTAATTACAACGATGGCTAAAAAGCTTGCTACCCGAGAGAAGTTATTAATTCCTGTTATGATGCTATTTTTTGCGGTAGGGGGCTCTTTAATGGGAATGGCGGAAGAAACGCTAGCCTATATTCCTCTTTTAATTCCGCTCGCACTTGCTCTTGGGTTCGACGCATTAACGGGAACTGCCATTGTTTTAATTGGAGCATCAGCTGGTTTTACTACGGCAGTTATGAATCCGTTTACAGTGGGTGTTGCACAAGGAGTAGCAGAGCTTCCTATGTTTTCTGGAATGGGCTTTCGCCTTATCTTATTCGTAGTTGTTTACGCTGTTTCAGTATGGTTTGTCTATCGATATGCCATGAAAGTTAAAAAAAGTCCTTCGATTGGAACATACGGAAAATACAGCATAACTAATGCAAATAAACTTTTAAATTCCGATGCCAAGTTAACTAGAAAGCATAAATGGATTATGGCAGCATTTCTTGTTAACTATGTAATTCTTGCTTTTGGCGTTATTAAGTATAAATGGTACATTACTGAAATTGCTTCTTTATTTGTGATTTTGACAGTTGTGATTGGGATTATTGGAAGACTCTCTGTCGAAAATACGGTTAAGCCATTTACAAACGGGGCAGCGGCACTAGTTGGAGGAGCGCTAGTTATTGGAGTTTCCCGTGCGGTTCTTGTTGTTTTAAATGAAGGTCATATTGTAGATCCCATGCTTCATCAAGTATCTGGAGCCATTCAACATATTCCAGGATATTTAAGTGTCATCGGAATCTATAACTTCCAAGCATTGATTCATCTTATCTTAGCATCTGGAACAGGTCATGCGATGCTGACAATGCCTATCATGACGCCGCTTGCAGATTTGCTTGATATTACGCGACAAACGGCTGTATTATCTTTTTCTTTTGCAGACGGTATCGGAAATATTATCTTCCCGACGGCTGGAACATTGATGGCTGGTTTAGCTATTGCGGGAATTTCGTGGACAAAGTGGGCAAAGTGGGTGCTCCCGTTAGTCCTCATTCAATATGTAATTGGTCTAATAGCTGTTGTGATTGCTTATTTTATCAATTATGGGCCATTTTAAAAGTTGGAAGTATATAGAAAAATGTTATTCGTAAGTCGAGCTTACTAGTAGGAGGAATAGAAGTTGTTAACCTTAATTAAAAACGCAGAAGTATATGCACCAGAGTATTTAGGAAAAAAAGACGTATTACTTGCAGATAGCAAAATCATACTGATAGAAGATTGTATTGATCATTTAAATACGTCCATTCCAATTGATGTTGTAGACGCCGATAATCACATTATAGCTCCTGGCTTTATTGACTCGCACGTTCATATTATTGGCGGAGGAGGAGAAGGAGGATATAAAACACGCACGCCTGAACTCATGTTAACCGATGCAACGACTGCTGGTGTTACAACTATTGTAGGTGTACTTGGAACAGACGGTACAACAAGAAGAATGGAAAATCTTCTGGCCAAAGCAAGAGGATTAGAAGAAGAAGGGATTAGCTGCTTCATTCACACAGGTTCCTATCAAATACCAGTAAAAACATTGACCAGCAGCATCGAAGAAGATCTTATTTTAATTGATAAAACTATTGGAGTAGGTGAAATTGCAATTTCTGACCACCGCTCCTCCGAACCGACATTTGAAGAACTGGTAAAGGTGGCTTCTGCTGCCCGCAATGGAGGGATTTTATCAGGAAAAGCCGGGATATTAGAAGTTCACGTAGGAGACGGAGAAAGAAAATTATCTTTATTAAATCAAATCGCAGATGAAACAGACCTGCCAATTCGTCAGTTTCATCCTACACATATTAATCGAAATGAAGAACTGTTTAAAGAAGGAATTCAATTTGCAAAACGAGGCGGATATGTAGATTTTACGACCAGCACCATTCCCCATTTTTTAGAAGAAGGCGAAGTTAAGTGCAGCAAAGGGTTACGCATCATGCTTGAAGAAGGAGTTTCGATCTCGAGTATTACGTTTTCATCCGATGGACAAGCGAGCCTGCCGTTTTTTGATGATAACGGAGACTATAAAGGTCTTCAAGTTGGAAAAGTGTCTTCTTTATTTCACGAAGTCCGAGATGCAGTACTAGAAGAATCAGTACCGTTAGAAACAGCTCTTCAAGTCATTACATCTAACCCGGCCAAAGTATTAAAACTGTCCAACAAAGGGCATATTCAACCCGGGAAAGATGCAGATTTAGTCCTTTTAGATAAAGAAACGCTAACGATTAAAACGGTTTTTGCTCAAGGTAAGATGATGCTAAAAGATGGTGTTCCTCTTGTGAAAGGAATGTTTGAATAACAGATTTTAGACTCTAAGCAGCGAAGCATCATTTAACGAGCGTATCGCGGAAAGGATACGAGCTAACTAGAAAAAGCTATTAAAATTTGCGTGGAAAGGGGCTTTCGAATGAAAAAGAAACTTGTTTCATGTCTTATCAGCTTTACGTTGCTTTCTTCTTTAAGTACACCGCTTCTTGCAAAAGCACAAGAAAATACCGGGGACATTAAAGGTAGCCTTGTTATTGCAGGCGGAGGTGTAGGAACATCCAATCACGATATATATGAAAAATTTCTCTTGCTTGCTGGGGGAAAAGAAAAAGCCAAAGTAGGGATTATTCCAGCTGCTAGCACAACGCTGCAGTCTTCTGAAAAGTTTAAGGAAGACCTCGTGAAATACGGAGTAAACTCAGATTCTATTAAAATTCTTCCCGTTTCCAATCACGATTTTTCTGACACACAAAAAGATGAATCAACTTGGAAGAATCAAGTGAACGACAAGAAGTTATCCCGTACGATTAAAGGACTAACGGCAGTTTGGTTTGTTGGAGGAGACCAAACAAAAATTGTGGATTCCCTTCGTCAAAATAATGGAAACGATTCTGAAGCGTTAAAAGCTATCTGGGATATATATCGTAAGGGAGCAGTTATCGGAGGTACAAGTGCAGGAGCTGCAATTATGAGTGACGTCATGATTACAGGAGGAGACAGTCTAGGAGCTTTAAAAGAAAGTATAGGAAGCAAGGAAAATAAACATGTAAACGAAAACCAACACAATAAAAAAGAATACGAGCCTCTATCAGTTCAAAAAGGGCTGGGATTTTTCCAACACGGCATAATTGATCAGCATATGGATGAACGAGCACGACTTGGGCGACTTGCAGTAGCTGCGTATAATTCTGAACGCGACAAAGAAAAAAACTTTGCATACGGTGTAGACGAAGATACTGCTATGGTCGTTAACAATAAAGATCAAAAGGTTGAAGTCGTTGGAAGAAGCGGATTAGCTGTATTAGATATGAGCAAAGCTAAGCTTATATCTAAGCAAAAAGCGCGTTCAGGCTTAGAGAACATAAAGGTTAGTTACTTATCTCCTGGAGATAAAATTAACTATCATTTAAAATCATTTGAATTTCCAAAAGAGAAAGTAGAAACGAAGGGATTTGAATATTACTCGTTTAACGCACTACCTGCTACTGGTGTTTTTACGCCATATGGAAGATTAAAGGCTTATTTATCATATTCTTTCGTTGATAATAAATTGATGAAATCTGCCAACAGCTATGTTTATGACAGTAAAGGGTCTGGGTACGAAATTGCTTTTCAAAAGGACAATGATACAAACGGCTACTGGCGGTATACTGATGGACAAAAAGATGACTATTCTATTGTCAATGTAAGAATGGATATTACGCCCAAGACCGTCAAATTCCAACCGGATAAAAAAACTAGTTTAACTTATAAAAAATCTACCTTTTCTCCATCTGAAAGTCCTGCATACGATTCGATTAAAGGTAATCTCTTAATTGCAGGCGGAGCGCTTGGCAGCAGCAATTCAAGCGTGTATAACAAGTTTATTAATCTTGCAGGAGGAAAACAGGCCAAAATAGGAATTGTGCCTGCAGCCAGTACTAAGTTCGACTCTTCTAATCAGTTTAAAGCTGATTTAGTTAAATACGGATTGAAAGCGGAAAATATAGAAATTTTACCTATTTCAAATCACGACTTCAAAGGAACTTCTGAAAATGAGTCGGATTGGAAAACAAATATGAACAGTGATAAACTAGCGCAAAAAGTTAAAGGGCTAACAGGCATTTGGTTTGTAGGAGGAGATCAAACCTTGATTACGAGCTCGTTGCGTAATGAAAATGGTTCGGACTCAAAAGTCTTACAAGCCATATGGCATACGTATAAGAACGGGGCAGTACTTGGTGGCACGAGCGCTGGAGCCGCGATTATGAGTAATACTATGCTTGCTGGCGGAGATAGCTACGGAGCTCTTTCGTACGGGTTTACAGACACATACGATGATATGACTCAGCAAGAAGGCGGGCCTGCTTATTTAGAAAAAGGTCTTGGCTTTTTTCAATACGGTCTTGTAGATCAGCATTTTGACAACAAAGCAAGACTGGGACGTCTTATTGCAACAGCATATGAAAAAGGAAATAAAAATCAGCTTGCTTACGGAATTGATGAAGATACTGCCATGGTGGTGAACAATGAAGAAAAACAAATAGAAGTTGTTGGAAGAGGCGGTATTACACTAGTTGATTTAGCAAAGGTACAGGCAGATGACAAATTTCCGAGTGACTACAAAAATATTCTTATCTCTTGTATTACTCCAGGTGACAAAGTAAATATTACAACAAAAGAAATCGTAATAAACCCAGCTAAAACATCTACTAGAAAAAATGAATATTACAGTGAAAAGGTTGGACCAAATACGGGTCTTTTCTCTTCGCATGGTGTATTAAGAAAATTTTTAGCTTACGATCTTATTGATAATGCTCAGAGCAAAGAAATAAAAAGCTATACGTTTAACCAAAACAAAGGTTTTGAGCTTACCTTCCGAAAAAGCGCTGAAAGCAATGGGTATTGGGCTTATACCGACGGTCAAAAAGACGATTACTCCATTGTAAAAGTAGCCTTAGATATCAAACCAATAAACGTAGACATTAAATAAAAAGAAAGTAATTTAACTAGCACTTTAGCATATCGTGCCTCCACCTATTAAAGGGGAGGCGCTTTTTTCTACTTATTTTTATTTACAATAGGGACAAACGTCCGCTAGATGAAATGCACAGCAAAGTATAAAATGATAGGTACAGTATTCCAAAAGCTAATCTCTGAAGGCAAGTCAAGTTAAAGGCCTGTAGAAAGGTGTCCATACGATGAAAAAGAAATTAGTTTTAATAACAGGAAGCAAGCAAACTAGAATCATTTTACACAATCAATTAAAAGAGTTACTGGGCGATTATATTTCCATTGAATGTTTTGCGATTGATGAAGAATTACCCGCAAAAATTGATGGCGATGTTGTCATTTATTCATCAGAGAGTATAAAGCACGAAATGAAGGACAGATTAGACGTTCAGCATGCACATGAAATTGTAGGAAATAGAACGATTCACCATAAACATATAAATGAATTGCTGCAAATCCCTGCCCATACAAAAGTATTAATTGTAAACGATGACGATAAAGAAACCTTTAAATTAATAGAATCTCTCTATCAAGTAGGTATTAATCATGTTCAGTTTATTCCTTTTAAAAAACAAAAGACCTATTACGAAGGTGTTGAAATTGCTGTTTCTCCAGGTGAGATTCACTTATGCCCGCCATATGTAAAACATGTAATTGATATAGGCGTTAGGCTTTTTGATATGGCGACCATTTTTGAACTTATAAAATCATTTGGTTTTAATCAGTCTAATCATTCAATTATTTGGGATCGCTATTTACGAAATATTATTGAGCTGCAAAAAAAACTAATAGAAGCAGAAGGGCAAATGAAAGAACTTCACCTCCATGTAAAGAGTGTTGTAAATGTAGTAGAAGATGGTATTCTTGCCGTGGATTTCAATAAAAGAATTACGTTATTTAATAAAAGGTTAGAATCATTGTTTCAGCTATCTTCTTCTGATGTTGTAGATCGTGAAATTCAACATGTCATTTCTAACGAAGGCCTTGTGGAGTTTATTACATCGTCCGACGAGAAAAGTCAGTACTTTAACGTAAACGGGTACGAAATGGTTATCTATAAGTCTATGATTCAGGAAAGCAATACTACGGTAGCAACGTTTAAAAGTGTTAATCAAGCTGTTGAAATAGAAGGAAAAGCACAGTCAGAACTTAGAAAAAACGGCTTTTCTGCTAAGTATGATTATCAAGATATTATCGGAGAACACCCAGCTTTGCTTAAAACGATTGAAATTTCCCGGAAAATGGCGGTTACTGAGTATCCTATTTTAATTCAAGGAGAAACCGGTACAGGAAAAGAGCTGTTTGCTCAGGCTATCCATAATTATTCCACACGTAAAAATGGACCGTTTCTTGCCGTGAATTGTAGTGCCATGACCGATACATTGCTAGAAAGTGAGCTGTTTGGGTACGAAGAAGCCAGCTTTACAGGAGCCCAAAAAGGCGGCAAAAAAGGGCTGTTTGAGAGCGCTGATAAAGGTACGATCTTTCTGGATGAAATTGGTGATATCAGTCTGCGTTTACAAACTCAGCTTTTAAGAGTGCTTCAAGAAAAAGAAATTAGACGGGTAGGAGGGACAAGAGTTATTCCGATCAATGTAAGAATAATAGCAGCTACTCACAACAATTTACTACATAAAATGAAAGAAGGGTTGTTTCGAGAAGATTTGTACTATCGTTTACATGTATTATCTTTAACGATTCCTCCTTTAAGATATAGAAGAACCGATATTCCTTTACTAATTCATCATTTTATTTCTAAATCAAAAACGTGGACGCATATCCATCCAGAAGCGCTGAAGCTGCTTATCGAATATGAATGGTTAGGAAACATAAGAGAATTAAAAGGAGTCATCGAGTATTTGCTTACTGTCTGCGATGAAAACGAAGTGAAAGCAAAAGACGTAGAGTATAGGCTTAGTAGTCAAAAAGAGGAGCATACTTTACATGAAGTTGAAAATGAATCGGTTGACTTAATCGAACTTCAAGAAAATCACGCTCTGTTAGAAACGATAAAACAGTGTAATGATACAGGAAAAGCAGCAAGCAGAAAGTGGATTACACAGCATCTAAAAGGCTTTACTCTTACAGAACAGCAGGTGAGAAATCGTTTGGATGTACTAGAAGAAAAAGAGTATATTATAAAACGCAGAGGCAGAGCAGGAACGAAAATAACAGAAAAAGGACTGCATTATCTATATTATTTAAAAACAAAACAGCACTTAATCAATCCTTAATATACGGAAGAAAGGGAAACTTCACTAATCAAGTTTCCCTTTTCTATAAAATAGTGTCGTCATAGACTTGGCGTTTACGGCTGATTTCCTCCGTATACTTTTCCTGTAGAGGAAGTAATGACACCGCCGTTTACGTTTAAAGTATAAGCTAACCCTCCAGAACCCGTCCAAGTGGAAAGATTAAAAGTGCTGCCATTAAATAGTTTATAGATAGAAATATTATTAAACGTCAGCGGCTGACCACTTATACAAGTAGTAGGCGCCTTATTCGTTTTAGCTAGATAAACAGCTGCGTTTGTAGAGCCTGGCTGTGTTACTACTTTAGCTGAACCATCTTTTTCTACCAGAAGCGCTGACTGTTCATTAACAGCAATTCCTTTGGCGCTTGTTCCAGTTTCTTCTCCGTCTTGGATATTACGTGCAAGAAATGTTAAAAAGCGTCCCATTCTATCTCGTTGTTCAAAATGAGTGTCTGTTTGAATGTTATTATTATGGGGTGTTTGAATCAAATAATCTGTAAAAGAAATAAGAGAACTATAGGGATTGTTTAGCGCTGTTTTCGAATCTAAAGTTGTAGAGCCTGCTGAGATAGAGTCATAAATGTGATCACCTTGAATCATGGTGCCAGCACTCGTTCCTCCAAAAGGAATGCCTTGGTTAATACGATTATTTAAGGCTGTAAGAGCCGGGGATCCTTCTAAGAAATCTACGTAATCAGCTTGATTGCCTCCAGCAAAAAAGATGCCTTCTGCTTTGTTAATTTTATCAATCAAAGAAGAGTCTGAGCCTGCTCTTATTAAATCATCAACAACAATTGTGCTAACAGAGTTAAGGGGCTTACCTATGCTTTTGGCTAGGTCATAGATATATGAATTATAGGCATCAGTACCCGTCGCTCTTATAACCAAGAAATCACCGCCGTTTGCCTTTTGAATCATCCATTTGAATGCTTCATCTACATCGGTGCTTCCTCCCATATAGACTTGTCCAAAGCTTGTACTAGTCGCTTTGTCTGCAGTACTTCCGACTTGATAAAGCGTATAAGGTGCAGAAGCAGCAGAAGCTGAAATGGGGAGTAAAAGAGATGTTGCGAGAACAGCACAAGTAATGACCTGCTTTTGAATGCTTTTTTTACGTTTAGTTTCTTTCATAAAGCGCTCCTCCTTTAATAGGTGTTCATACATGAATATGCAAGTTTTATACCAACTTATTGAACACCGGCAAAACAGTGAAAGAAGGATTTTTTTAAAAGCTCTATGCGTAATATAGGTTATTTATGGGTCATTATTAAGTTTTTTTACACCCGAAAAATGGCGAGAACGACTCTAACTTGGATGTCTAATAGTGAAAAGAAAATTGTAAAAGGTATATTACAAGATTACATCCCTCATTGAAAAATAACGTTTAAAAACTTAAAATTATAATAGAAAGGAAAAACAAGGATAAAAAGAAGAGCTGTCCGCAATAGCGCCTTATTTATCAAACAGACCTTCATTCTATCAATATCTTCATCTCTTAAACGTTTTCCACCAGCATTTCTACGCAGAAAAAATTATACATGAGAGGATCTGTCAAAATGAACAAACAGGAAAGTAGCTACAGATGGGTTGTTTTTGGAACCGCTTTATTGGCATATTATTTGATTGTCAGTCAACGAACAGCCCCTGGACTTATTACAGAACAGTTAATGAAAGATTTTCACGTTTCAGCGTCTGTTATAGGATTAATGACTAGTATACAATTTTTAGCATATGCAGGTCTTCAGATTCCTATTGGTTTACTTTCTGACCGATACGGTCCCAATCGATTTTTGATTATAGGGTCGCTTTTAACTGGAATAGGAAGTCTTATCTACAGCACGGCTCCTAATGAATATGTGTTAATTTGCTCTCGTTTACTAGTCGGTACGGGAGACTCAATGATTTTTGTCAATTTAGTGTTAATTTTAAGTCAGTGGTTTAAGGGAAATGAGTTTGTAAAGCTATTAGGTTTAATTGGGCTGGTAGGAAGTGTAGGTTCATTATCAGCTACCGTGCCTTTGTCTATGTGGATTTCATTTTCAGGCTGGAGAGTTCCTTTTCTTAGCATAGGTCTAGTTTTAATGGCGGTATGCTACCTGCTTTATGTCGTTTTAGTGATAAAACCTAAACGATTATTTCAAGATGATGCTAAAACAAATAAATCCTCTGTTAAGACTCCAGAAAGCGTATGGGCGATCCTAAGGAGAGTGATGACGACTCGTCAAGCCTGGGCAACATTTCTTTGTCATTTTGGTGTAGTCGGTACATATATCGGTTTTATTGGTTCTTGGGGAGTTCCTTATGGAATGAATGTGTTCCATTTATCTCGCGCTGATGCAAGTCAGCTTATTATGTATGGTCTGTTTGGCGCTATGATCGGTGGACCTTTAATCAGCTGGATAACAAGCAGGTTAAATTCTATTAAAAAAATCTACTCACTTGTTCATCTTATTGTGGTGCTTAGCTGGACTGGATTATTACTGTCCGGCGTGAAACCTTCATTCATGCTAGTAGTTATTTTGCTTTTTATCATCGGCTTTGGAAACGGCGCAAGCGCTTTGACATTTGCCGTAGTACGTCAATCCTTCTCGGTAAAAGAAGTAGGGGTTGTATCAGGTTTTGCCAATATGGGAGGATTTTTAAGCGCCGTATTATTACCTAGTATTTTCGGAAATGTCCTGGATTTATTCCCCGAGCGTTCGCTGCATGTTGGTTATCATTATGCTTTTATGATTCCCATTTTGTTTTCACTGATGGGGTTGTTAGGTGTCTTACTAATTAAAGAAAAGGGAAAAAAGGAGCAGAAGGTGCTGAAGGCTTCTTAATGTCTTTAAATAAGCAATTTTTATCCAATAAGTTTGTATTTGTAGTATAAGACATATATTTTGTGTAGTTATTCGTTCTCGATATAGATCATAAAAAGCGTAACAGGTAAAGCTTACTTTAATGTATAGCCGGGGAGACAACAGAAAATGGCGAGCTAAATGTAAATGAAAGGAATCTGTAAGAAGTCAAAAAGGTGTTTGTCAGAAGAAAAACAGCAGGTCATAGACTTGCTTTGCTTCAGGATAAAAAGAAAGTGGAAGCTGACATGTCGCAAACCTATCTGCATATAGAACCAATTAATTATAAATTAGCGCTGTATGACACATTGGAAGCCGAGTTGAACAATAAACAAATAAAAATTTAGATGCTGATACTAATGGGGCTTCAACTTATACACAAGCTATAGATCTCAGGTGTGAAAAGCTACGAACCAAACAAAACAAGATAACTGCGCAGTTATCTTGTTTTGTTTGGTCTATTTTAGTATGTACTGCTTAAATAAAGAGCTACATCGCGAATTGCTTTATCAGTTTCACTTTCTATTAACTCTCTGTTCTTTGTATACGAATAAAGAGTATCACCGTGAAGAAGGTGGTCTGATAAATTTAATAAGCCGACAGCGCGCTTGTTGAATTTATGAGCAATGGCTAAAGTGGTAGCTGTCTCCATATCCACGCCGAGAAAATTTGCAAGCGACCATTCTTTAACCATGTCATGCGTCTCCATAAGCATGGCGCCCATACTGACCACATGTCCTTTTATATATTTGTAGCCTTTTTGTTCACAATATCTACAGGCGGCTTCCACTAACTCTTTGTCAGCTTCTACAAGCGTTTGTTCTGGCAAATACCAGTGTGATACGCCATCTTCCATTTGTGCTGCAGATACAATTAAGATATCTCCATATTGTATAGTAGAAGATAAGCCTCCAAAATATCCCGTTTGAATAAATAAGTCGGTCCCGCTGCCGGCAAATTGATGTACAATGTTTGATGCCATCGGACTGCCGTATACATTCGCAAATCCTATATTTCTGTTATTGAACTTGCCTATTACCGTGTTCCATTTAGGCGTATGAACATTAGTGGATAAGATCTCTTTCCATAAATTTATATTATCTTGGAATTCCCACTCACCATGAATAATAAATGCATTAGGCACCTCTTTTTCTGATAGCTTTAATACGTTTAGCCAATCTTCTTTTTCAAAATCGCCATACAGCTTCATCTTTTTCTCCTTATTTTCTCATTTAGACTAGTTAGAAAAGAATTCTTCATTACTAGCTTTCATTCCTTTAATTTTTAGAACTAACAAATATAAAAGAAATGACGGTTCTGATTTAAAAATGAAGTTATGCGTGCTTTTTTTTACTCATTTCTCGACAAATATTTAGGATTAAAAAGGAATTCAGTAATAATAAAAGAAATTTCTTACTAACGGTTATTTAAATTAGATAAAGCTGTGAGAAAAGCTCCGTTTAGTTAATGAATGGATAAGAGGAGGGAAGGTACAGGTGTCAAATTATTTTCCCATAATTAAAACAAAAAGGCTTACCCTAAGGGAAATTGTAGCAGAAGACGCAGGCAATATTTTAAAATACCTATCCGATAAAGAAGTAATGAAACACTACGGTTTAAAGCCTTTTACAACGGTTGAGGATGCTTTAAATGAGATTGCATGGTATAAATCGATCTTAAACGAAAAATCTGGAATAAGATGGGGTATTACTCTTAAAGAACAGGATGACATTATTGGCAGCTGCGGGTTTCTTAATAGAGTTCATAACCATTACCGTACAGAAATTGGATATGAGCTAAGCAAAGATTACTGGGGGAATGGGATTGCTAATGAGGCATTGGGCGCTGTCATAAAATATGGCTTTACACATTTTTATTTGCGGAGGATTGAAGCATTAATAGAACCTGCTAATGCTGCTTCACAAAAATTAATAAAAAAACAGGGCTTTATAAAAGAAGGCTTATTAAGAAGCTATGAATTTACGTGTGGAAAATTTGATGATTTGTATATGTATTCTTTATTAAAACAAGATTTTGACAGGCTTCAACCACATGAAGGGAATATCTAGACATTGTTATTAAGAATACGGATAGCACAATGACAGATAAGGGGAAAATGTATGGCCCATTTTAATTTTGATATTGTTCACTATCATCCTCAATTTGCTGAGCAAACGGTAAAAATGTGGAGAGATAGTAAAGAAAAAGCGATTGGACAAAAGGAAATGCACAGTTTTGAGGGTCATGTTTATTTTTTAAATCATATATTGTCAGCACACTATAAAATTGAATT
This sequence comes from Priestia megaterium, assembly GCF_023824195.1. Taxonomy (NCBI): domain Bacteria; kingdom Bacillati; phylum Bacillota; class Bacilli; order Caryophanales; family Bacillaceae; genus Priestia; species Priestia megaterium. The sequence continues at coordinate 1,619,918 of NZ_CP085442.1, forward strand.
AGCTTTAATAGATGAACAAATAGTAGGAATGATTGCTTATAATGCTGACGAAATTAGCCAGCTGTACGTTCATGTAGATTATCAAGGAGAAGGAATTGGACAGCGTTTACTCGAAAGAGCCAAAACAGAATCAAATGGAAAATTAACATTACGTACATTTGAACGAAATAAAAACGCCCAGCGATTTTACGAGAAGCACGGATTCAGTATTATAAAGAGAGGATGTGAAAATGAAGAGAAATTACCTGATATTACATACGAATGGACAAATAAATGAAAAATACGTAATTCTAATGAAGGAGAGGTTATTGTGAATAAGTTGGCGCATGAAACATAACAACGCTGCCTGTATGTTCGTGGCCCGCCTTTTACTAGTTTAGGATAGATGATTAATCTGACTATTAAAAGGAGGAGTTTAACATGATAACAGACAAACATTTTTTAAACGCTGTAAACAATACAAATATTGATTTTACTGGATGGGATTTTTCTGCTATCACTCAGACTGGTCGTATGGATAGTGACATACTTTCGTGGTCATATGGAAGTGAAGCTTTTCACCTTATTCAAAACGCTCACGCTGCTTTAGATATGGGAACAGGAGGAGGAGAGTTTTTATCTCTACTACAACCTTTCCCTCATGTTATGTATGCTACAGAAGGATATAAACCTAACGTTCCAATCGCTAAAAAACGTTTAGAACCGCTTGGTGTCAAAGTTGTTGAACGAACTGAAGACACAAATTTACCGTTTAAAGAGGGTACATTCAATTTGATTTTGAACCAGCATGAATCTTTTTGTGCTTCGGAAGTACGCCGAATTTTATCAACCCAAGGCACGTTCTTCACTCAGCAAGTGGGCGGGTTAGACTGTTCGCGAATTAATGAATGTGTAGGAGTTCCAATAAATAAAGAGTTTTCTAACTGGAATTTAAAGAAAGCAATAGAGGAGCTTAGACAAAGTGCTTTTAACATCGTCTTTTGCAAAGAAGAGTTTCCTGTACAGAGATTTTATGATATTGGGGCGTTAGTTTTTTATCTAAAAGCAATTCCTTGGCAAGTTCCTAATTTTGATGTAGAAACACATATCGAAGGATTGTATAACATACATGGCATTATACAGTCTCAAGGTTTTTTTGACGTAAAACAACATCGTTTTATTATCAAAGCTGAGGCAAAATAAATAGTGTAAGCTGATCATATATAAAAATCGGATCTCTAACTGGAGATCCGATTTTTATATATGAATGATGATTGTACATAAACGTTCTATTTCAGTTATGTAATGGAGCGTTTATGATCTTTAGTATGATTTTGTGATATACGAGAGTTTGTTAAAATGCATTCTAATGCTCTGTTAGTAATGGGCATAAAAAAATTAAGCAGCACGCCGCCTAAAAATACGGTTAATAACGTTCCGACACCAATTGGTCCGTTTAAAATCATTGCAGCTAGTAAAAATGTGAAGTAAATCAATGTTCTTGAAAGCAATAAATTTGTTTTAGCTAGTTTTTGTATGATTAATGTTAAGCGGTCAATTGGAATGGGTGCAAAGTTTGTATGTAAATAGGCTGAGGTTCCTACTCCTATGATAATTAAACCGATTCCAAAACAACATACTTTGCTGTACCAACTTTCGAACGTAACCCAGTTCTGTAATAAAAAAAGCCATACATCAATACCAAGACCCGTTATGAATGCTGTTAACAGTCCCAGTACTTCTGGCTTTTGTTTGCTTAAAAGGGCATTACCACAAATTAAAACACATGCAAGTATAATTTCCCAGCTTCCAACGCTAAGACCTACGTTTAGGGATAGTCCAACTAACAGTGCATCAAAAGGTGAAGCTCCTAGGTTGGATTGTATCGTCAAAGCAATTCCCAGAGTTAATAGTAAAATTCCTCCTACATAAACAACATATTTCACTGTAATCAGCTCCTTTATTCATTATTTTTTGTTGCAAATGCAACTATTTTAAGGTACATTAAACTTATATTATTTTTATTGTATTTGCAACAAAAATATGCACAAAGGAGACATTTATGAGTGAAATTCTGCGTGAAATTGGAATGATAGCAAGAGCATTGGATTCAATTAGTAATATAGAATTTAAAGAGTATGACCTGACAAAGGGGCAGTATTTGTATTTAGTGCGAATATGTGAAAATCCCGGAATCATTCAGGAAAAATTAGCTGAGATGATAAAAGTAGATCGAACAACAGCGGCTCGGGCTATAAAAAAGCTTGAAATGAATGGTTTTATTGAGAAGAAAGACGATCTCCACAATAAAAAAAATAAAAACCTTTTTCCCACTGAAAAAGGGAAGAACGTATATCCGTTTATAAAAAGAGAAAATGATTATTCGGATAAAGTGGCATTAGAAGGTTTTACCCAGGAAGAAGCAGATACCATTCTTAAGCTGGTTCAAAGAGTAAGAAAAAATATAGAAACAGACTGGGAGTTTGTCAAAAAAGGAAACAAGAGAAATTATTGATGATATAAAGGAGAGGCGCATGTCAGTGATGATGCATATAAAAAAGTGTACTCTTGAAGATGTAAAACACCTTCAAGATATTAGTTACAAAACATTCAATGAAACATTTAAAGATCAAAATTCACCTGAAAACATGAAAGCTTATTTAGAAAAAGCATTTACAGTCGAACAGTTAGAAAAAGAACTATCAAATACGTCCTCGCAATTCTTTTTTATGTATGTCAATCATGAAATTGCAGGTTATTTAAAGGTTAATACGGATGATGCTCAGTCTGAAGAGATGGGGAAAGAAGCGCTTGAAATTGAAAGAATTTATATAGGTAACAGCTTTCAAAAACAAGGGCTTGGTAAACATTTATTTAATAAAGCAGTAGAGATAGCAACGACACTTAATAAAAAGAAAATTTGGTTAGGCGTATGGGAAAAAAATGAAAATGCGATTGCTTTTTATAAGAAACAGGGATTTGTTCAAACTGGATCTCACTCGTTTTATATGGGAGACGAAGAACAAATAGACTTCATTATGGTTAAAACACTTTTATAGTTTTTTTAAGATAAATAAAGTACGATAAGGATTATTCACTAATTTAGCTGGTAGAGAATAATCCTTATTACAGAGATTTTATGAATTTTTTAAAGCTGATGCTCGCAGGGTAATACTCGTGGAAGCGTAATAGCTATCAAGATAATTCCTAGTGAGCTCTTTACGTGTAAGTAATTAACTGCATGCCATTGTTCAGCGGTTACATACATGAAAATCGAAAGGCTTGAGAACATGTTTGCCACCCATAAATAAATAAATAAATAAATAAATAAACTTTCCGTGCCAGACGCTCGTTATAATGTTAGCTTCTTTCGTTTTGGAAATCACATTTGCACCTCAACTTTATTCGAAATGATGACAAACTAATTAGATGTGTATCGAATTAGAAAGCTTAAAAAATGAACTTTTTTACGTTCATTTTAAAAAATAACGGGCCACATCTCTTTCGGATTTAACTCGTATTCTCCATTTTGCCTATACATAAAATGCTGCATAATTAACTCTCTGCGAATAGTTGCATAATCTTCATGGTATTTTTTTATATATTCATTTAATTCTTTTTCTGGATACCTTTTTCCATGCTGTAAATCACGTATTAAATAAGCTAATATCACGTTCTTTTTCTTTCTTTGGCTCGGAATGATTTTTAAAGTGCCATCACTATTTATAAAGTTTTTAACAATAGATAATTTATCTTTATCGTGTAATTGATTATCTTGATTTTCCATCACGTCATCTCCAATCCTCAAAATAGCCTTTGAGTTATATTCAAGCCTTTCAAGATTTAGATAAAAATAAATAATATTTCCTTGTCTTCTTTGATAAATGATTCCTACATCTCTTAGCTTTGAAATATGATGAGTAATAGTTGAAGGCTGCAACCCCAATTTGTAAGCAATTGCTTGCCCGTGAAGAGGTCCTTTTTTTAATAGTGAAATAATTCTAATTCTGGTCGGATCGCCAACGGCTTTATGGTAATTCACCAACTTATCCAATTGCATAGCTTAATACCTTCTTTCTTTAATTCGATATGCATCTAATTAGATATTAATCGAATTAGATGTATATGTCAAAAAAGTGAAAATATTTAATGTGATTACTTGTTACATTGCATATATATAAAATCTGCTCCACATGATCTTCAAACTTTTTTGAAAAAAGAGCCTGTTTCTTCGTATAATTTAACCATTATTTTTACCTGCTTTTTTATTATAAAGAAAAAGTTACCACGTTTTCATCAAATGATACCGGGGAACATATTCAAAGAGATAAATGCGGAAAGCTTAAAAATGGTGAATCAATTGTAAAAGGAAAACGTATTACAGCTTTTACAGACTCAGAAGAGAAAGATACAGCCTTAGATAAATACATGCCGTTTCTTCTTGAAACAAAACTTCGTGAGTTAGGCGCTGAGTTTATTGCAAAAGATAACTGGACGGATTACATTGAAGTGGATAGAAAGCTTTTAACAGGGCAAAATCCAAAATCTACAATCAGCCTAGCAAAAGAATTTGTACGTGCTTTAAATGCGTAAAAGTGTATAACCCTAATGTGGATGTCTCATAATTATTTGAGACATCCCTATTTTCTTTGGGGTGAAATAATAGGGGATTTTAGGGAATTAAAAAGGCGGCTATATATAAATAGCTACCTTTTAATTATTAGAAGATTTATTTCTGAAAATGTAGGTAGTAATTCCTGTTACAATTATAACAGCTACAATACAAATGATCAGACGCACAATCTGTGTCACAAGAATATTATCTGCAATGCTCATGTTTTTCGTTAGAATTAACGTTCCATAGGCAGCTAAAACAGATAGAAACATATTGACGATTCGTTGGGCCATGTTGTCATTACTCCTTTCGTTCCACTCCTTTACACTTTAACATATGTGTTCACTATAAAAAATATTGAATTACAAGTAGGTTATAAATAAGAACTCTAGTAAAAGAATCTACGTCAAAAAATAATTTTGTAATGTATTCATTGAGATTATATTAGCTGTTCCGACTAATCGGAGTACAAAGGAGGAAATGAGAGTTCTTCACTGGAATTTTAACATGCTTATATTACTTTTTAGGTAGGTGGAAAAATTTGTTTGGTGAATTAAAAAAGCTATTTATGGATAAAGATGATCTCGAAACAAATGACAAATACATTTCAGTCCCAGAGAGTGAAATGAATGAGAATTTAAAAAGAGATATAGTGAAGTTGGAAAGATTAGGAGAAGTATATAGTGAAAGTCTGCAAAAAAAATATAAAAGTAAATTTGAGCGTGATGGTAAGCGGAACTTAAAAATATGGGTGTGTAGAGATATTGATGGCGACCACATATCAAATCTAAGTTCAGAGCAGTGTCTAGAAAAAGAATACCGTTCTCAGGTTGCGATAAACTTTGAAGGTTTTACAGATGAAGAAGATGCATACATTTATTACATTCAATTGTGGTATTACTTTGGTGGTTATTTTAAAGGGTCAGGCGCTTTGTATGATCTGTCAAAAAATCATTTAGAAACTGATATTAAAGAAAAGGTGGAAGAAATACTTAAACAACAGTAACCACGGAAAACTGGTACGATTCTTTTCATCGTGCTAGTGGAGATCTGAAATGGGTATCTTTGCATACAATGCCGTATAGGACCGGCTAGGTCATAACCCCAGCTGATAAAGAAAATTATCGTATTTACGATGGACACTGTTGGGCTTACCGAGAAAAGTAATAATAACTATACAGTAAGGAGAAAACGAATGAAAAAGCATTGCTGCGATTATATGGATTATCATGCGAACTTTACATGTGACATTCATAGTGATCCATTTGAGTGTCCAGATAACTTTATTTTATTTAATCAAACAGACAACGAATACGGTTTAATTGTCCATGATGGCGGTTCGTCCATTATTGGGATTTCATTTTGTCCATGGTGTGGTACGAAGCTATGAATTAAGAAATGAAGAGGTATCTTTTGCTTTAGTACTGTTGATAAACGGTATTATGTAAACGAAAAACCTGTTGAATATGTAGCAGAGAAATAAAAAAGAAAATTATATGTTATAATACTTATAAATATCCAAATAAAGGAACTGGAATCTTTAATAGACTACGGGAGCGGTACTGGCTTAGTTAGCTTAGAATTGTCGGATTTAGTTGATTCTATTTTGTTGGTTGATTCATCTCAACAAATGTTGGAAGTTGCGAAAGCTAAAATTTTTCACAAAGGAATCACGAACTCAAAAGTCCTTTGTTCAGATTTCACTGAAGAAACCCCTGAATTCAAGGCAGATATAGTTTTAATGTCATTAGTCCTCCTTCATATCCCAGATACTAAAAAAATCTTACAAGAATTATTTGATATTTTAAATGATAACGGGAAGCTAATTATTGTTGATTTTGATAAAAATCTTAGCATTAGTCATCCGAAAGTTCACAATGGTTTTTTACATAATGAACTGAAAGAATTCTTAGCTGAAGTTGGGTTTAAATCAATAAAAATAAAGACCTTCCATCATGGTCATAAAATCTTTATGAATCAAGATGCTTCTATGTTTATTTCTAGCGGTATAAAGTAATTCTTCAATATAGGTGTCTGTAATTTTATAGAATTTATGATTGGGTGAAAGGCTTAATAATTTAGAGAATAAGAGCATTTTGGGAATTATATTATTGACAATAAAGGTTCCGTTAGAGCTAATGTATGTATTAATTCAATAAACATTAAAAAGGATCTTCCATTGAAGGTTCTTTTTTACGTTTATTTAACATCCACCATATTAAATAAACGTTTATATCCTATACAAGAATAGAATTACGATGACCTTTAAGTGTAAATCCTTTAATTACCATTTTAACAATAATATGTTATAATGTTTTAAAAATGGTGGTGTGACAATGAGCGAAAATAAAGAAGCGCCTGAAAAAAGAAGAGAGAGGCTGAAACAAGAAGAGTTAAACAAAAATCCAGCGGGGGATATTAATGATGCATTTAACAGAAATGAAGCCGGAAACCTATCTGGTTTAGCAGGCAGCTTAGGATGGAAGGGGCTAGGTATACTTATTGCTGTAATAATTATAGGTTTTATCGTGGCGTCCCTATTTTTAAAATAATATGAGGTTTATAAATTAAAAGTACTGGAGGAGTCATTTTGAAAAATTATGCAGTGTTTATTGGTAGTTTTATAGTGTTACTGTTTGCTTTTCAAATTGTTTCTGGGCTATTTCTTACACTTACATATGTACCTGAAACTTCACAGCATTTGAGTAGCTCAACGGTCAGTATTTTTTCTTTTAATTATCCATTTTTAAGTTCTATTATAGCGGCCACCTTTTCATTTATTATTTCAAACAAAGTATGTAAAGTTAAAAAGAGTACCTACAAATAATTAGGTGCTTTTTTTGTGTGCTAAGAACATTGATGACGGTATTGATTACAATAGTATTTTTTACAAGATTTCTATTTCCTTTTTATGGTATTGTATAGATGCGTATTCAGTACTGCCGAAAGAAGGGGATAATTAATGTTGCAATCACTGATTTTTGATATGGATGGAACGCTGTTTCAAACAGATAAAATTTTAGAATTATCGCTTGACGATACCTTTAACCATTTACGTGCACTCAATCAATGGGATACTGGTACTCCTATTGATAAGTATCGTGAGATTATGGGTGTACCTTTACCAAAAGTATGGGAAGCTTTATTACCTATTCATTCAGATGAAATAAGAAAGTATACGGATGACTATTTTTTGAAAAGCTTAGTGGAGAATATAAGAAAAGGGAAAGGTGCTTTATATCCCAATGTAAAAGAGGTTTTTAGCTATTTAAAAGAAAATAATTGTTCCATTTACATAGCAAGTAACGGTTTAAAGGAATATTTAGAAGCTATTGTAGAACATTACAATTTGAATAATTGGGTAACAGAGACATTTAGTATCCAACAAATCCAAACCCTCGATAAAGGAGATTTAGTCAAAACGATTATAAAGAAATATGATATTAAATACGCAGCCGTAGTGGGAGACCGTCTATCTGACATAAATGCTGCAAGGGATAATAGTTTAATGGCAGTGGGGTGCAATTTTGATTTTGCTCAAGAGGGTGAGCTTGCGCAGGCTGATGTGGTAATAGATGATTTGAAGGAATTAAAAACTATTGTATCTAACATAAATAGTAGCTTGTCAATCTAATAGACTGATCCTCGAACATAATCATTATAGATGGTTAATGTCGCAATTTTATTAAGAGAATAAATTTTTTATATGCTATGTAAAAGGATAGGCCTTTAAAGGGCTATCCTTTTAATTTACCTTACAGTATTGGAATCCACTTGATTTTGAATCTTCACTGCAGTTTCTGCTCCGTCAATGAACTCACACATATATAGACCTAAATCTACTGAAGTTGAAACATAAATAATGAGCGGTTCCCCTGCAATTTAAAATGTTTACATAATCTTTTCTTGTCATTAATAAATGGTTTACAATCCTGAGCTATGCTTAGGTTAAGATTTCCAAAATAGTTTTATATTAAAAATAATTCTATGAGAAAGGAGATTTTTGATTATGACTTCGCATATGATTCGTAAATCTGATAGCGCTCACTTATGTATTAGGGGGTATAAGATAAAATTGACACTCAGCCAGTGGAAGCTTGTAAGCACTCCGAGATAATGGTTAACCCAACTATAAAAAGAGGAAAACCTCCATCTTAATTTAGATGGGGTTTTTTGCATTTCTTTTATTAACCTTTTAATTAGCTAACTATTTAGACTTTATAATAAAAAAGACTAATAAAAGTTAAAAAATGTAATAAAAAAGAGGAATATTATTTAAGTGAAATTAAAATAAAGCACAACTAAATATGCATTTTTTAAATGTTTTACCACTTTTTATTGACCATAAAAATTTAAAAGAATTAAAATAAATATAAAGTAAGTGATTACTTACATTTTAAAATTGTTTTGTAGGAGGATGAATATTTTTAATGTATAGTTTAAGTTTTCAAAAGGTGGACGAGGCGAATGAAAAAGTTGGAGCAAAAGCTTTAAACCTTATAAAAATGAAAAGAAAAAATTTACCGATTCCAGATGGGTTTGTTATTCAAACGGAAGCTTTAAAGCGATATATCGAATGGAACGGGATTGATCGTCAAACGGATAATATACACGAGAGAATTTTACACGGGGAAATTCCTATTGAAATTGAATCGGATCTCATAGAGGCATTTCGAAACCTAAAGTGCTCTTATACGTCAGTAGCTGTTCGTTCATCATCTAGTGCTGAAGATTTAGAAGGTGCATCTTTTGCTGGCCAGTATGAAACCTATCTTAATGTGAAAAGTACCGAGGATTTTTTGAGTAAAGTGAAAGCGTGCTGGGCCTCATTTTTCACTGAAAGAGTCGAACAATATACTCAAAATATGTATGCTGATTTTGATGAAGTTTCAATGGCAGTTGTTGTTCAAGGGTTAATTGAGTCCGAAACATCGGGAGTCATATTCAGTCAAAACCCCGTCACTCATAATACAAAAGAAATGATGATTAATGCCAGCTATGGACTAGGAGAAGCAATCGTATCGGGCTTAGTAACACCTGATGTTTACCTGGTTAATAAACAAACCTTTGAGATAGAGAAAGAAAAAGGGCTAAAGGAAGTAAAAATAATTCCACTTGTTGAAGGCGTTGAAGAAATCGAAACAACGGAAGATGAGCAGCAAAGGTTTTGTTTAACAGACGAGAAAATCATTGAATTGACCGAAATAACAAAAGAAGTAGAAGCTCTTTACCAACATCCCGTAGACATAGAGTTTGGTGTTCAAGACAATCAAGTATATCTATTACAGGCAAGAGCTATTACCACATTAACAGAGGCCAAAGAATTAACTCCTTTCCAAAAAGATATATCTTTAAGTTTCGAGGATATGGAAGAGTTTTGGATTTTAAATGACACAAGTTTTTCTCATGCTGTTAGTCCATTGTACGCTTCATTTATTATTCCGGCATTTTCTGAAGGAACAGCTTCTAGTTTTCAAAAGTTAAACTTTATATTTAATAGACTTAATTTAAAAGTGTATAAAGGACATATCTATACAAGAACGGAGCTTTTTAAAGGAGATTCTGATAAGAGAAGCCAAGAACATAAGGAATTAATGGAAAGTATTTATCCAGTCTTAACAAAGCGAATGAATCAAATTATTAAGGAACAATTTTTACCTTACTATGACAAATTAGATAGCTCTACCTGGGAAAATCTCAACCTTCAGAGAGGAAAAGAGATTCTTCAAAGTTTGACTGATTTTTATAAAACGGCATATGATTTGCATTTTGACATTGTTATGCCTCAAATGTCTTTAAATACTATAGTTGAAGAATACTATAAAAACCTTACAAATAAAAAATCCGGACATGATGTTTATGAGCTATTGACTGGGAAAATGAACAAATCGTTGGAAACGGATCAACAACTTTCTAGACTTGCTTTAACAGTTAAAGGCGATGCGGAACTTACTAAGATCTTTCAAGAAGAATGCACAGAAACTTTATTAAAGAAATTAGAGGGAAATAAAGCAGCAAAAAGCTTTATGGCTGAAGTAGATACTTTTCTAAAACAGTATGGATATCGAAGCGTTGTAAGTCACGATTTTGTAGGAGAAACTTGGCTAGAGAACCCTCTTCACGCATTGTCCCTTATTCAAGGATATGTTAATGACGGTTACAACTTTGATGAGAATTTCAAACAGACGGTCAAGAAACGTGAACAGAACTATAATGAGTTTCTGGAACAGATAGCGGATAGCAAACACAAAGAAGAGTTTGAAAAATATTATCAGTGGGCATTAGATGCATCCGTTATAAGAGATGACCATCATTTTTATATCGATGCAATGTTGGATGCAAAAGCCCGTTTATTCCTACTCAAGCTAGGTAATTTACTAGTTAATCATCATGTTTTTCTAGTGAAAGAAGATATTTTCTTCTTATATCTTGATGAGCTAGAGTCTCTTTTAGAAAATCCAGTAGACATGACAGAATTAATTGAGAAGCGTAAAAAAGAACACGCAGAACATGAGCAAATGTCTAATTTGCCTAGATACTTCGGCGTCCCTGAACCAGCTCAGCTGAAAGAAGCTGAGAAATATATGGGAGCTATTGAGGAAAATGACGCTAACAGCGAACATTCTATTAAAGGGTTAGCCTCTTCCTCGGGAACATATACCGGAAAAGTAAAAGTCATTTCAAATACGAAGGAATTTTCCAAGCTGGAAAAAGGTGATGTTTTAGTATGTAAGACCACTACTCCACTTTGGACTACTTTATTTCAGACTGCGGGGGCTGTTATTACTGACGCTGGAGGTATTCTTTCTCATTCGGCAATAATTGCACGTGAATATGAAATTCCTGCAGTGGTTGGTACGAAAATAAGTACGGATAAGCTAAAAGATGGCGATATTGTTATGGTCGATGGTACAAATGGAATTGTCACGCGCTTAAATGAATAAATAATTCTCTTCGATTCCATTTGACAACAGCTCTTTTTCCTTTATATACTGCCTAATGGAAAGTAAATACTTACATTCAGGAAGCATAAAGGATGATTAACATGAAAAAAGATGAAACAAAAAGGAAGATAACAAAAGCTACAATAGAACTGCTTAAAGAAAAAGGCTATAAAGGTACTACCACTAGAGAAATTGCAGAACAAGCTGGCGTTAATGAATTGACTGTTTTTCGCCACTTTGGCAATAAAGAAGGCATTATTCAAGCTATTGTCAAAACAACAAGCTTTTCACTTGAGATCTTTGATAAATCAATTGAATGGGAGCTTGAAAAAGATTTGACGAATTTCGGTTACCTGTTACTAAAAGACTTTGATAATAACCGAGACATGATTTCAATTGCTTTAAAAGACCCTTTAATTTTCTCACAGGCGCACGAAGAAATTATAAAAAAAATTAATGATGCGAAAGAAATACTAAAAGAATACTTTGAAGAAATGCAAAAGAAAGGATATATCAAAGAATTAGATTGCTGTACACAAGCGGAGCTTTTCCTAAGTACGTATTGGGGATATTTTATGTATAAACTAAATTTTGGAGACAAAGCCTTACATGCAGATTATCAAGATATGATAAAAAACAGTATAAAAACGTTTATAAAAGGAATTTCTGTCCATTAAAAGGAGGCAATAATGTTTGGGTAAACATAAAGAGCTTATCTTGATTATTTCATTACTAATTGGGACATTTCTTGTACCAATAAATTCGACAATGATTGCCGTTGCTCTATCAACCATATCAGCTCATTTTAATGAACCACTTGCAAATATTTCTTGGGTAGTAACTATTTATTTAATTGTAATGGCTGTTACTCAGCCTATCGCTGGAAAGCTAGGAGATCTATATGGGAACAGAAATATCTATTTATGGGGCGTAGTGTTCTTTCTTATAGCATCTTTAGGCTGTATATTTTCAACTAATCTCATTTCCCTTATTATCTTTCGATCACTGCAGGCAGTAGGAGGAGCTTTACTTACTCCAAACACTATAGCAATCATTAGATATGTGGTACCAAAAGAACGACTCCCTAAAGTTTTAGGTATATTTGGAATGGGGATGGGTTTGGGTGCTGCAATTGGACCTTTACTAGGGTCTGTACTGCTTGAAAACTTCAACTTGGAAGCTATATTCTGGGTCAACGTTCCTTTTCTTTTCTTAGCTTTAATCAGTGGAATAGTGATGATTCCTAAATTTAATGTTAAAAAGCAAACAAGTACTTTAGATATTCAAGGCTCCATTTATTTAGCAATTAGCATTTCTTTATTGATCTTGTTGACACACGGTATGGAATTTACTAAGGCTTTAATAATGGGAATAATATTTATTCTATCTACAATCTTGTTTATCAAAAGAGAAAATACGGCAGAAAACCCGATTATCGATTTTTCTTTATTTAAAAATTCCACCTTTACAAGCGCTAATTTATCTATTATGCTTAGCAATTTTGTTATGTATGTGATTCTGTTAATTATGCCTCTGTTGATGAAGTCTCAATTTCACTTATCTACAGCGCAAACAGGGCTTATTTTATCGGTTTTTTCGATTTCAATGTCTTTAAGCGGCTGGATAGGAGGATTATTAAACAATAAGTTTAGTTCTAAAAAAGTTATTGGATTTTCTTTTGCTATGATCCTTTTCTCCAATATTGTCTTTCTATCCTTAGAGAGCGTTGGATCTATTCTTTTTCTTATAGTGGCTTTAATTATTGGAGGTTTTTCTACGGGAGTAGGTTTAACAAGCATGCAGGTTGCCTCGCTTGACTCCGTAAGTAAAGAGCAATCAGGCACAGCATCTGGCATTTACTCAACGTTTCGCTATTTCGGAAGTATTATTTCGTCCACGCTTATTGCTCTCGTTACAAGCTATAACTACATCTTTATTATTTTAGGGATATCAGGGATAGTAGGTTTACTAGTAGCTAGAAGCATTAAATCTAGTAGCCAAGATGTAATAAGCAGCAATAATTCTAGTGCAAAAGCATAGTCGGTTTTTATAAAGCTGCTGGTTATATATACGATTTACTAATTAATCGATAAAAAATAAGTAATGCTTCTGAAATAGGAGCATTACTTATTTTTTTGCTTAAAAATCTTAGAGAAAACGGCAGATGAATTCATCTGTTGCTCTTCAAAAATTAATTTATTTTAAATAAAAAATTCTAATAATTCAATCTTGTTATTGACGAACTCGCATTTCAGATGTACACTTAAGTCACAAAGCTACTTAGTATACAAGTTACCTAAGTATACTAAATTATATTTTAATGGATATATCATTTGGAAAACAGCAAGTCATAAATTAATGAGGTGACTAAAATGAAAGAAATTAGTATTGAAGAATTAAAAGAAAAAGCCATTCAATTAAGAAAAACAGCTCTTACAATGATTTATGGAGCACAATCTGGCCATCCAGGAGGTTCACTTTCTGCAGCTGATATTATGGCAGCGCTTTATTTTAAAGAAATGAATGTTGATCCACACAATCCTAACTGGGAAGATCGCGATAGATTTGTACTTTCCAAAGGTCACGTTTGTCCCATTCAATATTCAGCTTTAGCTTTACGAGGGTTTGTACCCTATGAAACGATATACACGTTGAGAGAATATGGTTCTCCGTTTCAAGGGCATCCAGATATGAAAAAGTGCAAAGGTATTGATATCTCAACAGGTTCACTAGGACAAGGACTTTCTTGTGGCGTAGGTATGGCAATAGCAGGGAAACGAGATTTTAAAGACTATAGAGTTTTTGCCTTAGTAGGCGACGGAGAATGTCAAGAAGGACAAATTTGGGAAGCTGCTCAAACAGCAGTTAAGTACCAATTAGATAATTTAGTTGTATTTGTAGATAATAACAGACTTCAAATCGATGGATTTTGTGATGAAATTATGCCATTGCAAGATTTAGAGAAAAAATTTGATGCGTTTGGTTTTGAAACAAAGCGAATTAATGGACACTCCATGGAAGAGATTGTAGAAACATTGGATGAAGTAAAAGTAGCGAAGAATGGAAGACCAAAATGTATCATTTGTGACACGGTAAAAGGTAAAGGAGTTTCGTTCATGGAGGATGTGGCTGATTGGCACGGGGTTGCTCCTAATGAAGAGCAATATCATCAAGCAATGGAAGAAGTAGCAGGAGGTTTAAGATAATGAGCATACTGGAAAAAGATCTTACAGTAAAAAAAGCTACGAGAGAAGCCTTTGGAGATGAAATCGTAAAATTAGGGAAAGAAAATAAAAATATTTATGTCATTGATGTGGATATTGCAAAGTCTTGTAAAACAGTAAACTTTATCAAACAATTACCTGACCAGCATATTAATGTCGGGATCGCAGAACAAAATGCAGCTGGGTTAGCAGCTGGACTTGCTACGACTGGTAAAATTCCTTTTGTAAGCACTTACGCGGTCTTTGGTTCATTAAGAATGCTTGAACAAATTAGACAAGAAGTCTGCTATCCTAACTTAAATGTAAAGATTGCTTGTTCACACGGTGGTCTAACGCCAGCTAATGATGGAGGAAGTCATCAGGCTATAGAAGATATGGGTGTATTGAGATCGGTTCCTAATATGACTGTCATTATGGGAGCTGACTATTATTCTACTAGAAAGTTAGTAGAACAAGCTGCTAAAGTATATGGACCTGTATATCTTCGTTTCACTCGAGATACGGTTCCAATTATTTATGATGAAAATGAAGAGTTTACAATTGGAAAAGCAAAGAAAATTAAAGATGGAAGCGACATAGCTATTATTGCCAATGGCGATACAGTACGACTCGCTTTAGAAGCAACTAAAGAATTAGAAAAACAAGGAATATCTGTAAAGCTACTAGATATGCATACTATTAAGCCGTTGGATCGAGAAGCAGTAGTTGACTGCTTAAATATCGGGAAAATTATCACGGTTGAGGACCATAACATTCTAAATGGCCTTGGCAGTGCCGTATGTGAAGTAGTTGCAGAAGAGGGAAAAGGTACAGTTCGAAGAATTGGTGTACAGGATCAATTTGGACAATCTGCGCCTTATGAAAAACTATTAGAGTTAAATGGAATTACTACAGAAAATATTATCAAAACAGCTAAAGAACTGATTTAAGACTAACTATATTAAATAGACAAAGCTAACAAGATGGGGGAAATATAATATGTTTGATTTAAAAGAGAGAGTAGCAATTATTACTGGTAGCGGTTCCAAAAAAGGGATTGGACGTACAATCGCCCTGACACTTGCAGAACAAGGAGCTGCAGTTGTTATAGCAGATATCAATTTTGATGGTGTACAGGATACAGTAAATGAAATAAAAGAAGCTGGTGGCAAAGCCTTAGGAATAGAGTTAAATGTAACAAGTAAAGATTCTTGCGATGCGATGGTTAGAAAAACACTTGAAGAATTCGGCAGAATTGATATTTTGATTAATAATGCAGGAATTTCTCAAAAAGTTACAGTTCAAGATATGACGCTCGAGGATATTACAAGAGTGTTTAACGTCAATATGTTTGGATTGTTTCTATGTACGCAAGCAGTATTAGAAACAATGAAAAATCAAAAGTATGGTCGAATTATAAGCCTGTCCTCTGTTTCAGCTAAAAGAGGTGGAGGAGTGTTTGGCGGACCGCACTACTCGGCATCTAAGGCAGCGGTATTAGGTTTTTCAAAGAACTTAGCGCGCGAGGTAGCTTTAGATGGTATTACAGTTAACTGCGTAGCTCCTGGATTGGTTAATACAGAAATTTGGAAGTCCCTTCCCGAAGAAGATGCAAAGTCTGTGATCGATAGTATTCCTATGGGGAGACCAGGTGAAGTGAAAGAAATCGCGGCTACAATTGCATTCTTAGCTTCAGAAGAAGCTTCGTATATTACAGGAGAAGAAATTGATATAAACGGTGGCTCACATATGGATTGATATTCAAGTTCGTTATACAGGCATGCCATTATGGTATGCCTGTATGGCTGTTTATTGATAAAATCATTAGTAAAATGGGAAACTGACTACATAAATAAGGATTTTTTTGCTAGAAGATGCTAGGCTTGTTGCCCCTAAAAATAGAACAGTATATAATAAATTATGTCTACTTAATTATGAATAAAATGAGTTAATAATTATAGAGAGAAGTGATTTCCATTAGTTTTAATCCAGTTTCCAATAATAAATTATATATTCAAATTTATAATCAAATTCTTTCTGAAATTCAATCTGGAGCGTTTCAAGTAGGAGATAAACTCCCTGCTGAAAGGGAGTTGTGTGAACAATTTGGTGTAAGTCGAGTGCCTGTTAGACAAGCCCTTAGCGCCCTAGAATTGAACGGTTTTATTTATTCTCGTCAAGGAGAAGGTGTATATGTTAAAGAGTTTCAGACAGAAGCTGAAAATTCTCAATCAACACTTTTAACGGAGTCTACCTCCCCTGAAGACATTGTGGAAGCAAGAATGAACATAGAGCCTCTTATTGTACGCTTTGCAGCTTTGAGAGCTACAGAAGAAGATATTAAAGAACTGCGTGCAACAATTGATAAGATGGAGGAAGAAACGAACGCAGGTGTGTATGTACCAGAAACAGATGAAGCGCTACATAATGGTATAGCGAAGGCTTCTCATAATGATTTATTTATTAGTATTATGGCAGCTATTAGCAATGCGATGAAACAGCAGGAAATGTGGAAGTTTATAAGAGATCGAACCGTCACTAGACCTGACTACCGAGAAGTTAATTTTAATGAGCATAAATTACTCATTAATGCAATTGAACAACATAACGAAGAAGAAGCTGTGAGAATTATGAATTTTCACATGCATAATTTGTATGATCGTTATTGGAAAGCTTAATTCCAACTAATTTTTTATTAGAATAATACCAAATATAGAGTTAAAAGGCAGCTAAAGTGTAGCTGTCTTTTTGCTGTTGAAAAGACAGCATAAAATGAGCAAGATTCAGTGTTTTCTTTCCAAACAAACTGTATATTCCTTTTTCTTTTTAAGAAAGTTAAGAAAATATTTAATCTAATAATTATATTGACAATTGGTAGGTATGTAAGTACACTGTTTATATAAGGTAACTTAGTATACAAGTAGCTAAATCTATAAAACGGAGGTAATGTAAATCTTAAAATTCATTATTCTTTACAGCTCGATATTTTTTGAAGAGATTAGCAGAAGGGTTCGGAAATGTAAGCGTTTTTTACCGTTATTGTGCATTACAAATGTTTTGGATTATTAGGATAGAAATTAGAAAGTAGATTTATAGTGTTTGCATATCGCTAGTAAGGTTTTGGTGTATGATATTTTCTAATAGTTCTTACTTTTTTAAATGATAAATAATACAGGGGGATACTTCGCTTTTTCATTTTTTATATTTCCATATGAAAGGGATTACAGAAATAGGGACTAGATTTACTGAGACTTAGAAATAGATCAATCATCTTTTATATAAACTTTTAATTCTTTCTGTCAATTAGCCTAGAGTAAAGACTCGGGGCAAAGACCGAAGAACATGAAGAGTAGAAAGATGGCAACCCAAGGGAGGAATTATTTTGGATCCAATTAACTTAGAACGTTCAACTACTAAAAAAGTAACGTTAAGGCTCATTCCATTTCTATTTTTATGTTTTACCATATCTATACTTGATCGAGTAAATATTGGATTTGCTGCATTACAAATGAATGAAGATTTAGGTTTTTCTAATGCTGTTTTTGGATTAGGGGCAGGGATTTTCTTTCTTGGCTATTTCCTTTTAGAAGTACCTGGCAGTGCTATGATGACGAAGGTCGGGGCTAGAAGATGGATTAGTAGAATAATGATTACATGGGCTGTAATTGCTATTTTAATGGCTTTTATACAAACACCATGGCAGTTTTATACAGCAAGATTTCTTTTAGGAGTTGCTGAAGCTAGCTTTTATCCTTGTATGGTCTTTTATCTAAGTGGTTTTTATCAAACAAAACATCATGCAAAAGCAATTGCTGGATTTATGATTGCGATCCCTGGTGCTAATGCAATAGGATCTCCTCTTTCTACTTATTTATTAGGTATTGACTGGTTAAACATGGCTGGATGGCAATGGCTTTTCATTTTGGAAGCGATTCCAGCTTTAATCTTAGGTATTATATGTTTCTTCTATCTTGACGATAAGCTTGAGGATGTAAAATGGCTGACTAAAGAGGAGAAGAAATGGCTAATCGACGTTACAACAAAAGAAAAGTTAGAAAAACAGGAAGCCAAACACTATACATTCGCTCAGGCCTTAAAAGACCGTGACGTATTAACCTTATCCTTAGGGTACTTTTTCTGGATGGTTGGCTACTATGGCATCGTCATGTTTTTACCAACAATCTCAGAAGGTTTATCTAAAACTACTTCTCTTAGTACGCATGCTATGGGTTGGATTTTAGGATTAATGTATGTTTGTGCAATGGTAACAATGATTTTGGTTAGTAATCACTCTGACAAGAAAAATGAAAGACGCTTTCACGTAGTTGCTTGTTTAGTAACAAGTGGAGTGGCATTGATTATTAGTAGCTACGTTGCAAGTACGAACATTGTTTTATCATTTGTATTCTTAACGATCAGCCTTTGCGGAGCGTTCGGAGCATATTCTCCGTTTTGGGCAATTCCACCGTCTTTCCTAACGGAAGCTGCTGCTGCAGGTGCCATTGCCCTTATTAATAGTATTGGTAATCTAGGCGGTTTCTTCGGACCTTACATCGTGGGATATATTAAAGATATGACAGGATCTTTTAATGCTAGTATGACATTTCTAGGTATTAGCATGTTTGTAGCTTCCTTTATAGTAGCCTTTTTACTAAAACAGTCAGGAAGAGCTATTAAAAAAAATACAATCGATCCATTAGAAAAAACTAGTTGACTCTTGTTTGAAAGAAAATTTGTGCTACTAGGAGGGGCCGACAATTGGTTTTTAGCATCTGTCGGCCAACTTTCTTAAATGGATAAGAATAGCAGGGGTGTATGGCAATGATGAAGCTAGGAGTTTTAACAAGTGGCGGAGACGCTCCAGGAATGAATGCTGCTATTAGAGCAGTAGTAAAAACAGCTAACTATCATAGCATAGAGGTAATGGGAATCGAGGGTGGTTACCAAGGGTTAATAGAAGGTAAAATTCATAGATTAACCTCTACAGATGTAGATTATATTGCGGATAAAGGAGGGACATTTTTAAAAACCTCCCGGTGCGCAGAGTTTATGAAAGAGTCGGGCAGAATGAAAGCCTTAATTATATTAAAGGATTATGGAATTAATCATTTAGTGGTAATCGGTGGTGAAGGCTCTTTTAAAGGAACACAAAAATTACATCAATTAGGTGTAAATGTCATTGCTATACCGGCAACGATTGATAATGATTTATCTTACACAGATTATTCAATTGGATTTGATACTACATTAAACACGATATTAGAATGCCTCGGTAAAATTAAGGATACAGATTTATCTCATGAAAAGACTACGATTGTAGAAGTTATGGGAAGATATTGCGGAGATTTAGCCCTGTACTCTGCTTTAGCAGGAGCTGGAGAAATTATTTCAACCCCAGAGAGAAAATTGGGCTTTGAAGAGATCTGCTTCAAGCTTAATGAGAAAATTAAAAATGGTAAAAAAGATAACCTAATCCTGATTACTGAAAAAATGTACGATATTCAAGACCTACAAAAATATGTCGAGGATAGATTAGATATTAGCGTAAGGACAAGTATATTGGGTTTCATTCAAAGAGGAGGACAACCGTCCGCATTTGATCGTATATTAGCAAGTAAAATGGGGATCACAGCAGTAGAATTATTACTCAAAGGGTATTCTGGTAGAGCTGTAGGAATCAAAGAAAATGACTTAATTAATGTAGATATTGAAAAAGTTCATTCGAAGTTATCTAGTAACGATGATAAATACAGCTTACTGGATACCATTCTAGCTTAAGGATATCTTTTCTAACATACAATGATTTATCAAAATAGAGATAAAACGAATTTGTCTCTAAAGAAATGTATTTGAATACAAACGAATTTTTCTAATAAAAAGGAGGAAATAGACATGAATAAGCAGGTTAATGTAAAACAGGGAACTATCGTTTGTCAAGTATGTGGGAAAGTTATTGAGAATGTAGACAACTCTGAAGGGGTTAAAACATGGTACGGGAAGTGTTCTGAGGATTGTTCTAGGAAATAACGTATCGGTAAAAATAGACTCCAAAAATCATTAGAATTTTAATTAAGACTATAGCTGAACAAGGAGAGTAATCTTATGAAAGTCATAATTGCTTCAGATCATGGTGGAATAAACATTCGTAAAGAGATTATAAATCTACTAGAAGAAATGTCCATAATATATGAAGATCTAGGCTGTGAATGCAGTAGTTCAGTCGATTATCCGGATTATGCGATTCCAGCTGCCCAAAAAGTAGCAAATGGAGAAGCCGATTTTGGAATTTTAATCTGCGGTACAGGAATTGGCATGAGTATTGCCGCTAATAAAGTAAAAGGAATTCGTTGCGCACTCGTTCATGACGTGTTTTCAGCTAAAATGACGCGTGAACATAACGATACGAACATTTTAGCCATGGGGGAACGAGTAATTGGACCAGGTTTAGCTCGCAAAATTGCGAAGACTTGGTTAACAACCCAATTTGTCGGGGGCCGTCATGAAAATCGCATCTGTAAAATTACAGAATACGAAAATGTATCAGAATCTTCTCTTGAAAGAAAATAAAGACAGAAAAGGCAAGAATCAATTTGATTCTTGCCTTTTCCTATTATTTCACTTACTGATATGATGATTATAGACCCTAACAGAATAGCAAAACTAACCATTCCAATTTCCATACCAGTTAACCTTCCGTAAAAGCAGCTTATTATGACAACACTGAGACTAATTATTTTTGCAATTAAAATAGATGTAATAAAATATGCCTGATTTATTCTTGGGAGTTAAAGAAGTTTGTTTGCTGATGAAGAAATCTGTACGGTTAGTATCTACATATAGGAGGAAGCGAATATGCAGGATAAAACGATTATAACAAAAGTTATGGCTTACATAACTAGGTTTAATGGTCATCATACAGAGTTATTAGTTTGCAAACACAAAGATTATCCAGAAGCAGGAATTCAAGTTCCAGCAGGTACTGTAGAACAGGGAGAAACAATTGAAGAAGCTTTATATAGGGAGGTCAAAGAAGAATCTGGATTAATGGAGTTTTTATCGGTAACAAAATTGAAAACATATGTTTATCATCATGAAGGTAAAAGCCAGTATCATGAACGACATGTTTTTCAGTTAGAAGTTAAAGAAAAAACTGCAGAACGGTGGGAATATAAGGTTAATTCTAAAGGGGAAGATGCAGGATTAATCTTTTCGTACTATTGGGTTCCTATTCAAGCTATTCCCAAACTAGCTGTAAATCAAGATGATTGCATTAATCAGTTATTTTTATAGTTCTAAATTTATTAATAAGAGAAATATGTAGGTATCAAAGAGAATAAAAGTAATTTTTATATTACATCAAACCGTCCAGATATACAGCAACGTTTTTTATCCATTTTCAATAAATTAGTGATGTTAAAAATGGTGTCGCTAAGTCAAATGATTACCAAAATAAATGCAATGTTTTCTTAAGTTGTAAAATGAAAATATCTATCTCTTGATATACTTATCTAAAATCCCTACTAAAAGGAGAATAGGAAACATGCTTAATCAATTAAAGCGGTGGGCTAAAAAGTTAAAAAAGCAGCTATTTATCTTATACTTAGCTTATAAAGATGAACGAGTATCTTGGTATACCAAATTATTTACTGCTTGTGTTGTTGCATATGCCTTCAGTCCAATCGATTTAATTCCTGATTTTATACCGGTTTTAGGCTATATTGACGATATAATCATTGTTCCTTTAGGAATTATGCTTGCTTTGAAGATGCTACCTACAAGTGTAATAGAGGACTGCGCAATAAAAGCAGAAGAGCTCATTCAAAATGAACGACCTAAAAATTGGGTTGCGGGTTCAATTATTATCATAGTATGGCTACTTATTTTTACGTGGAGCTGTTTTACTGTTTTTAAATTATTAAATTGAATGAACTCTTATCAAGAAAAAATATATTAGGTTTACTATCGATCGTTATGATACAAAAAGGAAGCTAAACAATCTCTAGAGAGTTTATTTAGATATCAGGAAAACGTTAATGCGAAAAAAGACAGCCTGTTATTGCTGATTTTGACTCTTTATTCCGTAGTGGGTCAAATGCTTGGAATGGGGCTTGTAGTAAATGATTTTATCGGGAGAATCAAATGGAGAAATATACTTGCATACAATCCTGTAGAATATTTTGCATTAATCCTAGCAGCTAGCGGTGTCATAATCTCTCTGATACTAGGTATACAAAGTTTGTATGGATGGATAATTGATCAAAGAAACCGAAAAAAATGGGTGAAACAGACTGTATTATCTTCAACAAAGGAATGAGAGCAGTCCTTTATTTCCTCCATATTTATCTTAAAACAGAAACAAAGATCGTACCTTAACCCATAGTTGATAACCATAGATATCAATTATGGGCTAATTTATCTCTATCCCTTTTTAAAAAATGTTCAGTTATATCGCTTTACAATTAAAAATAAATGTTGAAATTGAGCTAATAATCCGTTTTTTTAGTGCGTTTTTTTACTATCCATTTCTTATAGATGTAGTGTAAGAGGAAGCCTCTGAGTAACTAACAATATAAAGTATACTTCCAAATAAGAAGCTATTAAGAACCATTCCTGTTAAAAAATTCTTTCCTAATTTTGCTCCTAGTTCTAGTCGATTATCCAAATCTTCATCTGCATTCTGAAGCAAAGTTTGATCAAGGTCGATTGGAAATATATATCCTCCAACTACTGTATTCAAGTAAAACATCAACGGAAAGGCCCACATAAAAAACATTCCACCAATGAGGCCTGCTATGCTGTTTCCTTTACATAATTTAGCTAAACCTACGGATATTATAAGGCCCAATCCAAAGGTAGGAACAAAGTTCACAACAGAACCTAGACTAAAACCTAGCGCAACTTTATGTGAATGATCTTTTAATCTTAATAGTTTAATAAGTAAGTATTTAAACCGGCGCTTCAAAAACACTAATTTGCTCACATTATTCCTCCTATCTCTTTACGCTGGCATCCTATCTTTCCTTTAGGTGTCCACCATTATAGAAAGGTGTTTTATTGTATTCAAGATTTAGCGTCATATAAGTAAAAAGAAAAATGAGGTTAAAGAACAACAGGCTTAACCATTATAAGTATATTTATACTTTATATGACAAAACAAATAATTACCTCCTAATAAATCAAGTGATTTTTGAAAATGTCACAAAAAATTCATAAATAGGTTGTTTCTTTTCTATTTCTCCCTGCTAAAATTTTATAGTCAAGAACAAGAAAAATATAACATCGGGGGATATACTTAGTGAAAAAGATAATTTCTTCATTAGCTCTATGCTCGTCATTAATTGTTTTACCAACAATAAGCCATGCAGCTTTAGGAGACAAGCTATTAAAAGAAGGTATGACAGATCCAGACGTAAAAGAATTACAGGATGTTTTAAGACAGAAGGGGATATTTCCAGCTACTTCGACTGGCTATTTTGGTTCAATTACAAAAGATTCAGTTCTAAGCTTTCAGCGTTCTCATAGTTTAACCGCTGATGGAATTGTAGGATCTAATACATATCAAGCGTTAATAGCTAATTCAACAAGTACGGTTACAAACGGTACACTTTTAAAATATGGAATGACTAGTAATGAAGTTGAAAAAGTACAGCAATTGTTAAAGGAAAAAGGTTACTTTAATGCCACACCAACAGGATATTTTGGTACAATTACTCAAACTGCGGTTATGAATTTCCAACGGGATTATGGCTTAGCTGTGGATGGAATAGTAGGTCCGGCTACTTTAAATGCCTTAAATAAAGTATCTAGCAGCTCCACTGGTTCTTCAACTGTCAATAGTTCAACGCAAGCGACAGCTAGTGATATTGTTGCTTATTCTAAAAAATTCATAGGTGTACCATATGTTTGGGGAGGAACGTCACCGAGTGGTTTCGATTGCAGTGGTTTCATTTATTATGTATTTAAAAATGGAGGTGGAGTAACTGTACCGCGAACAGTAGCTACCTTGTATCAGTCAGGAAAAAGTACATCTACTCCAAATGTAGGGGATATTGTGTTCTTTGATACTACTGGAGGGCCTTCACATGCTGGAATTTATATTGGAAACGGGCAGTTTATTCATGCTGGAAGTTCAACTGGTGTAACTATTGCATCGTTAAGCAATTCTTACTGGGCCCCTCGTTATTTAGGAAGTAAATCTGTATTCTAATAAACTACAAAGCACTAGTTACCAAGAACGAGAAAACTAAGACCAAGGTTAAGAATTAAAATTTTTTTGAAGATTACCTTTTTATTTTTATGAATATTGAGCTTTATGATACGATATGAAGTGAACTTTTTAAATGAGGGTCTATATGCAAAAAATTAAAGGTAAAAGGATAAAAATTAGTATATTTATGCTGGGATTAGGGATTATTTTTTTTCTGTTTGCCGGGAAAGAGCTTGTGGTAAACGAAAAGCCTGTAAAATCTGACGTGATTATTGTGTTAAGTGGTGATAATGATCGACTGGAGAAGGGAATTGAATTATATAAAAAAGGCTATGCGGCTCATTTAATCCTTTCGAATGGTCAAGAGAATAATTTTTATCATCAAGCCAAGGACTCAGGGATACCTGAGGATTCAATTATATTAGAAAATCACGCTACAAGTACTACGGAAAACGCTAAATTCACAAAAAGGCTAATGATGAACTATCATTTTCAATCCGCTATCGTTGTTTCTTCCAACTATCATATGAAAAGGGTAGAAAAAAATTTTAATAAAGAATTTAAGGATACCCAAATACAATTAACCTATTGTTCTAGTGGAAGTCGTTATTATAATCCAAAGAGATGGTGGGAAACTGCTTTAAATAGAAAAGTTACCTACACAGAATACGTCAAACTTATTGGCAATTATTTTGGTTTTAGCGGAAAGAAATCGAAAGAATTATTAAGAGAATTTATCTAAAAAAATCGCAAAAAAAGTCCATAGGGATGCCTCTATGGACTTTTTGCTTTTTGAGATTACGAGGAGTAGTTCAACATAGTCCTGTGAGGATAGATTATTTGTTTAAAATAAAGGAAAGCACGGTGCCCCATATAAAGATTACTAAATAGAATAATCTTTGCAGCAGACCGGTAGGCATAGGAACAAAAAATACAAAAATAATGAGTATAAGGATGACTAGTAAGGAGAGCAAGCAGCCATAAGTCCAATACTTGCCGCTTGTTAAGGATGATGCATATATCCAAAGACCAGCTAAAATAGTAATCATGCCAAGTTGAGCGAGTATTGAATGCCAAAATAAATTTATATCAGCCGGTATAAAACCTGAAACAATGTTACCTAAAGCTAATATAAGGATAAAAGCTGTTGCTAGTTGGGTTATTTTTGTTTTCTTTAGGCTTTGTGAAATGTACAAAACACCAATTGAAAGTGTTAATCCGTTTATAATAAACAATAAGTTCATCCAAAAATGGTGAGGAGAACAAATTTCATGAGGTGCAATTGAATAGGTGTAGTTTCCACAAGAAGTTACGCCAAGATCACTCATTGCGTGATTTAAAAAACTGTAGGGAGCGGTTGAAGTCAAAATGAAGAACGGTTCAATTAAAAAATACAAGCAAGTAGCAAACCAGCTTAAAATGCCAAGCTTTTTCGATATATACAGAATCATCACCTCTTAAAAAGCGTTATATATGAATTATATATCCAAATAATGTTAAATGAAATGGTCTTGGAGCCTATTTTTAAGTAGGGCTCGAGGTTGATGCAAGGAAGGAGGACAAAGTGTTTAAACTTGGAGGTGCTTACAGTAGGTTAAGAATGGAAGGACCTCTTTACTAATTCTTTGTAGCAGTAAAGAGGTCCGAAAGCGTCTTAATTAGAAATGAATAACTGCTGATTGTGCGGCCTTTTTATAAAACATACATAAAGTTAATGTATTCTAAACGTAGTGACATTCAAGATGTTTTCTCTAGAATTTTATAATCTGATGTTTTTTGAATATCTACATTATTTTCACCTGCAAATGTTTCTAACTCCTTAAAAATATTTGGTGGATTAAATAACGATATCCGCATATTCCAGCCTTTTTCCACTCGGACTATGGCCAATTTTGCTTTCCAACTTAAGCGCTTAAATACGATTTTTTTAATGTCCATAGGTTTAACTGTTTTTTGATATACTTTAAGCCTTAAAATATACGTTCTATAGGTTAAGGTATCTTTGTCTATCTGAAATTCATATCTGAGGAAAAGGGCAAGAAACGAACAAAGGATAGCAACAAGAAGTAAAAAAGCACCTATTTTATTATGTTGAAACATTTGAACAAATAGTAAAACCTTTAACAGCAATAAAGGAAAAATTATATTTTTTTGAGTAGCAGCTTTAAATAACATAGAGTCTCCTTCCTTTAGTAAATAAGACAACTTATTTTTCTTCTATGATATTATTTAATTATCAATTTAGATTAGATTTATATTGGGAGGTCTTTTACATGTATAACACCATTTCAGATTTTATCAAAGAATGGAACAACGAAGCCATGCTAACTCAAAAAGTTTTGGATAGCTTAACAGATGATTCGTTAGAACAACAAGTGTATCCTGAAGGACGTACGTTAGGGAGAATTGCTTGGCATTTTACAACAAATATTCCAGATTACCTAACTGAGTTTGGATTGAACATAGACAGAATAGAAAGTACAGCAAGCGTTCCATCTTCTGCACAGGAAATTGCTATAACTTTCAAAAATGTAAGTTCTCACGCTGCTAAAATTATCGAACAGCAATGGACAGATGAATCCTTAGAACATATACAAGAAGCGTTTGGTAGAAAGCAATCAAATGCTGCAATCTTAATGGGGCTAATCAAGCATATTGTTCATCACCGAGGTCAGATCACAGTTCTTATGCGTCAAGCAGGAATAAAACCCCCTGGAGTTTATGGGCCTCCAAAAGAAGATTGGGCTCAGTTAGGTGTGGAAAATCCACCGCTTTAATAATATCAAATAAATAAAAAAGAGGTTGTCCATAGAAAATGCTATAAAACTATTTTCCGGATAACCTCTTTTTACGTAAAACCTAATTAATTAGTTAGTACTTATTCTGAAAAAGGCTTTGAATAATGCACAACACCTTGCGCATTTTTTAGTGATCCCTCTGTTAACTCTAAGGCCATAAAGAATTCTTCAGGTACGTCAAATGGAGCATATATATTCCATAAGCTAGCTGGTTTAAATCCAAACTTTGGATAGTAATCTTTATGTCCTAAAACGATTACTGAATGATAACCAAGCTCTTTTGCACGTTTTAACGCAGCGTGAATTAATTGACTTCCAACTCCTTGTTTCTGATACTGAGGAAAAACGGAAATTGGAGCAAGTGCCAAAGAATCGATAGCGGTATCAACATCTATAATTGTTATTTTAGATAAAAGAATATGACCTACAGGGTCTGCATTCTGATTGAATGCGACCAATGAAAGTTCAGGAATAAAGGCATCTGACTTTCTAATCCGTTTTACAAGTAAATGTTCTTTCTTATCGCTGTATTCTTCATTTAAAAAAGCGCTTTTAACAACTTCTTCAGTTTTATTATATTCTTCAGTGAGTTCTTGTTTAATTAAGATATCCATTTATAGTCTCCTGTTCATTTGGTAAATTACCGCTTTTTATACTCCATAAATGGGACTTCCTTTATGCACACAGTCATCAAGGAAGCTTACTCACCCAGCTCTAAAAATAAGTTTAACAACCAAAAACCTCCAAAATTAGTATGTATATATTTTATAGTGTTATATTTTATGAGTTCACCTTTAATACATAATATTTGTAAGTTATTTATGGTAAAATATACTATATATGTTAAATGAGAGTGTGTAAAGAAGAGGTAATATCTGATGTTGAACGTATTATTTATATGTTTAGTAAGCTGCTTCATTATTTATATTGGGAAACGTGTATGGAAAAAAGGTAGTACTAATTTCATTGCTGGGTATGGAAAGGTATTTACACCTAGAAATGAAAAACAGCTCGCTAAAGGAATTGGGCTTATTATTATGTTATTTGGCTTTGAATCTATGATATTTCCTATTCTCTCTTTGTTTTTTGAAGGGATTGGCTTTTATTATGGATTGCTGGTTGTTTTGAACTTCTTCCGGAAGGTCGTTGTGTAGTTATGACAAAGACGACTTAAGGCATCCAATCTCTTTTTAGGAGAAGTCAATTCAAATAATATTCGTTGCTGTATCCTCTTTTCAAAAAATGCTTTAACAATTATTTCTTCTTGCTCTCTGTTCATTATACTGCCCCCCTAGAATGCGAACATGATAGAGTTTGTTCCATACGTCGAATACACATTAACCTTACAAAAAGTGATTTTGTATGCTGATGCTGTGATCGCTTTTTAGTACGCTTCAAAATGATTCAAAAATCAAGAAAATAATAGCAAGCTCTAAAAATCCTAAGGTTATAGAAGCCATGTATTAGTAGAGCGGATAAGCCATGCACCAGCTAGTATGACCATTAATTACTTTGAAACAGTCTGATTTACATGCAAAATTTCAGGTGAAATATAAATGGATAAATAAAAACCAAGAGCTAATATCTAAGATTTTCTAAATAAAACTAACAATTATTAAGTTAATTTATTATACAGTGTAATGGTAAAATGAAACAATACTATTACAAATGAAGAAATTTATGTAATTATTTTCTTCTAATTAACTAAAGATAAGAATACAGGAGATACTTTATACCTAAGTATAGAGTTAAACTAAAGAAAATTTAGGAAGATAAAACGCTACTAGAATTAAATATGATAATTGATGATTTTGTATATAAAGTAGAGGGATTAATAGACGGGATTACAGATAGTCTAGAAAGTATATCAGAAGCAAGAATATGAAGTTTATGAACATCAGATTAAAGAAGGTGAAGTTTTGAAAAAAGAATTTTATCAGGGAGATAGTTTTTGGAGCGACGATAGTGAATATGAGCGTATAGATTATCCGATAAATGATGAAATCATAAAGCAAGCTGAAGCTAGTTTAGGTTTTAAGTTACCTAGTTCATTATTAGATTTAATGAAAATAAAAAATGGTGGGGGATTAAACTACCCATACTTTATGTTACCTGATGGAGATACCGAAAGTATTCCTTATGGGCAAAGAACAAGGATTAGTGATATTGACCCTATACATTTTGAAAATGATGATATGAGTATCTTATCTTCCGAAGAATTATTAAAAGAAGTGGAACTCTCCGGTGAATTTGTGGTTTTGTCGACAGACTTTCACTATTGGGTCGTGTTGGATTATCGTAATAGATTACAAGATCCCGCTGTAATGTATATCGCAGAAAACTATGCGGCTTCAACATATGATAATACAGAATGGGAGTATATCAAAATAGCAGACACTTTTGATGATTTTCTAAAGCAATTATTTCGTGTACCACCATTAGATTCAAAACAATTAAAAAGTAGCTATAGTCGCAAATAATGATTAAGGTAAAGCAACTACAAGCTAATGCATTAAAGGGTCCACTCATTATCTCCCAAGATGGCAAGGATATTGCGAAGTATAGGTTAGATTCAAACCAATGAACATGATTATAAATTTAATTAGATTAATAGCTTGCTAACTCTGAGGGTATTCAGAATTACCAAGCTATTGTTTTTATATTGAAACGTTTGTATGTCGATTTACTTTATATAGCTTTTTTAAGCAAAATAAAATTGATTAGCCCAATTATTTAGTCACGATAAGCGCTCGAACAATTTCATTCCAATAGTATTTGAAGTTTTTTTCACTGGTATCTTTTTGCGTTAGACTCATTGATTCCTTTGTATTCTCTTTTTTTATAGACATTATGATTTCCCCTTATCTCTTTATATTTAGTATGTTGTGGTTTGATTTACCATATTTTATAATGAAATTAACAATCGTTACAGATGAACATTACGATTGAATCGATCGGAATATCCGATTATACAGAGGTGAGGACAATCGAAATAAAACAACTAATTACATTTAAAACAGCTGCAGAAAATTTAAATTTTACATATACAGCTAAAATTTTGAACTTTGCTCAATCAAGCGTTACCGCTCAAATAAAAGCTCTTGAGAATGAACTTGAAACGCCTTTATTTGAACGTTTAGGGAAGCGCTTGGTTTTAACAGAGGCAGGTAGAGAATTTAAAAGGTACGCCGATAAAATGATTCAACTGACTAAGGAAGCAAAAAACGCTGTAAGTGGAGTGGAGGAACCTGCGGGTACGCTTATTATTGGATCTTCTGAAAGCCAGTGCACGTATAGATTGCCTCCAATATTAAAAGAGTTTAAGGATCAATTTCCAAAGGTTAAAATGATTTTTAAACCCATTTACTCTCAAGAACAAACGAGAGCGCAGCTACTAGATGGAACTCTTGATATTGCCTTTACATTGGAGCCTATTCAGCATGAGGATGCAAATCTACATACGCAATGTCTTGTTGCAGAAAACTTAAAAATTATAGCTTCTCCTCAGCATCCTTTAGCTGATAAAGCGGAAATCTACTTAGAAGACCTTGAGGATGAGACTCTTTTGTATACTGAGTCGGGGTGTTCATATCGGGTAGTATTGGAAAACTTGTTTCGTGAAGCGGGTATTTGTACATCAACTAAATTTGAATTTGTAAGCGTAGAAGCTATTAAGCAGTGTGTAATGTTAGATTTAGGTATTGCCATACTACCTGAAGTAGTAGTAAAAGCGGAGGTTGAGAAAGGTATATTAAAAGAATTAGTGTGCACTAAAGTTGATACACCTCTTTATACACAAATGTTTTGGCATAAAGATAAATTCATGTCTCTTCCTTTGCAATCTTTTATTCAATTAGCTTGTAATACCTTTGGGTTAAATTATAAGGGGATTGAAAGTAAGAATCTCTAAGTACATTACACTGACTAAAGACTTATAAAGGGTATATAAAATAATCTCACATTATTTT
This sequence comes from Priestia megaterium, assembly GCF_023824195.1. Lineage (NCBI taxonomy): Bacteria > Bacillati > Bacillota > Bacilli > Caryophanales > Bacillaceae > Priestia > Priestia megaterium. The sequence continues at coordinate 1,651,632 of NZ_CP085442.1, forward strand.
TAATAAGATAAGAGGTGAAGGGAATTTTCATTACTTCACTAATATATAGATGAACCTTAATAATCTAGATTTTAATCGATGAAATCTGAGTTAGGAGTTGATCTGATTTGGAAATGAGAGTAAATAAAATTGAACTAAATGGTTTAACATTTCAATATCGAGAGGTTGGAGAAGCTTCGGCACCTGCCATTGTTGCACTTCATGCTTTGGGAATGAGTGCAGAGTCTTGGGACGAAGTAGCAGGTGTATTAGGAAAGGAATATCGGTTTTTAGCTTTAGATCAGCGAGGACACGGTGGAAGTGAGAGAACTGACGCGTATACGTTTGAACTCATGTGTGATGACTTGCTTCAGTTTGTAAATACGATGAATTTGGAGCGCTTTACGTTAATTGGGCATTCTATGGGTGGTACGGTGTCCTATCTTTTTTCTGAAACATTTCCAGAAAGGGTAGATCGGCTGATTGTTGAAGATACTCCTCCACCTTTTACAGGAGAGAAGTTCGAAACTCCTTCCAAACCTCCTGGTTCTTTACCGTTTGACTGGGAGGTTGTACCTTCAATTCTTAACCAGTTGAATAACCCGAATCCTAAATGGTGGGGAAGTCTTACAGAGATAATTGCACCTACTCTCATCGTAGGAGGAGGTGCCAGCCATATTCCTCAAGATAAATTGCAGGAAGTTTCTAAGCGCATTCCAAATTGCAAATTAGTAACGGTAGAAGGGGCTGGACATGAGGTGCATGCAGGAAACTTAACAGCCTTCTTAACTGCTGTGAAAAGCTTCCTTGATTCGTGACTTACTGGAGCTTTTATTTAATTGGAAAGATTGTTTAAGTAAATAGCATTTTTAAAAGTTATTAAACTTTTATAGAAAGGGAGACTATACGTTAGTCTCCCTTTTGATCTACGTATATGTTAATATATAGATTATATGTAATAAAATTCATAATTAAATAATTTTTATGGAAGATAAATAAATGCCTTTTAATAGTAATAGGGAATGCTATAACTCATTAAATGAGCATGTTTGAAAGGAGGAGAGTTTCTTGTTGAAATTTATAGAAAAAGGTTTTTTCTATGGCCTTATTTTAGGAGGATCATTAGGTTTCTTTGTGATTCCATATAAAGAAGTTGAATCAGTCGGTGATGGTGTAACAGAAACAACCTATTTAAACCTTATTGATTTTATTATTCATCTAATTCGGTTTAGTGTAGTTATAGCTATACTGGGAGCGGTAATAGGTTTCTTTCTTTATAGAAAAAAGAGTTTGGAGTGATTCACCCAAGCTTTTTCCTACTGGTGATTAAATACATTATGGTAGCTGATAATTAAATGGTGCCATATAAACATATATCTAGTTCGTGGAGGACTAAATTGAAAAAACGTTTTAGTCAACATTCACTGTGGTTATCGTTGCTTGGGATGGTTGTTGGTATTGGACAATATTTTACACCCATACATAGCCCCAACATTTTGTATGTATGTATCACTGTTTACTTGATAGGATTCTCATGTGGAATAATAGCTTTTGGGAAACAAGAAAAAGGGCTGATGAAATATTTTAGTTTAATCTCTTTTGTAGTAATCCCAATATTTATTATGGCGAGCTTTTTATTTTTTGCAATGAATTTTGGTGAAAAATAAAAGAAGCAGGCACATTATGTTTGCTTCTATTTGTTCACCAAATCCGTGATTATAGAAATGATTTTAGAAGAAGGTATTTATATCAAATATTTTTATGTTAAAATTTGTATGTGAGATGTAAAAACACAGTTCGGTTGGTAGTCCGGATGCATTGATATGTATCAATGTCAGTAACCTTCCCCTCCTCGGGATGTCCATCATTTCATAGTATGTTTAGAGGAGGGAATCGTTATGTCACTAACGATTTACCATGATGGTCAGTTTTGGGTAGGAATTATTGAAGTTGTAGAAGGCGGTAAATTAAAAGTATTTCGCTATGTATTTGGAGCAGAACCAAAAGATACAGAGATATTAGACTTTATTTATTACAGATTGCTAGATGTGATTAATCAATCGTTTCATTCAGGTCTTGATGTAAAAAGAAAATCTAACAAAAAGGTAAATCCAAAACGTTTACAGCGCCAAGTAGCAAAAGAAATAAATAAAATTGGTATTTCAACTAAAGCTCAAGAGGCTATGAAGCAAGAGTACGAAGAAAAGAAAAAAAGTAGAAAAAAGAAAGCTAAGCAATACCGTGAAGAACTAAAGGAACAAAAGTATTTGATGAAGAAACTAAAGGCGAAAGCTAGGCACAAAGGTAAATAGAGAGGCTGGGACAAAAGTATTTTAGACGAAGTGAAAAACGAACTATTGATCAAGATGTTTGATTAGTGGTTCGTTTTCTTTGTTAGGGTAAACGTAGGTTTCATGTGTGTAGGTCTTTCTAGCAGTTGATTGGAGGGCAAGGCGAAGACTCCTGCCGGAAAAGCGGAACAGGTGAGACCCCATAGGAGCGTATGCGACGAGGAGGCTCAGCGGCCGCCCGCGGAAAGCGAAGTCTCGCACGGAAATCAACTGCAGTGTCACAAACGGTTCAGCTCATGTATCCTATTTGTTCGTCTTTAGATTGGATTCATTTAGTTATGTCTCAACCTCTTATTCTTTTACTATAGGAACATTATCAAAAAAATGTTCTCCAATAGCTGCCGTTTTAACTGTTTTATTTATCTTTTCTTTATTATCATCTATAAATTGTTGCGTTTTTTCTTTATCAAATAACTCATTGCTCCTTGGTAAAGTTTGAATGTTTGTGGAAATAAACTGTTCCATTTCTTCTCTAGACACTGAAAATTTTTGATTGTCTACTCTAAAGCTGTAACCTTCAGCATTAGGCACTAATATTGTTAAATAAATAGCATTATAAAGAAAATTTTTTTCTAATGTATTCTTACCGTCAAACCAATATTTTAACATTTCATCTTCTGATAAAGAGCCCTCTTTAGCACCATAAATTATTTTTGGTGTTTTATTATGTAAATCAATTTCTTTAAATGTTTCTCCTTCAGGCAATGCTCTTACGATAGCTACCACGTTAGAATTATCTCCAACATAAGTTCCGCTATGCTCTTTAAGCTCTTTTACATCAACAGTGTTAATGCTTGTGACTTCTTCTTTTGAAGAACAGCCGGTTATACCTACAAGGATTAATAAGATTAAACAAAAAAACATCTTAAAATACTCCATAAAAACCTCCATTTTCTTACTAAAATACCCTTATATGGATATTTTACGAATTATCAGTGTATCGTAAATATGATGTTTTGAAAAGATGTAGGTACTTTCGTACAAAATACCCTTGCTATAGGAGACGTTTTGTCTACTGTAAGTAGAAGGAAGGAACTTTGAAACATGAAAAGACCCCAAAGCTTTCTTAAAAAAGCGCTTTGAAGTCTTCATGTCTCATGTTTTGCTAATCCCTACAATTGATTCGATAATTTGTGCCCAGTCCTCACTATGAACTTCATGTCCTGTACCATCAAGAGCTATTAATTTAGCATGAGAAATACCTTTTGCAAGAGCAAGCCCATGTTCGTATGGCAGTGCCGGATCTTCTGTCCCATGAATAATCAGTGTAGGTATAGTAATTTCACTGAATCTGTTATAATATTGGCCTCCTCCTTGAAGCAAAGCATGGTTAAATCTACTCGGCAGCTGTTTGGCGCGGGCAGCTTCTCTTTCTGCTAGCTTATACATTCTTTCCTCTTCATAAGGTTTTGTCCCACTTAAAATTTTCCATCCACCTGCAAGGTAGGGAACGGTTGCCTCTTGATTTGACCAGTCTATGGAAGTGCTCTTCGTGTGGTAATCAAGTATATGCTGATCCATTGGGGGCAATTTTTCCGCCTCCGTTCCAAATACGCTTGATGCAATTAAAGTAAGGGAGTCTATGCGATCCGGATATCTAAGAGCAAGGATTTGTCCTATCATCCCTCCCAAAGACATTCCAACAATATGAGCTTTTTCTATAGAGTAAGCATCTAAAACACCAATTGCATCGTCAGCCATATCCGTTATTGTATAGTTAGAAGTACCGGGTGGATAAGTGGTAGACCGACCTAAATCACGATGGTCGTAACGAATAACAAATCTCTCCCGTTCAGCGAGGCGAAGACAGAAGTCTTCATCCCACCAATCTAATGAGGACATTGCTCCCATTATTAAAAGTACAGTAGGGTTTTTGGGGTTTCCAAAACTTTCTGTACAAATCTCAACGTTATCAATTTTTATTATCTCTTCATTCATTTGTGTACCTCCTTTTAAGTGTTAGAGAAATGAAAAGCAGTCCTTTATTCAGTTCTCTAAAATGAGGATATTTCCTTTTGAAATTTTATTTAGGAAATCCATTATTCTGCCTATCTCTTTACCTTTTTACTAAAAAGTAAAATATAACGTTCTTGAAAATGTAACTAAGGGAAGAGCCTAAACTTGTTGGAGACCAGAGAGATTCAGCGTTTGCTGTCTGTAACATGTTGATAAGGCAGGAAAGTTGAATGCACGTATGGAAAACTACTTATGTGAGGTGAAACAAGAATGAATGATTACTATGGAGAGCTCTGCACAAGGTTGTACGAGATTGATAAATCTTTTGCAAATAGAAAAGAGCTGGAGTTTTATCTTTCTTTTGTAAAAGACCAAAATATGAAAGTGTTAGAACCAAAGTGTGGTAATGGTAGAATGCTTATTCCATTTATGCAAAAAGGAATCGATATTGAAGGGTTCGATGTTTCTAAGGATATGCTTAAAGCATGTGTGGAAAAAGCTGAAAGAATGAACCACAAACCTAATGTATGGTATCAAGACATTGGGAATTTTAAGAGCAGCAAAAAGTATGATCTTATTATGATACCTTTCGGCTCCTTTTCGCTGTTAGCTGATAATGTAGCTGCTAAGAGTCTTCAAAACATGAAAGCAGTTTTAAAAGAGGACGGGAAAATAATTTTAACTATTATAAAGAAAAAAAGTGAAATTGAAGAACTAGTAGATTGGACTGAAACGAATAGAGTATCTTTTAATAAAGAAATCATCGTCGTTTACAAAAAAAGCTTCTACGATAAAAGAACTAGCTCTTTGAATACTAAGATAAGATATGAATTGCTTCAAGGAAATAAAACAAAAAAGGTGGAGATAATGGATTTTCCTCTTCGACTTTATGGCTCAGAAGAATTTGAAAGTATCCTTAATTCTAATGGGTTTAACAACCTCACTGTTCATGAAGTAAAAGATGGCTACGGAGAAGGCATCTCATTTTTTGTCTATGAGTGCCGAATATAGACATTGTAATGCCTTTTAAACTTTAATTACATTTTTTCATTCATTACAACTTGATAGATTAATATACATATACAGGATTGCTGAATTCTTGTGCTATTGGTGAGCATATGAATTCAGCGTTCCCATGAGGAGATGCTTTATGAAGCGGTTAATAAATAAAATTGCGATTGTTACTGGTGCTAGTCGGGCAAAAGGTATTGGTACTGAAATATGCAGGGAATTAGCTAGAGAAGGCGCAGATATTTTTTTCACTCATTGGTCAAAGTATGATCGTTTAATGGATTATTGCAATGAGGATGATTTTAATTGGTCGAAACATCTTATGGAAGAGATTCGCAGTCTGGGAGTGCGATGTGAATCAATGGAATTGGATTTATCGCAACCCGATGCACCAAGAAAGCTTCTTGATACAGTTCAAAACAAACTAGGTTCTCCATCAATCCTTGTAAATAATGCAACACATTCTGTGGACGTAGATTTTCGTTCTATAGATGCTGATATGCTTGATGCTCATTATAACGTGAATGTTAGAGGGACGTGTCTTTTGACTGTTGAGTTTGCACGTCTAATCGAAGGTAAGCATGGCGGTCGAATTATTAATATGGTGTCAGGTCAAGATAAGTCACCTGAGCCTGGGAATTTGGCTTATGTTGCAACAAAAGGGGCTGTTTCTACGTTTACTAAATCAGTTGCTATTGAATTAGCACCTCTTAAAATTACTGTTAATGCTGTAGATCCTGGACCAACTAACACTGGCTGGATGAGCAGTGAGTTAAAGGAAGAGTTACTGCCAAAGTTCCCAATGGGTCGACTTGGTGAGCCCCGGGATGTCGCAAAATTAGTTATCTTTTTAGCAAGTGAAGAATCAGAATGGATTACCGGACAAATTATTCACTCAGATGGAGGCTTTTGGTGATTTAACATAGTAGCGGTCTTCCACTTTTTTAGCGGATTTTTGTATGAAACAAGTAGTTAAAAGGATCTTCGAATGAAGATTTTTTTTTATAATGTTAAGTAACATCACAATAACCGAGTTTCTACACCTTATCAGTCAGTCCCAAAGGATTGTTGATAGGCTATAAAGGAAAAAGTACGGGCTTTTCTAAATTAGTAGTAAAATGAGGTATTTCATTTATGATGAATGCTTTATCACTTTCACTTATTGACGACAAATAGGATATGTTCAGAGGGAATGTTTATATGTCAAGCTTTGAGGACGAAGAAGTGCTAACAGGAGGGAATGTCTCTAACGTTTATCGCTCGGGAAATACTGTACGACGAGAATTAAAATCAGATAGTTATAAATTTCATAGGCTATTAAAGCATTTAGAGAACAAAGGTTTTAGCTATGCACCGAAATTTTTAGGCATTGATGAAAAAGGGAGAGAGGTCTTGTCATTTGTTTTAAAGGCTATTGGCATAATCAAGAGGCGACTGACAAAGTCCTTAGAGATGGTTGGTTTCATATGGGACGCTGGAAAGATAGATCAAGACGGCTTTTTATATATTATGGGACGTTATAAAGATGTTATCGTATACGGCGGTGATAATATCTATCCTGATCAGGTCGAAGAAATAATTGAGCAAATAGATACAGTTATAGAAGCTGCTGTAGTAGGAGTAGAAGACCCAGTTTATGGAGAAAAACCTAGAGCATATGTGGTAAAAGATCCTCATTCTTCTTTAACAAAAGAAGATATCCTAAAATATTGTAGAGATCGTCTAGCAAGCTACAAAGTTCCAGAAGTTTATTTTATTGATAAACTTCCTAAAAATCAGCTCGGTAAAGTATTAAAAAGAGAACTAAAATGAAGATAGTTAAAAGCGTGGGCTGAATGCAGTCCACGCTTTTAGGATGGGGGAGATCATACATAACAAAAGCTTCATCATTTTAACGCAAAAATGTTAAGTAGACAGTTTCTTGATATCAGTGTAACAAACACGAAGTGTATTCTCATACTCAGATTCGTAGCCTGTAAATACCACCTTTTTTTCTTTATTATCATATTGAAATCCGAAATTTTTTAAATCATTTCTCAATATATCTTCACTAATTTTCATGGAAGAAGCAATCTCCTCATAAGTATCACCATTATTTAGCTTTTGAATAATCTCACCAATTAACAAATTACGACCTCCAGTAGTATACGTGTCTTAAGTAATACTTTATCCTGAATAGCTGCTTTTATGAAATGCAAGTAAAGGTTAACAATTTAAATGAATTTGGTATTAAAAGAAGTGTAGAAAGCCACACGTTTCTACTGAGAAATTATTCTTCTTGTCCTTGCATTTCTCACTAATAATAGTAAGTATCACCCTATGTTATTACCTGGGTTTGCTGAAAAAGCAAAGAGAATATTCTCTTTGCTTTTTTCTTGGCTTTAATATTTACTGCTCTTTTTCTGGTGCCATTTCAACTTTACCTGGCCAGAAAGCAAATCTTCCTAAAACCGTAGTGATCGCAGGTACAAGGAATGGTCGCACAATAAATGTATCTAACAGAACACCTAAAGCCGTGATAATTCCGAACTGAACCAGAACTTGAATAGGCAGTGTTGCTAGAACCGCGAAGGTAGCAGCTAAAATGATTCCAGCTGATGTGATAACACCGCTTGTTTCGCTTACGCCTTCTTTAATTGCTTGCTTTAATGGCATGTGCTTCTTTTTCTGCCAGATGCTTGAGATCATAAAGATATTATAATCCTCACCAAGCGCCACTAAAAATACAAATGCGTATAAAGGAATCGCTCCTTGGATAGCATCTGCCCCCATGATGTTGTGAATAATGAGCCAGCCTAATCCTAAGGCTGCACTGTAGGACAAGATAACCGTTCCAACCAAGTAAAGCATGGCTACAATGGAACGCAAGTAAGCCAATAGCAGGAGTGATATAAAAATAATAATTAATGGGACAATAATACTGTCGTCTTTATCACTCGTGGTCATTGTGTCATACTGTGTTGCTGTTTGACCGCCGATCCATACTTTGGATTTGACTGCGGAAACTCCGGACTGTGACAGTGCCTTTTCAGCTGCATCTCTCAAGTCTGGAATAGCTTCCATTGCTTCTATACTATATGGATTCACATTAAACGTGACGTCATATATTTTTAAATCCTCATTATTTGTACCACTTTGAGGTGCAGAAACGGTACTAATAAGATCATTTTTCTTTAATGCTTTTTCAAGGTCTACCGATTTTCCTTCCGTATCAATGACTACTTGTGCTGGTGCTAGTTCACCAGGGGAGTAAGCATCAGAGATAATCGCAAATCCTTCACGGGAAGGCATATCTTCAGGGAAGGAAGACAATAAATCATACGTATACTTGATTTGACTAGAATAAATGGATAAAGCTCCAAAAAAGACTAGACAAGCTACAATGATTGTCCATGGTTTAGTCGTAACCACATTACCAATCCAATTTCCGAAACGGTTTTTCTCTTTTCGGTCACGCACCGGCTTTCCTTTCTTTTTCGCCAATTCTTCTTCCATTTCAGGAGTACGAGGGACGAAGGGATAAAAAGAACCTCTTCCCATAACCGAAAGCAGGGCGGGGATAAGTGTTAAACTTGCTAATCCCATAACTAGAATAGATAAGCTAAAAGGGATTGCAAAACGATGGTAAGCACCGTATTTTGCTACAATCAAGGCCAGAAGAGAGATGACAACTGTAAATCCACTCATAGCTATAGCACCTGAAGCACCTTTAAAGGCGTTGATAAGTGCTTGTCTCTTATCTTTTACTTTGCGAAGCTCATCGCGATAATGGGAAATTAAAAATAAGCAATAGTCTGTTCCTGCTCCAAATAACAAGACCGTCATAATGGATATGGACTGCGAGTCGACCGTAATCCATCCTTTATCTGCTAAAATACCGAGAATTGGACTCAGAACCCCATAGGCAAAACCTACACCGATTAAAGGAATAATCGCTAAAATTGGGGAACGATAAATAACAAGAAGTAAAATTAAGACTAATAAAACTGTTGCAATTAGTAACGAAACGTCTGCTCCTTCAAATAGGCTGGTTGCATCTACTTGAATTCCTACAGGCCCCGTAACACGCGTGCTTAGTTTATCTTTTTCATCTATATCTGTCGCAAAAGAATCATATGAAACGTTTTCTTTTACTTGTTTTTTAACAGCGTCTAGATTTTTTTCTAGTACATCCGTTTCAACGTTTTCTTTAAAGAAAATGGGCTGTACAAGCGTTGTACCGTCTTTCGAAATCATTTTTTGTAGAGCTGCTAACGGTAATTTATGCAAAGGCGGAGTAGACGTTTGTTCTTCTAATGGTTTCTTTTCTAAACCTGCCGCCACTTGCTGAATAGCTTTTAGATCATCGTTGTTCAAACCTGATTCTTTGTGCCATGTAAGTAAGGCAGGAACCCCTGATGAGTTAGGGAATTCTTTCTTTATGAGATTTTCAGCTTCTACGGAAGGTGAATTCTCACTTAAGTTTGGTGCATTGTTCACTTCTGTCTTATTCACGGCAGGCCAAGCAATCGTTAGGACTACAGTTGCCAGAATCCATACGGCAATCACAACCCATCGACTCACTTTCCCAGTCATAAATCGGCTGAATGTTGCTAAAGGTGATTCTTTCATTAATTCTCCCTCATTTCCAAATCTGTTTGTTTCTATTACAATATATATAGAACCTTCAATAATTATATATACCAGAAGGTTAATTAATCAACTAGTTTAAATGTGGCAATTTCTTGAACTAGAAGGAGGGCCCTTATGAATACGAATCAGACACCGAAAAAAAAGCCAGGCAGACCCAAAATAACAACTGAAAATAATATAACAAGAGAGCAAATTTTAAAGACTGCTGCCCATTTATTTATGGCATATGGATATGAAAGAGTCTCAATGGAGCAAGTGGCTGAGGCTAGCGATGTGACTAAGGCTAGTGTTTACTACTACTTTAAAAATAAGGCAACTTTATTTACCGTTTCGGTATCAAGTATGTTCCAACGTATTACAAAACAGACAGAGAAATTATTACAAAATTCCAAAGGGCTAAAACACAGATTATATGAGGTAACATTGGATCATTTAAAGAGACCACATATTGATTTTGAAACATTATTGCAGGAAGCGACTTCTTCGCTTACAGAAGATCATATTCATGAAATTCGTGAGGCAGAGAAAGCCATACATCAGGCATTGGAGAACGTATTCAAACAAGCTGTAAACAACGGTGAA